>CAWDIY010000020.1:0-30287 GCA_963802455.1 uncultured Alphaproteobacteria bacterium | reverse complement strand
GGCAAGGCCAAACGCCACGGTTTTGCCGGAGCCCGTCTGCGCCGAAACCAGGAGGTCGCGGCCGGAGGCAGCGGCTTCCAGAACGGCGCTCTGCACCGGCGTCGGCGTCAGATATTCGCGCTCAAGCAGCGCTTGCGCCAAAGGCGCGGAATTGGTCGGGAAGGTCATGTATAGTTCCTGTGGAAATGCGCTGCGGGGGAGGGGCGCAGCTAGCGTTGCGCGCTGGTAGCGCGTTTCGAGGACAATTGCCAATGTAAAGCGGAGATGGGCGTTGGGCTTGCGAATGCGCGCCCCCGTGTCCGTCATCCCGGACGGCGAAGCCGATCCGGGACCCATTCCGGCGAAGAACGAGATTGTCCGCCCATTTCCAAGCGGAGAGTGTCCGGCATGGGTCCCGGATATCGCTGCGCGATTCCGGGATGACGGTCGTCAGGGTTGCTTTTCCCAAGCATTTCAATGCTGCGGGCCCCAAGATTGAATCACTTTGCCAACCGCTTGAATCAATCCCTCAGCTTCCACCGCCAAACACGCCAAGCAGCTCAAACCCCTCCGACAAATGCACAAAGTCTGCCCGCGCGCCGGGCTTCAGCGAACCGATTTCCCCATCCCGCCCAATGCACTGCGCCGGATAGAGCGAGGCCATGCGCAGCGCCTCGGCTTTGGAAACGCCAAGTTTGAAATGCGCGAACCGCACGCAGGAGATCATGTCCACATCCGCCCCCGCCAGCGTGCCGTCTTCCAAAGTCAGCCGACCGCCGCTGCGGGTGATGGTTCTGCCGTTCAGGGTGAAGGAAGCAATATCGCTGCCGACGGTGGACATGGCGTCGGTGACGAGGAAGATGCGGCCCGGTCCCGGTTTGGCCCTGAGCGCCGCGCGCATCACGGCTTCATGCACATGAAACCCGTCGGCGATCAGGCCGCAGAACACATGTCTCGCATCCAGTGCCGCACCCGCAAGTCCCGGCTCGCGGTTGCCCATCTGGCTCATGGCGTTGAACAAATGTGTCACGGAGGTCGCCCCGGCCCTAAAGTAGGCTGCGGCTGTTTCGTAGTTGGTATCGCTATGGCCGATGCTCACGACGATGCCCGCTTTTGAAAGAAGGGAAATCTGCGCTGGCGCGACGGATTCAGGAGCGATGGTAACATAAAGCGTTTCCAGGCTTTTCTTCGCCTCGATGAGAATTTGCAAATCCTCCTCATCCATCGGGCGGATGAGCGCGGGATCATGCGCGCCCTTTCGGGCGACCGACAGATGCGGCCCCTCAAGGTGCAGCCCCCGGAAGCCGGAAACGCCGCGCCGCTGCGCCTCAATGCCCGCCGCGATGGCCGCTTTGGTCTTCTCCCGCGTGTCGGTGATGAGCGTCGGGAGAAGCGAGGTTGTGCCGAATGGGCGGTGCGCCGCGCAGATTTTCCGATGGCATCAACGGACGGATCATCGTTGAGCATCACCCCGCCGCCGCCATTGACCTGAAGGTCGACGAAGCCGGGGGCGATCATGCCCTCGCCGAAGCGCCGCACAGAAGCGCTCGCAGGAATGTCTGATTGAGAAACAATTGCGGCGACGCGCCCGTCCTCAATCTTTAGGGCCGAGGCCGCGTATTCCGCCTCGCCGTCGAAAATGACCGGCGCGAACACATAATCAAAAATGCCGTCGGGCTCCGCCATCACTTCTTCCCGGCCCCTTGAATCAGATTGCAAGCCAACGCCGCCAACCGACTCAAATGATTCAGTTTCAATGCCCGGTCTCGACCCGCGCGCCCATGGGCTGGCCGATCTGCTTCAACATTTCAACAAACCATGGTGTCCCGATGTCAAACGGCTTGCCGCCCTTGATGCGCGGGAATTCGATGGCGCGCAGCGTGTCGCCCTGTTCCTCGTCATGGCCCATGACACCCGAAGTCCCGGCCAGCGCATTGTCCACCGCCAGCAGCACCATGGAGCGGATCAGCTCAAGGTCCGCCGCGTTGGCCGCCGCCGAGCGGGCGAAGTAGCCGGACTTCTGCACGAGGGTCTTGTCCGCTGCAGACCAGCTTGCCGAACTGCTTGCCGAACCAGTCGCCGACATTGATCGAATCGAGTCTCACATGTCCGAACGCGTCGCGCGCCGGCTCCTCGCCCCGCGCCTGCATCTCGGCGATGATCGCGTCAACGCCCGCGCCCTCGGAGACGAAAATATTGACGCTGTCCTTCTTGTCCATGACCGCCTTCAGCCGCTTCGCTTCGGCAGCAATGTCAATCGCCATTTCCGGCACATAGACCGCGTCAATGTCTTTGTGCTGATGCGCCAGATTAAACGTCGGCAGAAAGTCCAGCGCCTGCGTCCGCTCGCGGTAGGCCTTGGCCGTCGCCGCCGTCAGCCAGCCGCAGTTGCGCCCCATCACTTCGTGGATGACCAGCATGCGCGAGGACGTGCTCTGCTCGTTGACAACGTTCTCAAAAAACACCGCGCCCTGCTCGGCCGCCGTGAACGCGCCGAGCGACTGGCGGATCGGGATCACGTCATTGTCCACCGTCTTCGGCAGGCCGACCACCGTCAGCGCGTAATTGTTCTTCTTGAGGTATGCCGCCAGATCCGCCGCCGTCGTGTTCGTGTCATCGCCGCCGATTGTATGCAGGATAGTCACGCCGTCCTTGGTCAGCTGGTTCGCCGCCACCTCCAGCGGATTCTCGCCTTCCTTCACCAGCCCGCGCTTGACGCAGTCTTTCACATTGGTGAGCTTCACCCGGCTGTTGCCCAAGGGCGAGCCGCCATGCCGGTGCAAAATAGCCGCGCCCTGCCGCGTCTCCGGCCCGACGGAAATCGAATTGCCCTGCAGGAGGCCCCGGTACCCCGCCAGATAACCGATGATCTCAGCATCGGGCAGAATCTCCGAATAGCGCTCGATCAGGCCGCCAACGGCGGAGGAGAGGCAAGGCGCGAGGCCGCCGGCGGTGAGGAGGGCGATTTTGTGGGTGGGCATGGAGGGGCTCCGGAGAATTTGATCATCTTCTACGGCGTAATGTGGAGTTTTCAATCGGTTTGAAGTCGAAGATACAGCTTGAAATTTTCTTAGCGGTCGGCCCCACGGTTCGTCATCCCGGCCAAGGAGCGAAGCGACGCGAGCCGGGACCCATGCCGGCAGAGAACGTCATTCTGCACCTTTTCCCCGCGCGGCAGCATTCCGGCATGGGTCCCGGATTTCGCTGCGCAATCCCGGAATGACGGCGCGCGGGGGTATGTGAACCAGTCGCCGATAAGACAAGCGTGGCTTCACATCCTGATCTGCAGCTTCACATCCCCCGGCCTTGCCTCCACCGCCCGGTCAAACGCCTTCACCGAGTCCGCAAAATCGAACGTCTCCGAAATCAGCGGCTTCAAATCCACCTTGCCGGACCCCATCAGCGCGATGGCGCGGTCATATTGGTGGGCGTAGCGGAAGACGGTTTCGATGCGCACTTCCTTGGTGGTGGCCGCCGACACATCGATGGGGACCGGATTGACCGGCAGGCCGACCGCGACAATCGTGCCGCCGGGGCAGGGCAGGGCCATGATGGTTTCCCATGCGCGCGGCGAGCCGGAGCATTCGAAGACCACGTTTGCGCCCCAGCCGTCCGTCAAGTCGCTCAGCCTGTCCGCGAGGCTTTCCTTGCTGATATTGACCGGGATGACGCCCTGATACTGCGCGGCGATGTCGAGCTTCGGCTGGGCAAGGTCGGCGACGATGACGCGGGCGCAGCCGCCGGCGAGCGCGGCGATGGCGACCATCACGCCGATCGGCCCCGCGCCGAGCACCACGCCCGTGTCGCCCGGCTTGATCCCCGCCTTGAATGCGGCCTGCATGCCAACCGCGAACGGCTCCACCATCGCGCCCTCGGCGAAACTGACATTGTCGGGCAGTTTGAATGTGTAATTGGCCGGATGCACCACATTCGCCGTCAAAACGCCATGCACCGGCGGCGTTGCCCAGAAGGAGACGGCGGGATCGACATTATACATGCCGAGACGCGCGGCTTTTGAATTGGGGTCCGGAATGCCCGGCTCCATGCAGACCCGGTCGCCGATCTTCAGATGCGTGACGCCCGCGCCGACTTCGACAATCGTACCCGCCGCCTCATGGCCGAGCACCATCGGCGCGTTGACGACGAACGGCCCTATTTTGCCATGCGTGTAATAATGCACATCCGAGCCGCAGACGCCGACCGTGTGGATCGCGATCTTCACCATGCCGGGGCCGGTTTCAAGCGGCAGCTCAATGCTGCGCAAGGCAAGTTCATGCTGACGTTCAAGAACCAGCGCAAGAGCAATGGTCATCCTTTTGATCTCCCTGTCATGCCCCGCAGCGGCGCAATGCCTGAAAATGCGGAATAGTTGTCCAATGAGCAAGCCCGGCGCGGCGGCTTTCCGGCATCGGGATGTCACAAACGTTTATGCAGGAGTGCTGGAATGGGCCGGAAGCGTGGCCCGCAATGCTGCGGCCTGTTGAAAATGCAGCGGTCAAACTGCGCGCGGCGGCTTCATTGCACGCTTTTTGGCCTCGCCAAAATCCCACATCTGTACTAAGCGGGCTGGCGATCAACATACGGACACCCAAAAAAATGGCTAAAACTGTTTCGGCGCTGGAGAAACGGGATCAGGATTTCGTGGTTTCTCAGCAGTTTGGATATGACGAGCAGGCTCCTCACGACGGCGTCACTTTTGCGGATGCAGTGCGTTATTTGTGGTCTGGGCGCGTCTGGATTTGCGCAGTCACTCTGTTGGGCCTGGCCCTTGGGCTCGCGCTGATAACTCTTTCCGCGCTGAGAAATCCGTCCATTGACACTTACCGATCCGCCATTTCCCTCACCATGCGCGGCGCGAAACCAGGCGAGTATCCCAACGGCACGCAGTTTGCCGCATCGGATTTGCGGTCGCCGGCGGTGCTTGACCAGGTTTATGAGAGCGCGGGACTTGCATCTTATGGCATGAAGAAAGACGATTTTATCAAGTCAGTGATTGTCGAAGCCTACTCCCCGAACGTGGATTCGATTTCAAAACGCTTTCGCTTGAAATCCGAGGCGAAGAACATCACGCCCGAAGAAATACGCGTTCTGGAAGAAAGCTACCAAAAGGAACTTTCCGCCGCCAGCAGCGACGGCATACTCGTCAGCTTCACTGTCGGTGGCAAATATGCAATTCCAGCCAGCGTGGGAAACACAGTTGTGAAGGCGATACCAAGCGCCTGGTCCGAAATTTTTATCCGCTCGCTGGGCGTCACGTCGTTTCCTGTCGCAAAAAGCGATGCGCAGCTGGTGGATGTCACTCTTTCGGAAAAGCTCGATTATCCGCTCTATTTCGACTACATCGACAAAAGCGCCAGAGATCTCGATGCCAGACTGGATGATATTTCCAAGCTGCCCAATGCCAACAACCTGACGCTTGATGAGCAAAAGCTGACCCTTTTGGATCTGCAGAGACAGGCCCAAGCCATCAGATCGTTTCAAATTGAAAAAACCATGCGCCCCATCATTGATGAGGGCCTGTCAAAACAGCCTGAGCTGACGATCCTGGCATATGAAAACGAAGCCGAGATCATGAAGATTGGCGAGGCGGAGAATGCCCGGAATTCGGGGTCGATTTCCGCCCTCATCAGAGAGCGCAATGCAACTGAGGGGAACAATCTTCAAGATGGCACTGGCCAGCCTGCCGGAACACAGCTGGCGGGCGGGCAGCCGTCCGGCATGTCCACCATCAATAATGACGTCGTCGATAAGATCGTCGCCTTGTCAATCAGCAGCGTCGGCGCGGAGTTTCGCGAGGGATTGCTGAAAGAAAAACTCGGCATTGAAAGAAACTTGGCTGAAAACTCAAAGCAGAACGGCTTGATTCAGCGTCGGATTGAAGCAATCAAGCGTTATGTGGCGTCGAAGCCAGCAAGTTATGACAGCTATGTGAAGGCATTTTCTGAATCTGCCTCCCTCACGATAACGTCGCTGAACCAGACATGGGAGAATAGCAACAAACTGTTGTCGATGTTAAATTCGCAGCGCCTGAATGAAGAAAAATTAATCTACTCGGACATCCCGGTTGATCAATCCAAAATAGAATTCCGGTTTTATAATTCATTCGCCTTATGGGTGACTTTGTTCGGTCTCACATTTTTGTTTCTGATATTTGGCATACTTTCATACCTGATTTCGAGATTTGTCAGGAAGTAGACCGCTTTATTTCATTTTGAGGCGTATCTTTGAGTTGTTGTCAGTATGCCTTTCGTTTCTTAATCGGGAGGCGTCATGCGCGGACACTTGACCGGCAAAAAATTCTTGAAATTGGCGCCCCTGCCTGCCGCCGTTTCGAGCGCTCTATTTTGTGGATACGCCATCACCACCCCCGCAATGGCGGGATCGTGGTTCACCATGCTTTTTTTCCTGGCCGGCATTTTGGCCGCACTGCGTCAGCTGTTGGGCGCCTATCCGGTGCTGTTGCCGCGGCGCGCGGCGCCCTTCGCGCTGGCATGCGGCATTTACGTGGGAGTCATCTGCATTTCCTCCCTGTCCGCTTCCGGGCAAGAGCGGATTTTGCCGAACCTTCTGTCTTACGCCGCTTTCCTGCTCGTCTTGCCCGTGATAGCGCGCTTCAGGCTGTCCAATCCCGATCTCGCCTTTGAATTCTTCCAGAAATTTGCCTGCCTTGGCGCTGTGCTTGGACTGGCGGTGGCGTTGTTTCAAATTTATGTTCTCAGAGCGCCTCTGGCGGCCGGCGGCGGCGGAAATTATGGCGTGTTCGGCTTGGTCATGGCTGTGCTGGGCGCACTTTCCTGCGGCTGGGCGATGGCGGGGGGCAGGTGGCGGGTCATCGCCGGATCAGCGGGGTTTCTGGCCGGGGCCGCTGGAATTTTCCTGTCAGATACCAGAATACTTTTGCCGCTGATTGTGCTCTTGCCCCTTATGGCGGCCATGTTCGCAGCGTCGAGAAAGTGGGTTCCTGTTTTGCTTTCGACAGCGCTGATTTTGGCATCGGCGCCGGTTTGGCTGCCCCCGGTCCAAACCAAGGCCACGCAGATTTACGCTGAACTGGCAAATGCCTCAACATCCGGTCCAACCAACTCGATGGGCGCCCGCTGGCTGCTGTGGGAAGCCTCGGTCGTGGCAATCAAGGAAAAGCCCTGGCTGGGCTGGGGAGCCCAAAACAAGATGGACGCCATCAACGGTCAGGTCGAAAAGCGCATTGGCCGGAGGTTCCCTTTCCGCCATGCGCATAATCAGGTGCTTGACGCTCTGGTGGCGGGCGGTGTTTTTGCCGGCGCCGCAGTTATAGCGATCTTGCTTGCGCCGCTTTTTGCCGTGTTCGGCCGCCGGGCGGACAGCACAAAGCAGCGCCGCTTCGGCGTCATCTCGCTGTTCCTGATCTACGGATTGTCATCCCTGACCGGCTCCCCGTTTCAGCACGACCTGATGCTGGCTCTCTTTTTGTGGGCAAATGCCATCCTGCTGGCGGCTGATCCGCTGGCTGACGACTTTTGTCTGAGCAAAAGTGCCGCCGGGCAAGAAAATATGCCGCAGGAGCCTTGAAACCGCCATCCGCTCCGGATCGAAAAACACGCGGATCAGCGCCGCCTGCCGCGTTCCGGAAAATCCTGCGGCAGATGGCAGGAAAAGCCTCAAACCGCTTGAAATTTCAGCCTTTCCCTGACGACCCAGTTTGGTTATGTAGCGCATCTTGTTTCTCGGCGCCGGTTTGGCTGAGACGGTATTGTTTCGGAGATCAGTGTGACGGGCCCATCTAAAAAAATCCTGGTGACCGGCGGCAGCGGTTTTATCGGCTCCGCGTTCTGCCGCTATTGCGTGCTTGATCTGGGATGGGCCGTGGTGAACCTTGACTCCCTGACCTACGCGGCTGCGGAGGGAACGCTCGGTGCGATCGAGAATGGCAGAGCCTATGACTTTGTCAGGGGCAGCATCGCTGATCCCGAACTTGTGCAAAAAACTCTGGATGCGCACAGGCCTGATGCGATTGTGAATTTTGCCGCGGAGAGCCATGTGGACCGTTCGATAGACGGCCCGATGGCGTTTGTTCACACCAACGTGGTTGGCACGGCCGTTTTGTTGGAGGCGGCGCGCAGATATCATGATGGCCTCGATCAGAACGCGCGCGCCGTCTTCCGGTTTCATCACGTGTCGACCGACGAGGTTTACGGATCCCTCGATATGGATGACGCCAAGTTCGCCGAGACGACGGGCTATGACCCGACCTCGCCCTATTCCGCGTCGAAAGCGGCGTCCGATCATCTGGTGCGGGCGTGGGGATCGACATTCGGGCTGCCGGTGACAATCACAAACTGCTCCAACAATTATGGGCCGTTCCATTTTCCGGAAAAGCTCATTCCCCTGATGATCATCAAGGCGATGCAGGGCGAAAAGCTGCCCGTGTACGGCAGCGGCGGCAATGTGCGGGACTGGCTGTTTGTTGACGACCATGTCCGCGCGATCGCTCTGGTCCTGCAGGCGGGCAGGCGCGGCGAGACCTACAATGTCGGCGCGGACGAGGAAAGAACCAACCTTGCCGTTGTGGAGCGAATTTGCGACCTCTTGGATCAGCGCCGTCCTCAGCCTGACAAAACGCCGAGGCGCGCCCTGATCGATTTTGTCACGGACCGTCCGGGGCATGACCTGCGCTACGCCATAGACAACACTAAAATTTGCGGCGAGCTGGGCTGGCGTCCATCCGTCAGTTTCGACGATGGACTGGCAAAGACCGTTGACTGGTATCTGGACAATGAATGGTGGTGGCGGCCATTGACGGAGCGCCGCTATGGCGGGGAGAGGCTCGGGATATGAGGGACGCTGTTTTATCCGGGCGGGGAGTTTGCAGATGCGCGGGATAGTGTTGGCCGGAGGCACCGGGACGCGGCTGTATCCGATCACGATGGGCGTGTCGAAGCAGCTTCTGCCCATTTACGACAAGCCGATGGTCTACCATCCAATCTCAGTTCTGATGCTCGCGGGCATACGCGACATTCTGATCATCACGACGCCGCATGAGCAGGCGCTGTTTCAAAAACTGCTGGGGGACGGGTCAAGGTTCGGCGTCTCTTTCCAATACCAGGCGCAGCCAAGTCCGGACGGAATTGCCCAGGCGTTTCTGATCGGCGAGCAGTTCATCGGCGGTGAACAGGTCGCTCTGGTGCTGGGAGACAATATTTTCTTCGGCCACGGCTTTTCCGCCATGCTCAAGCGCACTGTCGAAAGGAGCGCGGGCGCGACAGTTTTTGCAACTCAGGTGAGCGATCCGAGCCGGTTCGGCGTGGTTGATTTTGATGCGGACGGCATTGCGCGGTCAATTGAGGAGAAGCCCGAAAAGCCTCGGTCGCGGTTTGCTGTGACCGGGCTCTACTTTTACGATTCCAGCGTCGTGGAAATCACCAAACGGCTGAAGCCGTCGGCCAGGGGCGAACTTGAAATCACGGCGGTCAATCAGGCCTATCTCGAGCAGGGCAGGCTTCACGTCGAAGTGCTCGGCCGGGGATTTGCCTGGTTTGACACCGGCACGCATGAAAGCCTTTTGGAGGCGGGCGAGTTTGTCCGGACAATCGAGGTCCGTCAAAATCTCAAGATCGCCTGTCTTGAGGAAATTGCCTTCTCGAAAGGATTTCATCGGAGCCGATGAGTTGTCTATGGCTGCGGAGATGCATGGAAAGAGCGACTACGGCGCCTATCTGCGCCGGCTGGTCGGCGACGCCAGATGAAGATTTCCGAGACAAGCCTGCCCGGCGTGCTGCTGATTGAGCCGAAAGTCTTTGGCGACGGGCGCGGATTCTTTTATGAGAGCTGGAATCTTGAGCGCTTCGGCGCGCTTGGCCTGGGCGTGTCATTTGTCCAGGACAATGTCTCCTTCTCCAAAAAAGGCGTGCTGAGAGGCCTGCATTTCCAGAACCCCAATCCGCAGGCCAAGCTGGTTTCCGTGTGTCAGGGCGAAGTGTTTGACGTGGCCGTCGATCTGCGCACGGGCTCGCCAAGCTTCGGCAAATGGTTTGGCGCGCTGCTTTCGGCCGAAAACCACAGGCAGCTGTTTGTGCCGGCCGGGTTTGCCCATGGTTTCATGGTGACGAGCGAGACCGCTTTGTTCTCCTACAAATGCGGCGACTATTACGCCCCGGCATCTGACTTGTCATTGCGCTGGGACGACAGGGACATTGGCATCGAGTGGCCGTCCGGTGAAAAGCTGCTGTCGGCCAAGGACGAGGCCGCGCCGACGCTGGCGCAGCTGCAATCGTCCGGCCGGCTTTATGATGTGTCCGGCCAATGACGCGCCGCCGGAAAATTCTGATCACCGGCGGTTCGGGGCAGGTCGGCTCACAGCTTCTGCGCCTGGCGCCGGATCAGTTTGACGTGCATGCGCCAAAGCGTGATGCGCTGGATATCGCCGACATGAACGCGATCCGCGCCTGTGTTGAGAACCTGCGGCCGGACGTGATTATCAACGCCGCCGCCTACACCGCCGTTGACAAGGCCGAAAGCGACGCGCTCTCGGCCCGGACAGCCAATGCGGACGCGCCGGCGGCGCTGGCCGGGGCTGCGGCGCGGACCGGCGCGCGGCTGGTGCAGCTCTCGACCGACTTTGTCTTCGACGGCGAAAGCTCCGTGCCTTATCTGCCCGGTGACAGGACCAATCCCTTGTCTGTTTATGGCGCTTCGAAACAGCAGGGCGAGGCCGCCGTGCAGGCCGCCCTGCCGGAAGCGCAGTATCTGATTATCCGCACCGCCTGGGTTCACGCGCCGTCGATGAACAATTTTGCCGCGTCCATTCTGCGGCTTCTGAAGGAGCGCGGGCACTTGAGCGTTGTCGCCGATCAGTTCGGCACGCCGACCTCGGCGGAAAACCTGGCCCGGGCCATCTGGAACGGCGTTGAGCTGGGCGGCGCGGGAATTGTGCACTTCACCGATGCGGGCGCCGCCAGCTGGTATGATTTTGCCGCCGCTGTGATGCGGCTGGGCAAGCGTTCGGGCCGGCTGCTCCCGGCGCGTCGATACAGCCGATACCGGCGTCAGCCTACCCGACAGCGGCGAAGCGGCCGCGCTTTTCCGTGCTCGACAAGACCAGCGGCTGGGCGGCTTTGGGCGCAACCCCGGAGCATTGGCAGGACGCGCTGGAGCGCACCTGGTTTGGCGGTCCGGCATGAGCGCCGCCGCGCCCGCGCCGGTCTTCAGCGGCCGCGCCCTGTCGCGCAACGCGCTCTGGAGCGTTGCGGCGGACGCGACGCCGTTTGTGTTCGCCATTGCCGCAGTGCCGATGCTCATTCACCTGATCGGGCCGGAGCGGTTCGGTCTTTTGAGCATTGTCTGGGTGCTGGTGGGTTACTTCAATCTGTTTGACCTTGGTCTCAACCGGGCGATCACGCATTTCGCCGCCAAGGCCATCGGGGCCGGGCGGCCCGAAGAGGTGCCGCAGATCCTGTGGAGCGGCATGGCGATGATGATGGCGGTGGGCGGCGCCGCAGCGCTTGGCCTGGTGCTTTTCGCAGCCGAGGCCGCCTCCTGGCTCAAAGTCGCGCCGCAGCATGAGGCGGAGACCATTTACGCCATCCGCTGGCTGGCGCTCGCCATCCCCTTCGTCATCGCCGGCAACGCCTTCAAGGGCGTGCTGCAGGCGCGCCAGCGTTTCAAGGCGGTCAGCGCCGTGCAGATCCCGCTGGGCGCGTGCATTTTTCTGGGCCCTGTCCTGGTCGCCTGGCTCGGCTTTCCGCAGATTTCAGCGCTCGCCTTCGGCCTCGCCGCCAGCCGCATCGCCGCCGCCGCCGCTTTCTACTGGCATGTGCGCGAGGGGCTGGCGGTTGCGGGCGCGCCTGCGGTGACAAAGGTCCAGCTCATCCCGATGCTGAAATATTCCGGCTGGATCGCTTCGAGCAATTTCATTGGTCCGCTTCTGGTCAATTTTGACCGCCTGTTCATCGGCCGCGTGCTGGGCGCGGCGGCGGTCGCGCATTACGCCGCGCCGTTCGACGCCATCTTCCGCACCGCCGTCGTGCCGCACGCGATCGCCGCAGCCGTCTTCCCGTCCGTGTCGGCCACGCACAAGAGCGATCCGCAAGCCGTGCTCAGCGCGACCAAAATGGCGCTGCAGACCGTCTTTGTCCTGATGTTCCCATGCTATCTGTTCGCCGCTTTGTTTGCGCGGGAAATTCTCCTCATCTGGATCAATGTCGAATTTTCCGACGCCGGCTATCTCGTCCTGATCATTCTGTCGGCGGGGATGTTCATGAATTCAGTCACCCTTATTCCGAGCGCGGTTGTTCAGGGGTCGGGCCGCTCCGACCTGACGGCCATTGGCCATATTATCGAGGTCCCGTTCTTCATGATGGGGCTTTATTTCGTGTGCCGGCTTTCGGAATCGTGGGCGCTGCAATCGTCTGGTCGGGCCGCGTTTTGTTTGACACCTGTCTCCTGTTTGGCTACGCCGCCCATATACAGGCGAGCTTGAAGCGGCTCAGCAAATATTCTGCAATCGCAATCGTTTTGGGCGCGGCGCTCATCATTGCCTGTGCTCAAATCCACCAGCTCTGGCCGCGCATTGCGATTGCGATTTGTGTGTTTGCCTCTTTTGGAACTATTGTCTGGAAAAAGTCCAGAGGGTGGCTGACATGACGAGGCGGAGAGGTCAGAGCAGCGGAGGTGACGGTCTACGTCACTTTGGCGAACCTGCGGGATTTTCACGCCTGTCTGTGAGAGAAGGACTGTCTTATGGTTGGATTCTGACCATCCCGAGCTTTTGGGGTGCAATCGGCTGGTCAATATCGGTCGCCCTTTATCTTTTCGGCCCAATCAAATGGAACGCGCCAGAGGCAAGCTTCTATATTCTGTTTTCTGCAATAATTGGTTGTTTTGCTCTGTCATTCTTTACTTTTTTCTTAGTGATCCGGCAGCACATAAGAAAAATCATGTCAAAAAAATATCGAAATTCACTATTCAATTAGATATTTCCTTCATAATTGGGACTATTTGGTTCGTTATTGTTTGTATACGATTTTGAATAATATTGCATATTTTAGTGGAGGAATATTTTACACATCTTTTAACGATCCACTTTTAATAAGATTTGTAAATATTGAAAGTATTCGCCGAGGAAATTTCATAAATTTTATTGGCTTTGGTTCGCATCTTTTATGAGTTGCATGCATATACGCTGAATCATCAAAAGATAGAATCATAGATGTCATATTTATTGTTCTGCAATTGATAGGCAAGTTTGCTTTTTCTGAATAAAACAAGATTTATCTGCTGGTAATATTGCTTGTTTTTTTCGGGTATTTGGCATTCAAATCGTAATTTAAAGCTGAAATCAATTTTGATCCATGTCGGCATTTACTGTCAATTTTTGTATCTGCATTTCTTATTTTTTTCGTCGCTGACATATTTTTACATGAAAAATCTATGATTAGGAGGCAGAGTTACCATCTTCGATTACAGTTCACTTGGAGAATTACTTTCACTGGCTTGGTACCAGCTTATTTAGCTCATCATAATCATCAGTCGAGCCGTCTTTCATCGGGAATTTTGCTCATCCCAGATCGCTTAGTTCCATTTCTCACTATCTGCACGATGCTGTTTGGAACTGAGCTGCCTCCTTCCCCAGATACTCGACTTTCCGGCTGACTCGCCTGCGGAGATCAACGTTGGAACAGCGGATCTAGAGCCGTTCATTTCGGACATGGTCTTGGCACGGGCATTTCAGTCGTGCGCGCCGACGACCGTCCTTGGCGGTATGAGCTCGCTTACATCGCCGCGCTTTACCGGTACGGGGTTATCGGCTGCCTGCTGTTTTGCTACATATATCTGATACCTATCCTGAAGTGCCTCAAGGGATTTAGGCACATGACACCTTCCGAACGCATGTTGTTTCTCTGGCACCTGCGGAATGGTGTTTGCCTATGCATTCAACCCTGTGCTCGACATCTTTGACACGCTTTGGATGCTCCTGCTGCCGATCATATTTTCTGCGCGGTTGGACGGCAGGCGCAGGGCCGCGCGCCGACGGCAGGCTTCGGACGATGCAGTTTCTCCCAAGTCTGGCGAAGCACGGCTATGATGCGGCGGCTGTGACCGCTGTCTGATCACGTCCAAAAAATGTGCGAACTGTGTCGCCGCGTCACGCCCAGCGCATGCCGACTTGATCCGGCAGGTTCCGTCCGTCGCTGATTCCGGCTGTTGACAGTCCCGCGCCCCCCCAAAGACGGATGTTGCATCGCAGTCGGAATATGGGGCATATTGAATTCTCAGGACTTAAAAAAAACCATCGGAATTTTGATGAAAAAAACACGTGTCCTTGCGCTGACCAGCTACACATGTCTTGGCGCCAGCAGCCGGCTTCGGACGGTTCAATTTATCCCGCATCTGGCCGAGCGCGGATTTGATCTGACGGTCGAGCCGCTGTTTGATGATGGCTGGTTGAAAGCGTTTTACAATTCCTCCGACCGGCCGAGGGCGCTTTCGGCGCTTTCCGCGCTGAGGCGGCGCGCGGCGGCGATGATCGGCGCCAAAAAGTACGACCTCGTCTGGCTGGAGAAAGAGGCTTTGCCCTTCGTGCCATGGTGGCTTGAGCATGCTCTCGGCCGCTCCATGCCGCCTTTTGTCGTGGACTATGACGATGCGCTTTTTCACCGCTACGATCTGAGCCCAAATCCGTTTGTCCGATTTGTTTTTGGACGAAAAATTGACTCCGTCATGAAGCATGCCGCCATTGTCGTGGCCGGCAACAAATACATCGCCGCCCGCGCCAACCAGGCGGGCGCCAGGCAGGTTGAGATTGTGCCGACTGTCGTCGATCCCGCCCGTTATAAAGCCGACGCGCCGACTTCTGACGGCAAATTCCGCATCGGATGGATTGGAACCCCGGCAACCGCAAAATATCTCGAAAAAGTTGCGCCGGCGCTGGCGAAGGCGCAGACGGAGCTTGGCGCGGAGATTGTTCTGATTGGATCAGGCCCCGTCAACCTGCCCGGGGTCAACCCGACAATCGTGCCCTGGAGCGCGGAAACCGAGGCGGACGAACTCGCCGCCATTTCCTTTGGCATCATGCCGCTGGAAAGCACGCCGTGGGAATTCGGCAAATGCGGCTACAAGCTCATTCAATACATGGCGAGCGGTAAGCCGGTCATCGCCTCGGCGGTCGGCGCGAATGTCGACATCGTCAGGCACGGCAGGACAGGGCTGCTCGTCGAGAGCGTCTCAGACTGGTATGAAGCGATCTCCAAAATGGCGCGCATGCGGCAGAGCTGGTCTGAAATGGGCCGCCGCGGGCGCGAAATCGTGGAAAAGGAATATTCAATCAAGCGGGCGGCGGATCAGATCGCCGGCGTTCTGGACAAGGCGCTCGCAGACTCGGCCCGCAAGCCGGACCATCCCTGACTCCCTTTCACAGGATCACGGTTTGACGAGCGATTTCAGATGTTCGAGTATTTTGGGCGCATAGGTCTGCATTGAATAGTCGCGGACAATTTTCTCGCGGCCGTGCAGACCGAAGCGCTTTCTCTTTTCGGGATCGGCGATCAGCTTTTCCAAAGCCAGCGCCCATTCCTCCTCAGACGTCGCAAGATAGCCGTTGACGCCGGAATTGACGATCTCACTGTTGACGCCGACGGGGGAAGCGATGGTGGGAAGTCCGCAGGCCATATACTGAATGAGCTTGTAGCCGCATTTTCCCCGCGCCCAGTTTTCGTCCGGCAGGGGCATCAGGCCGATATCCATGGCCCTGATTGCGTCAACTTCCGTCGCTTCGCTCCAAGGGAAGAACTGAAATTCAGGCACGGTCGCCGCAGCGGGCCCTGCGCCGACAATATGGACGTCAATCCTGCCCTCGCTCACGAGCCTGCGGAGCAGCGGAACAACGGGGCCGACATATTTCCATGTTGACGGGGAGCCGATCCAGCCGACGACGGTTTTGTGCGGACCCCTGCCGCCGATGGCGGGCGAATAGGCATTGATGTCCACCACCGTCGGTATGACATGGCTGTTGTCACAGAATTCGGAGGCGTAGTCGTAAAGATAGTTGTTGCCGCACAGGCACAGGGAAGCGCCGCGCATCAATGGCTGCAGCTTGCGTCCCAGCACCGCGCGCACAAACCGGCTTGGATGCGTGTCATATCCGTGAAAAATCGCATCGTCATAATCGTAGACAACCGGCGTGTTTTTAAGAAAAACCAGTCTCTCAAAAAAACTTGGCAAAAAAGGATAGAGCTCGCAATGAACCCAAATCAGATCAAATTCCTGCTTTCTGACAAGCAGCATAAGCCGCCTCAGATAGCTTTTAACCAAGCCGTATTTTGAGTAGCCTTTTCCATTGAAACTTTTCTTGATATATTCATTGTCCAGTAAAGGGCTGCATTCAACAATCACGTCGCTCTCGTTGAAACTTTCAGCATATTGCAGCAGCCGCTGCCGGGTGCTGGCGGCCATGTCGCCGTATTTCATCAATGCAAGCACCCGAACCATTCAATTGAGTTCCAGAATTGCAAAATTGATAATGCCTGACTTCACCGTCAACGGGACTTGGTCCCTATCGCGCACCAGAACGGCCCGGTTTCCGGGTCTGAGAAAGCAATGTTTTCCAATCCGCTTTTCTCCATCATCTGCCGGATTTCAACCCGCGTGAACCGCTGCTCAAGCGGCGTGCCGAACCTGTCGCGGCTGTCGGTGCGCATCGTGTAGAAACTCAGCTTTCGATAGGCCGTCAGCGGAAAATTTCCAACATTCAAGCCCATCTTCTCACAGATTCCGGCAAATCTTGCCAGCGGAAAGTAGATCAAGGCGGCCATGAGGTCGCTGGACATGTGTTTCAGCCGCGGCGGCAGCCGGTTCACCACCGCCCGCAGCAGCTCGGAGGCGCGCCAGATCAGCTGGAACCAGAACGGGCGGTTGTCAAAGCGGTAGTACAGATAGACCAGGAAGGGCGCGCCGGGCTTCAGCATCGCCGTGCATGCGGCCATAGCCAGCTGCGTGTCGGGGATATGATGCAGCACGCCGAGTGAATATCCGAAATCCTGGCTTGCTTTTGGCAGCGGCCCGCCATTGGCGGCTGAATGAATGAAGCGGACATTGGCAAGGCCCTTCAGGTTCCTCCCAGCCACGGCAAGAGCGTCAGCGCTCGCATCGATGCAGTTCAAAATGCCGACACGGGGCGAAACCAGCTTTGCCCAGCGGCCGCTGCCGCAGCCCATGTCAAACCCTTCCGCGTCCGCACTGAGCGACTGCCACGGGAACAGGCCGAAATACTGATCAAATATGACCGCGTGCTCTTCGGCATTCAAACCTGACTGGTCAAAACGCGACCATTCATCGCCAAAGCTCGCGATTGTTTTCTCATCCACGTTTTCCCGCAATTAACTACCGCCTTTTAAGAAATCAGTTTTCCGCCGCCTGCCGTAATATAGCCGCCATTGCGCTTTGTCTCCTGCGAAAAACGCGGGGCTCCGGTTTAATTTGTTTTATTCTGCAATGTTGTTAGCGGTGCGCGTGCCGCTTTCGTTCAGTCGGCCTGCGCCCTTTGCCTGAATTATCTTTCCCTGACGACCTGCCGCGAACCCGTTGACTAAGTTTCCCATCTTTTGGCAACAGTCGTTGATAAACGGCAAAATTCATGAAATAGCCTCATTGACCGTGACATTTCGGGACCGGAGCTCTCGGCTAAAAAGCGATGGAGATTAAAAACAAGTATCCCGCAATATTGCGCAAGCTGGTGAGCAATGCTCAAAAAGACGGCGTCAGCCCGCAGCAGGTATTTGAAAAGACCGAAAATTATATCAGGCGACACCCAAGCATCAGTGAAAACCGGCGGGGCGAGGAGATTAAGCTGCTGCGGGAGGCGATAGAAATTGTCAAAAGCAATCCGGACGATGACGACCGGGCCCACATTCGAGGAAACACCATGACAGACCACAATATGACTTCCGGCGCGGACGCTGCGGATTCCAACGCCGAAGCCGGCGCGCCGGCGAAAGACCGCCGCTGGATGAACCGGGTGATTCTGGCGCTGGCGGTGCTGACGCTGATCGGCGCGGGCGCATTCTGGCAGCTGCGCCGCATGGTGCCCATTGACGACGTGGTCGCGGAACTGCGCCAGGCGCCGCTCAAATCGGATGGCAAGGACATCGCGAAAACAGTTTCCGGCATGGTCAAGGGCCGCACCGATCAGGACATTGAAACCATTGCGAAAACACTGGTGGACAAACGCGATCCGGTCTCCATCAGCCAGATATCTGAAAGTCTCATTGCCACGGAGAAGGATGAGTTTTCGCTGCGCGCCGCCGCCCTCATCGCCGAGGCGGGCGCCGTCAAATACAATGACGCCACGCTCCTGAACCGGGCCGGCCTTGAGTATCAGCTCGGGCGCTGGGTGAAGAAGGATTATGTCAAAGCCGCCAAATATCTCGACAGCCCCCCGCTTGCAAAGGTGCCGCATTCGCAGTTTTACCTTGGCCAGGTTTTGATCGCCAAAGACAATCCGAAACGGGACGAGCAGAAGGGCATGGAAAAGATCCGCTTCGCCGCATCTGAAGGATTGGAAGCCGCGAAGAAACTGCTCGTCGAGCTGGAAAAGAAAGCGCCCTGACGCAGGCGGCTAAGACCGCCGTCGTCGCGATATAGCTCTGCCTGATCTGATAGGGCGTTGTGCCATAGGCTTTGCCGAAATGCAGATAAAACTGCGTCATCGAGGCAAAGCCGGTTTCCAGCGCAATCGTCGTGATCGGCAGATTGCTTTCCATCAACAGCGCCCGCGCCCGTAAGAGCCGCATCCTTATGATGAATTTCTTCAGCGACAGATGCAGCGTTTTGGAAAACAGGCTGAGCGCATAATTGGGATGCATGCCCGTGACCTTGGCGACGGATTCCGATGTCAGGCTCTTTTCGAGATTTTCCAGCACATGCCGCACCATGGCCACGACGTGGCGCACCTGCGCCGAGGTCAGGCCGGATTTTTCCGGGTCATTGCCCCATGGCTTTAGATATGATAGTCAAAGTCCTGCAGCGAGGCGCGGCGCAGGAGCGTGTTGATCTCCATCTTGACGATTTCCGCCCGCTCGACATTGCCGGACCGGTAGTCGCCATACCAGCGCTGCACCGTCTCAAAGCCGCAGACTTCCGGCGGCAGGACGATGATCGCGCCGGAAAGCAGCGCGACCTGCAGCTTGGCCAGATGCGGCATGAACAGGAAGGCGTCGAGCGGCAGGTAAATGTTGCAGAGCTTTTGCGCCGGATCATTGGCGCCGTCGACCCTTGGTCAATTGGTGCGGCACCCCTGCCCAGAAAATCACCAGCCGGCCCGACGGGATCAGTTTTTGCGCGCCGTCGACCAGATAGTGCATTTGGCCCGATGTCAGCCAGTTGGCCTCGACATGGCCGTGCCAGTGCGCCTTGTCCATGATCTGCGGTGTGAAAATGCGCATGCCAAAGCGGCCGAACGCGCTTTTATCGCTGTAAAAGTGCCGCTCCGAATGGGCGATGCTGGTCTGCACTGTCAACGCTTGGCTACGTGCCATCCAGTTACCCCAACTTTTTTCACAATCTTCAAAACCCGGAAAGAATAATGCGAAATCCGCATTCACGGCAAGGGGGCTTGCGCTAACATCGAAAGTGAAAAGAACCGCCGCTGTCCTTGAAAGGCAAACGGCGCTTTTCGGGCAATCTGTCTCTTGGGAGGAGAAATAATGCACAAATCTATTTTGCGGGCCGCATTGGCGGCGCTGCTCGTTGGCGTGTCATCAGGCGCTGTGTATGCGGAAGGCGCTGTGCCGGCTCCGCTGCCGGACGCGCCCGCGTTTGACGCGCAGGGCAAGGTGACCTTTGTCGGCGTCGCCGACATTCAGGAATACAAGGCGCTGCCGGAATATCATGAGCCGGATTTCGTCAAGGCCATGGTTGACGCCGGCAAGCTGCCCGCCGTCAAGGACCGCCTGCCGAAAGAGCCGCTGGTTTACAAGACCGGCAACATGAAGGACGGCATCGGCGTGTATGGCGACGTGATGCGCCATGTCATCGGCGGACGGCCCGAGGGCTGGAACTACTGGGCCGGCCAGTCGCAGGGCTGGGGCGGCATCGACATCGGCCTGGTGGAATGCCTGACCCGCACCGGACCGCTGTTCCAGGTGAAAGCCGAAGAATTGCAGCCGCTGCCGAATGTCGCCAAGTCCTGGGAATGGTCCGAGGACGGCAAGCAGCTGACCATGCACCTGATCGAAGGCGCAAAATGGTCCGATGGCGATGCGTTTGATGCGGACGATGTGATGTATCACTGGGAATATAATATTCTCGATCCTGAAGTGAACCCGCTCGGCGGCGAAACCCAGGAAACATTCGGCAAGGGCAGCAAGCTCGAAAAGGTTGACGCCTACACGATCAAGTGGACCTTTGAGACCGCCTTCCCGACGCAGGTTCTCTATTCGATGGCCTATAACAATTTCTGCCCCGGCCCGTCGCATATCCTTGCGCCGCAGCATCCGAAGAATTCGAAAAACACCTATGAGCAGTACAAAAACGCCTTCGGCCCGTCCTATATGGGCATGCCAGTTCTGGGCGCATGGGTCGTGGTCGAGCACCGTCCAGACGATATTGTCGTGCTGCGCCGCAATCCTTACTATTGGAAGGTGGACGAGGCCGGCAACCAGCTGCCTTACCTCAACGAAATGCACTACCGCCTCTCCACTTGGAGCGACCGCGACGTTCAGGCTGTGGCCGGAACGGGCGATTTCTCCAACCTTGAGCAGGCGCAGAACTATGTCGAAGCCCTTAAGAAGGCAGCCGATCCCGCATCGCCCGCCCGTCTTGAGTTCGGCCAGCGCACCATCGCCTACTCCTTGCAGTTCAATCTGAGCGGCAATGGCTGGGGCGCGCCGGACGAGCGGGCGCAGGCCGTGCGCGAACTGAACCGGAACCTCAACTTCCGCCGCGGCGTGACATCGATGATCGACCGTCAGCGTCTTGGCGAGTCGCTGGTCAAGGGTCCGTTCACCGCCACGTTCGCTGGCGGCATCTATCCGGGCACCAGCTATTTCGACAAGGATTCCACCGTCTACTATCCGTTCAATCTTGAGGCGGCCAAAGCCGAGTTTGCAGCGGCCGGCCTGAAGGACACGGACGGCGACGGCGTTCTGAACTTCCCGGAAGGCAAGGGCGGCGGCAAGAACGTCGAAATCACCCTGCTGGGCAATTCCGACTTCGGCGCTGACAAGAGCATGGCCGAAGGCGTCGTCGCCATGGCCGAACAGGCGGGCCTGCGCGTCATCTTGAACATGATGACCGACAATGACCGCGTCAACGCCCGCAACGCCGGCAAGTTCGACTGGCACATCAACCGCAACGGCTCCGAGTATATCACCGTTGTCCAGAACACCGACCGGCTTGCGCCGGTGGGACCGAAGACGACCGACTTCCACCGCGCCCCTGAAGGCAAGGACGAAGTTGATATGCTCGACTTCGAAACGGCGATGGTCGGCGTGGTGAACAAGTTCATCGCCGCCAAGGATTCAGCCGAGCGCATTGCCCTGATGAAGGACTATCAGAAGCTTCATACGGAAAATGTCTACACGGTTGGCCTCACCGCCTATCCGGGAGCGCTCATCATCAACAAGCGCTTCTCCAACGTCGCGCCGGGCGCGCCGATCTTCATGTATAACTGGGCCGAGGATAACATCATCCGAGAGCGCGTCTTTGTGGCCGCCGACAAGCAGGCGGGTCTCGAACTGTTCCCGGACACGCTGTCTGACGTTCCAGGCGGCAAGGGCCCGGTCAAGTAAGACTATTCGAGCTTCCCTCTCCCCAGTGTCTTGGGGGGAGGGCTACTTGGCGGACTTTGCCCCCTTGGCAGAACGCCGCCAGCTTCGACGCTCTCCCTGAAGGGGAGTAGAGACACATCAATCCATTGGCTTAAAACGATGCTCCGCTTTCTGGCACTGCGCATTCTTTCAGCTATTCCCGTCCTCTTCGTGATGAGCGTGCTGACCTTTGTCATCATTCAGGCGCCCCCCGGCGACTATGCGGACTATATCCGATCGCAGATGATCTTTCAGGGCAACGCGACATCAACCGTGGCCGACGCGGCGGCCGAGCGGTTCCGCGAGCAGAACGGTCTCAATGACCCGCTGTTTGTGCAATATTTCCGCTGGATCGGCGGCTTCTTCGTCGGCGATTTCGGCCACTCCTATTTCTACAACAAGCCGATTTCCGAAGTCGTGGGTTCGCGTCTGCCCGCCACGCTCGCCATCGCGCTGGTCTGCCATATACTGGCGTCTATCATCGGAATCGGCTTCGGCATCATAGCCGCGACGCGTCAATACAGCTGGTCGGACACGGCGCTCTCGATCATCTCGTTTCTCGGCATGACCATCCCGCGTTTCCTGATGGCGCTCATCATCATCTACATTCTGGCCTTCAAGCTGAATGTGCAGGAACTGGGCAGCTTCTATTCGTCAAAGTATGGCGGCGCGCCCTGGTCATGGGACAAGTTCGTCAACCTTGTGCAGCATGTCTGGCCGGTCATCGCCGTCGCCACCATAGGCGGCCTAGCCTACAATATGCGCGTCATGCGCGGCAATCTCTTGGATACGCTGAATGCCCAATATGTTGAAACGGCGCGCGCCAAGGGGTTGAAGGAAAGCGCGGTCATCATGAAGCATGCCGTGCCCAACGCCATCCACCCGCTGGTCGCCTATCAGGGTGTCGTCCTGCCCTACATGCTGACCGGCGAAATCGAGACCTCGATCATCTTCGGGCTGCCAACCATCGGACCCGCCATTGTCGGCT
Organism: uncultured Alphaproteobacteria bacterium; assembly: GCA_963802455.1. Lineage (GTDB taxonomy): Bacteria > Pseudomonadota > Alphaproteobacteria > Rhizobiales > Rhizobiaceae > JANOYJ01. Next base: position 7,544 of record CAWDIY010000020.1, on the reverse strand, counting down.
CCATGTCGCGCGGCGACGTTCTGGTCACCGGCACAATCCTCCTCCTGCTCGGCGCTGTGCTGATCGTCGGCAACATCATCTCGGACCTGCTGCTCGCCTGGCTTGATCCGCGCGTGCGCATTGGAGACAATTGATGAGCGCCGATCTTTACGCCCCCTATGTGAAGCAGGAGCCTGCCGACTATGCGGACGGCGCTCCCCAGAAGGGCCGCTTCGCCGGCAACGAAAATTATCTGACGCTGGTCTGGCGCAAGTTCCGCCGCTCCTTCACCGGCATGCTGGGGCTGGTGCTGGTTGGCCTCCTGTTTTTCATCGCGCTGTTCGCCGATTTTGTGTCGCCGGTTGACCCGCGCCAGCCCTTCGTGGCCTTCGCGCCGCCCGACCCGATCAGTTTCTTCACCAAAGAGGGCTTCACGCTGCGCCCGGTCACTTATGCGACCAAGGAATTCACCGAGCTTGACCCGATCACTTTCCAGCCGCTGACCGGGCCGGACTATGACAATCCCCGTCCGGTTCAGTTCTTCGCCGAAGGCTATGCCTACAAAATCCTCGGCCTGATCCCTTCCGACACGCATCTGTTCGGCACGGGCGACGGCAAGCCGCTGCATCTCTTGGGCACCGACAAGTTCGGTCGCGATATTTTCTCGCGCGGCGCCATCGGCTCGCGTATCTCGCTCACCATCGCCCTCATCGGCGTCGCCTTCATCACGCTGGTGGGCACTCTGGTCGGCATCGCCGCCGGTTATCTTGGCGGCCGTTTTGACCGCTGGTCGCAGGCGGTCGTTGAAGTCGTTCTCGCCTTTCCGCAATTGCCGCTTTATTTGACGCTGACGACGCTCATTCCAGTGACTGCCCCGACGTCTGTCTTCCTCTCTTTCGTGGTCTTCGTCATTGTGGCGCTCGGCTGGGCGCAGCTGGCGCGCGAAGTGCGCGGCAAGACAATGTCGCTCGCCCGCATCGAATATGTGCGCGCCGCCCAAGCCGTCGGCGCATCCGACAACCGCATCATTGTGCGGCATATCTTCCCCAATGTCTTGAGCCACATCATCGTCTCCGTCACCCTCGGCATTCCGGCGATCATCCTCTTGGAATCCTTCCTCGGCTTCCTCGGATTTGCCGTGAAGCCGCCGCTGATTTCCTGGGGCCTGATGCTGCAGGACACGGCGTCCTTCTCGGTGATCGGCTCCTATCCCTGGATTCTCTCTCCCGTCGGCTTTGTGCTGCTCGCCGTCTTCGCCTTCAACGCGCTTGGCGACGGCCTGCGCGACGCCATTGATCCCTATTGAGGCCCTGCCATGAATGTTTCAGCGCCTCTCAATTTGAAAGATCAGAAGCCGGTTCTGCTGGTCGAAAACCTTGCCGTGACCTTCAAGGTCGAGGGCGGGAGCGTCGATGCGGTGAAGAATGTCAACTTCGCGCTGCGGCGTGGCGAAACCATCGCCATTGTCGGCGAATCCGGTTCGGGCAAATCCGTCACCGCCCGCGCCGTCATGCGGCTTCTCTCCAAGCGCGCCAGCCTAGGGCCCAACAGCCGCATCACAATGGACGGCGAGGACATTGCCAAACTGTCCGAAAACCAGATGCGCAAACTGCGCGGCGACAAGGTCTCGATGATCTTTCAGGAGCCGATGTCATCGCTCAATCCGGTCTACACAGTCGCCACGCAGATTTGCGAAGTGCTGCACCTGCACCAGAAGATTTCGAAGGCCGACGCTTTGAAGAAGGCGCGCGAGCTTTTGGAGGAAGTGCAGATACCGGACCCGGAATCGCGGCTCAAACAATATCCACACCAGCTCTCAGGCGGCCAGCGCCAGCGCGTCATGATCGCCATTGCGCTCGCCAACCGGCCGGACATTCTGATCGCCGACGAGCCGACAACGGCGCTCGACGTGACAGTGCAGGCGCAGATTCTCAATCTCATCAAGGACTTGAAAGACCGCTACGGCATGGCGGTGGTGCTCATCACGCATGACCTGACCATCGTCCGGCAATTCTCCGACCGCGTCTATGTCATGCAGCACGGCGAGGTGAAGGAGCATAACGCCACCGCCGCACTCTTCGCCAATCCGCAGCATCCCTATACGCAGCGTCTCCTGGCGTCAGACCCGAAAGGCGTCGCCAAGCCGCTGACGGAAGACCACGGCACAATGCTGTCCGGCGACAATGTCCGCGTCACCTACCGGCTCAAGAAGGGCGGCATGTTCAACGCCACCTATCATGACCTGCACGCTGTGGACCGGCTGAGCCTTGAGTTGAAGCGCGGCGAGACGCTGGGCCTTGTCGGCGAATCCGGCTCCGGAAAGACCACGTTCGGACAGGCGCTGATCCGCCTCACCGACGCGCAGGAAGGCGAAATAGTCTTCGACGGCCAGCGCATCGAAAAGCTGAACCGTGACGGCCTGCGCCCCTACCGCAGCCGGATGCAAATTGTTTTTCAGGACCCGTTCTCCTCGCTCAATCCGCGCATGAATGTGCGCCAGCTGATCGAGGAGGGTCTGATCGTCAACAAGCCGCAGATGAAGGGACAGGAGCGGCTGGAGCGCGTGCAGCAGGCGCTGAAGGATTCCGGCATGCCGGACAATATCCTGTCGCGCTTCCCGCATGAATTTTCCGGCGGCCAGCGCCAGCGCCTCGCCATTGCGCGGGCCATTGCGCTGGAGCCGGAATTCATCCTGCTGGACGAGCCGACCTCGGCGCTCGACCTTTCGGTGCAGGCGCAGATCATCGAGCTGCTGCGCAAGCTGCAGAAGGAGAAAAACCTGTCCTACCTCTTCATCAGCCATGACCTGAAAGTGGTGCGGGCGCTGTGCCACCGCGTCATCGTCATGCAGCATGGCAAGATCATGGAGCAGGGGCCGGTCGCCGATGTGCTGACCAACCCAAGACCGAATACACCAAGCGGCTCGTGCGGGCCGCCTTTGAAATCGCCGCTTAAACTCTGGAGAATTGAAAATGCGCAGAAATCCCAAAATCGCTTTCATCGGCGCGGGATCGACCGTGTTCATGAAAAACATCATTGGCGACGTGCTGCACCGCCCGGCGCTGAAAGGCGCGACGGTGGCGCTGATGGACCCCAATCCGGAGCGGCTCGCCGAATCCGCGATTGTCGCGGGCAAGCTCTCCGCGACGCTTGGGGCGAGCGCCAAAATCGAAACCCATGCCGACCAGAAAAAGGCGCTGCAGGGCGCGGACTTTGTCGTCGTCGCCTTCCAGATCGGCGGCTATGAGCCGTCAACGGTGATCGATTTTGAAGTGCCGAAGAAATACGGCCTGCGCCACACCATCGCCGACACGCTCGGCGTCGGCGGCATCATGCGCGGCCTGCGAACCGTGCCGCATCTGTGGAAACTGTGCGAGGACATGATGCAGATCTGTCCGGACGCGATCCTGATGCAATATGTCAACCCGATGGCGATCAATACGTGGGCGATCTCGGCGAAATATCCGAAGATCAGGCAGGTCGGCCTCTGCCACTCCGTGCAGGGCACAGCGGAGGAGCTGGCGCGCGATCTCGACATGCCGATTGAAAGCATCCGCTACCGCGCCGCCGGCATCAACCACATGGCCTTCTACCTCAATTTCGAAGAGCGCATGGATGACGGCTCGTTCCGCAATCTCTATCCGGACCTGCTGCAAGGCTACCGCGACGGCCGCTTCCCCAAGCCTTGTCATGGAACCCGCGCTGCCCCAACAAGGTGCGCTACGAAATGCTGACCCGCCTCGGCTATTTCGTCACCGAAAGCTCCGAGCATTTCGCCGAATACACGCCCTATTTCATCAAGGAGGGCCGAGAGGACCTGATCGAGAAATTCGGCATTCCGCTCGATGAATATCCCAAGCGCTGCATCGAGCAGATCGCCAGCTGGAAGAAGCAGTCCGACGCGTTCAAGAGCGCCGAGAAAATCGAGGTCGAGGAGAGCCATGAATATGCCTCCTCCATCATGAACTCGGTCTGGACCGGCGAGCCGTCGGTGATCTACGGCAACCAGCGCAACAATGGCTGCATCACCTCGCTGCCTGACGACTGCGCCGCCGAGGTGCCGTGCCTGGTGGATGAAAACGGCATCCAGCCGACTTTCGTGGGCGCGCTGCCGAAGCAGCTGACAGCGCTGATCCGCACCAATATCAACGTTCAGGAACTCACTGTCCACGCGCTGATGACGGAGAACCGCGAGCATATTTTCCACGCCGCCATGATGGACCCGCACGCCGCCGCCGAGCTTGACCTCGACCAGATCTGGTCGATGACCGAGGACATGATCCCCGCCCATGGCGCCATGCTGCCGGGATGGACGCAGGGGCCGAAGTTCCGGGAGGCGGCGGAGTAGGGCTGGCTGCCGCCATGGCTAAGTCACCTCCTCACTTCGTCATTGTCGGCGGCGGCACGGCGGGCTGGATCGCAGCGCTGATGCTGCAGGACAGCGCAAAACGCGTCAACATGCCGATGAAAATCACAGTCGTGGAAAGCTCCAAGATTCCGGTCATCGGCGTGGGCGAGGGGACGACGGCGGTGTTCCGCATCCTCTTGAAACATTTCGGCTTCGACGAGTTCGAATTCATCCGCGAGACCGGCGCGACGATCAAGTTCGGCATCCGCCACAAAGACTGGCGGAGGCTCGGCCATTCCTATGACGGGCCGATTGACGATCCGGCGAGCGTCGTAACCCGGCCGCAAGGCGCATCCTCTTCCTTCATGGACATCTACTCCGTCGCCGCAGGCCGCAGCGTCACCGAGCCGCATCTGTTCGCCTATCTGCTGGACGGAAACAAAAGTCCTTACGCGCGAAAGCCGGACGGCGGGCTGATCGCGGCGGGGCCGTTTCACTATGCCTACCATTTCGACCAGGCGCTGGTCGGCAAATATCTGCGGAGGAAATCCAGCGGTATCCATATGCTGGACGCACAGGTTGTCGGCGCGCGGCGGGATGCGGACAAGGGGAACATCGCGGGTCTGGTTCTGGACGAGGGCGCGGAGATCGAAGGCGATTTTTTCATCGACTGCACCGGCTTCCGCAAGCGGCTGATCGCGGGCGAGATGGGCGCGAAATGGATTTCCTACGCCAAGGAGCTGCCGGTCAACCGCGCCATGCCGTTCTGGGTTGACCTGAAAGAGGGCGAGGAAATCGCGCCCTACACCTTGGCCTGGGCGCAGAAGGCCGGCTGGCTCTGGTCGATCCCGACGCAGCAGCGTTACGGCATGGGCTACGTCTATTCGGACCAGTTCCTCAATCCAGAAGGCGCGCAGCGCGAGATCGAGGCGGCGCTCGGCTTTCCGATCCAGCCGCGCAACGACATCAGGTTTGAAATAGGACGGCTCGACCATTCATGGATCGGCAACTGTCTGGCGCTCGGCCTGTCCTCCAGTTTTCTCGAGCCGCTGGAGGCGACGAGCATTCACGGCACGATTGTCCAGATGATGATTTTCAGTCAGTTCCATTTGAAGAACCCGGCGAAGATGACAGACGCCGACCGCGCCGCCTACAATGAGGCTTCGGCCCGCCAGCTCGACGATTTCCGCCGCTTCATCAATCTGCACTACGTTTCAGAGCGCCGCGACACGCCGTTCTGGAACCATGTCGCTGAAACCTGCATTCTTCCTGAAACGCGCGAGCGGCTGTCCCATTGGTCAAAGAAGATGCCGGGAAGCGGGGACTTCATACGGCTTCCAGGCAATTTCGCCCATGTCGAGGAGCAGCTGCATTATCCTGTGCTCGACGGGCTCGGACTCCTGAGCCGCGATGTGGCGCGCGCCGAAATGGAGAAAATGCCTGCCGTGCAAAAAGCCGCACGCGCCGCTGCGGACACTTTGAAAAACGAATACCGGGAAGCCGCGCGCAAGACGCTCGGCCACCGCGAATTTCTGCTTTCCCTGCGATAGGAGACAAAAATGTCCGCCCCCTTCAGACTGACAATCATCGGCGCCGGCTCGGTCGGCTTCACCCGCAAACTCATCAGCGACATTTTATGCGTGCCGGAATTCGCAGGCGTGGAAATCGCGCTGACGGACACAAACCAGCACAATCTCGACATGGTCTCGGAAATCATCCAGCGCATCGTTGACGTCAACAAGCTGCCCGCCAAAGTCATCGCCACCACCGACCGGCGTGAGGCTTTGAAGGGCGCGCGCTATGTGATGAGCTGCGTGCGCATCGGCGGGCTGGAAGCCTTCGCCGACGATATAAGAATCCCGCTGAAATATGGCGTCGATCAATGTGTCGGCGACACGATCTGCGCCGGCGGCATCATGTACGGCCAGCGCACGGTGCATGCGACGATGCAGTTCTGCGCCGACATCAAGGAGCTTTGCGAGCCCGGCGCGCTGTTCCTCAACTACGCCAACCCGATGGCGATGAACACCTGGGCGGCAATCGAATATGCCGGCGTGAAGACCGTTGGCCTGTGCCATGGCGTGCAGAACGGCTGGCGGCAGATCGCGAAGGCGCTGGGCGTCAAGGATCACACTGAGATCGACATTGTCTGCTCCGGCATCAATCATCAGACTTGGTATATCGGCCTCAAACACAAGGGCCGCGACATTTCGAAAGACGAGCTCGTCGCCGCCTTCGAGCGCCACCCGGTCTTTTCGAGCCAAGAAAAAGTCCGCATCGACGTCCTGAAGCGCTTCGGCTTCTACTCGACTGAGTCGCAACGGCCATCTCTCCGAATACTTACCCTGGTACCGCAAGCGCGCCGACGAATTGACCAAATGGATCGACCTGTCCGAATGGATTCACGGCGAGACCGGCGGCTATCTTCGTTACTGCACCGAGAACCGCAACTGGTTCGAAGAGGACCATCCGAAATTCCTCGCCGACGCTGAAAAGCCGCTGTCCGGCTACGAGCGCACGGATGAGCATGCGAGCCACATTATCGAGGCGCTTGAGACGGGCCGCACCTACAGAGGCCATTTCAACGTCCGCAACAATGGCGTCATCAAAAACCTGCCGGAAGACTGCATCATCGAGTCTCCCGGCTTTGTTGATCGTTTCGGCATCAACATGGTCGAGGGCATCACGCTGCCCGACGCCTGCGCCGCCACCTGCTCGGTCTCGGTCAATGTGCAGCGCATGTCGGTCAAAGCCGCGCTGACCGGCGATGTGGACCTGTTGAAACTCGCCGTCCTGCACGACCCGCTCGTCGGCGCGATCTGCAATCCGGACGAGGTCTGGCAGATGGTCGACGAGATGCTGGTCGCGCAGGCGCAGTGGCTGCCGCAATATGCGCACGCGATTCCAGCGGCGAAGAAGCGGCTCGAAAAGCCGCTGGTCAAGACGCGCAACTGGGAAGGCGCAGCGCGGCTGAAAGTGCGCTCGGTGGACGAGCTGCGTAAGGCCAAGGCGACGCCGACCATGATGAAATCCAGCGCGCATTTGGGGACGTCCATCTCCTGAGCGCAGCCCCTCATGATTGCATGGTTGCGCAATCCGCAATCCTTGCCTACAAACGGTCCGGGCGCAATTCGGCGCGGACTCCGTCAGTCCGCTGAGGAATTGTAGAGCGGCAGATGCGTATAAGGACAATGTTGAAGCGGGCGGCTCAGCTGAC
>CAWDIY010000019.1:0-137986 GCA_963802455.1 uncultured Alphaproteobacteria bacterium | reverse complement strand
TGAGCATCTGCATCCATGCAACGCCGCCAATGGCCATGATGAGCGCGCCGACGGAACCCAGGAACGGCCAGGGGCTTGGATCAATGATATGGTAATCGTGCTGCGGTTTGGCGTGTGAATCAGCCATGGATGTCCCCTATCTGTCTTCTTTTCCGGCACTACAGGTTCGCGTAAGCATTTACAATTGTCCCGACGGATTTTCAACTTTAATGGCGGACGGCGCGGCGGCCACCGGCTTTTCATCGGCGGATGGAAAGAATGTGTAGGACAGCGTGATCGTGTCGAGGTTTTTCAGGTCCGGCTCGTTGATGATTTCCGGATCGACAAAGAACACGACCGGCATTTCAAGCGTCTCGCCCGGCTTTAAGACAGTGTCGGTGAAGCAGAAACATTCAAGCTTGTTGAAATAGGAACCGGCCAGCTCTGGCGTCACATTGAACGTGGCTTTGCCATGCGCCGGGACATTGAAAATATTGGCCGCCTTGTAGCTCACCTTCGCCGTTTCGCCGATCCTGATTTCAACCGACCTTTGCACCGGCTGGAACGTCCACGGCAGGCCCGGCGCGACATTGGCGTCAAAACGCACGGTGATTTTCTTGTCGAGTATTTTGGCGGAGGCCTGTTCCACCCGCTGCGTCGTGCCGCCATAGCCGGTGACTTTGCAGAACAGGTCGTAGAGTTCGGCGGAGGCGTAGGTGACGCCGATCATGCTGGAGAAAAACGCGAGGCAGCGGAGGCGATGATCCAGTTGGCGCGGCTGCCCTTATTTTGAGAGATCGGCGCGGGATTGCTCATTATTCACATCGCCCGCTGCAGAACATTCGCGCCGAGCTTGGCCCAGGTCGCGACATAGACAATTACCACGAAGGCAATCAACGCGAAGCCAAGCGCGAGAGAACGGCTGCGCTGCGCCTTTTTCTGCTTGTCCGAAAGAGTGATGGGCTCATTGTCCATCAGGCACCCCACATGCGCGACGCGATATTCTCGACGAGCAGCGTTGCGAAAAGCGCGGTCAGATAGAGCAATGAAAATTTGAACATGGCCTTGGCAGGCAGCATAACCCGGTCCGTGTCTGCCATGCGGTAAACCTGCCACGCGTAATAAATGAAGCCCAGGCCCAACACTGTTGAAACGGCAGCGTAGGTCATCCCGGCAAAGCCCATGAAGTAAGGCAACACGCCAACCGGCGCAACGAGGAGCGTATAGGCGAGCATCTGGCGGCGCGTCGAGGCTTCGCCCGCCACATTGGGCATCATCGGCACGCCAGCCGCACGGTAGTCATCCGACTTGAACAGAGCCAGCGCCCAGAAATGCGGCGGGGTCCACAGGAAGACGATGAGGAAGAGGACGCAGCTCTCAAGGCTGACGCCGCCGGTCACGCAAGCCCAGCCGATCATCGGCGGAAACGCGCCCGCCGCGCCGCCAATGACGATGTTCTGCGGCGTCGCGCGCTTCAGCCACATTGTGTAGACGACGGCGTAGAAGAAGATGGTGAAGGCCAGCAGCGCGCCCGCGACCCAGTTGGCCATCAGGCCGAGCGTCATCACGGACAGGATTGACAGGACAAGGCCGAAGCCGAGCGCCTCGCCACCGGTGACAATGCCCGCCGGTATCGGGCGCTTTTTCGTGCGCGACATGATCGCGTCGATGTCCGCGTCATACCATTGGTTCAGCGCGCCGGAAGCCCCTGCCCCAACCGCGATGGCGAGGATGGAAACCGCGCCGAGAACCGGAGGCAATTGCCCCGGCGCCAGCATCATGCCGACCAGCGCGGTGAAAACGACCAGCGACATGACGCGCGGCTTCAGAAGCGCAAAGAAATCGCCCGCCACCGCCTCGGACAGGCGGACGGGGAGAACTTCATTTTCCACTGCAACGTCATCTGGTCTGTGTTTCCGTGCAACGCCAAAACTGACGGGCCGCTTTTATGCGGCCCGCCTGAACTCACTTGATCCGGGGAAGCTGTTCCCACTGATGGAACGGCGGCGGGGATGGCAGCTGCCATTCAAGTGTCGTTGCGCCCTCGCCCCATGGATTGGCGGAAATCTGCCGCTTCCGGGCGAACGTGTCGTAGACGCCATAGAGGAACACAACGACCGCCAGAGCAGAGAGATAGGAGCCGTATGAGGAAACCGTGTTCCAGCCCTCATAGGCGTCCGGATAGTCGATATAGCGGCGCGGCATGCCCTGAAGCCCTAGGAAATGCTGCGGGAAGAACACCAGATTGACGCCGATGAACGTCATCCAGAAATGCAGGTTGCCTATTTTCTCGTTGTACATGTAGCCGGTCATTTTCGGGAACCAGTAGTACCAGCCGGCGAAAATGGCGAACACCGCGCCCATCGACAGCACGTAGTGGAAATGCGCGACGACAAAGTATGTGTCATGCATGGCCCGGTCGAGGCCCGCGTTCGCCAGCTGCACGCCGGTGACGCCGCCCAATGTAAACAGGAAGATGAAGGCGATGGCCCAGAGCATCGGCGTGCGGAACGAGATCGAGCCGCCCCACATTGTGGCGATCCACGAGAAAATCTTGATGCCGGTCGGGACCGCGATCACCATGGTGGCAAAGACGAAATAGCGCTGCGTGTCGAGCGACAGGCCCACCGTGTACATGTGATGCGCCCAGACGACGAAGCCAACCACGCCGATCGCCACCATCGCATAGGCCATGCCCAGATAACCGAAGATCGGCTTGCGCGAGAACGTTGAAATCACATGGCTGACAATGCCGAAGCCCGGCAGGATCAAAATATAGACTTCCGGATGGCCGAAGAACCAGAACAGATGCTGGAACAGGATCGGATCGCCGCCGCCCTCGGGCGCGAAGAACGCCGTGCCGAAATTGCGGTCGGTGAGCAGCATGGTGATGCCGCCCGCCAGAACCGGCAGCGACAGAAGCAGCAGAAACGCGGTGACCAGCACCGACCAGGCGAACAGCGGCATCTTGTGCAGCGTCATGCCTGGGGCGCGCATGTTGAAAATGGTGGTGATGAAATTGATCGCACCAAGGATCGACGAGGCGCCCGCCAGATGGATGGACAGAATCGCCAGATCCATCGCCGGCCCCGGCTGTCCGGAGGTTGAAAGCGGCGGATACAGCGTCCAGCCGCCGCCGACGCCATAACCGCCCGCCGGGCCTTCGACAAACATCGACAGAAGCAGCAGCGTGAAGGCGGGCGGCAGCAGCCAGAACGAGATATTGTTCATGCGCGGAAACGCCATGTCCGGCGCGCCGATCATGATCGGCACCATCCAGTTGGCAAAGCCGCCGATGAGAGCTGGCATGACCATGAAGAAGATCATGATCAGCGCATGGCCGGTGGTGAACACGTTGTACATGTGCTTGCCGCCGTCGATGGCCGCATCGCCTGAAAAGCCATAGACCATAGAGGCCAAGCCATCGAAAAACTGGATGCCGGGATGGGCAAGCTCGATGCGCATGGCCACCGACATAAGCCCGCCGATGATGCCCGCGATGATCGCGAAGATCAGATACAGCGTGCCGATGTCCTTGTGGTTGGTCGAATAGACCCAGCGGACCCAGCCTTGGTAAGGCTTGTGCTCGTGTTCCGCCTCGTGAGCATGTGCTTCAGCCATTTGTCTCACCCCATCCTTGTTTCTTAAAATTCAGTTCAATCAGTTCTTGGCGACATCAACGGTCTTAGGCGCCGCTGTGTCCGCCATCAGAGTCTTGTAAGCGCCCGGAAGATCGGTCTGCGCCGCAGTGAACCATGCATCAAACTTCGCCGGAGACACGACCCGGATCGCAAGCGGCATGAAGGCATGGTCCTTGCCGCAGATTTCCGAGCACTGTCCGTAGAACAGGCCTTCCTTGTCCGCCTTGAACCAAGTCTCATTCAAACGGCCCGGCACCGCGTCCAGCTTGATGCCGAGGGCGGGCATGGCGAAAGCGTGGATCACGTCATTGCCGGTGGTGATGAGCCGCACAACTTCACCCAACGGCACAACCATTTCATTGTCCACCGCCAGCTGGCGTGGATAGGCGGCCCTGTCATCCTTGCCGGCGGCGGCGCGGTCGGCGTCCGCCAGAAGGCGCGATTCAAGCGTCAGCGGCGTCTCCGTCTGATATTCATAACCCCAATACCATTGATACCCAGTCGCCTTGACCGTGAATTTTGCCGGCGCCGGCGGACTGAATTGCGCGGTCAAAAGCTGAAATGACGGAACGGCGAGCGCCAGCAGGATCAAAACCGGCCCGACCGTCCAGACCACTTCAATCAACGAATTGTGGCTGGTCTTGGAGGGCACCGGATTGCGCTTCTCGCTGAAGCGCCATGAAACGTAGATGAGCAGGAACAGCACAAACAGCGTGATCGGAATGATGAACCAAAGCGTGTAGCGCTCAAACCAGGCGATCTGACTCATAATGTCGCCAGCCGGTTCCTGAAAGCGGTAGCCCCAGGCCTTCGGCTGGTCGGCAAAAGCCGGCGCGGAAAACGCAGCCGCCGCTGACAGGATCAAGGGTTTGAACAGTTTTTTCAATTTCGTCTCCCGCGAAAGTCCCTGCCAACAAGGCTCGAATCGAAACTGGCCCGCCTCGACGCGCCGCCTTGACTTTGTAGAACCACAGAATAGCGCCTCTAGCAAGAAAGGCGAGCGCCAAAGGCATGCGGCAATTGTTCACGCATAGGACGGCGGCCGGAAAACGTGCCGTAAAGACGCCAAAGTCGCCCGTCAGTGGCCCCGGCGCGAGGCAAGAGGGCTATGACTTTCCTTTTCTCTTTGCCTGCGGCATTTTAGGCCAGTGATTCGATTGGGAAAACACATGCTTCGGTCAATATTGGTTTCAGCGGCAATAAGCGCGGCATGCATTCTTGGCGTAGCCGGCGCTTCCGCTCAGTCCGCCGCCTCCGGCACGGTCAAATCCACGCATGGCGCCTGGTCGATCCTGTGCGACACGCCCGCCGGGGCGAAGACCGAACAGTGCGCGCTGATGCAGAATGTCGTGGCGGAAGACCGGCCCGAGGTCGGGCTTTCGGTCGTCGTCATAAAGACCGCCGACAACAAAGCCAAAATCCTGCGCGTCCTCGCCCCGCTCGGCGTGCTGCTCCCCAATGGCCTCGGCCTCAACATAGACGGCAAAGACATGGGCCGCGCCTATTTCGTCCGCTGCTTCCAGGACGGCTGCTATGCCGAGGTGATCCTTGAGGAGACCATGGTCAAAGCGCTCAGCGCGGGCAAGGCGGCGACGTTCATTGTGTTCCAGACGCCTGAGGAAGGGATTGGGATACCGGTGGATTTGACGGGGTTCGGCGAGGGGTTTGCCGCGCTGCCTTAAGGCGCGGTCCTGCTTCGCTCCTGCGGAGCTTCGCAGGATGGGGTGTTATATCCTGCGACAAAGGAAACGGCTGGGGAGGTTAAGCGGCGGTGCAGAATGACGCACCCCATCCTGCGAAGCTCGAAGAGCGAAGCAGGACCAGCCGCCCCCGCCCGCCTCTGCGCCTCCTTCGGACCTGTCCCCGCAGGGAAAATGCGGGAAAGAAAAACCGCTTCTGAAAAATAGTTCCGTTCAATTTCAGCATCTTGTCATTTTTCTTGCGCTCTCTTTATCCCCGCCCCTCGAACTCCACGCATACTTGCCTCCGCTGCTCTCATGGGGACCGGATGATCACCGGCATTCGGGAGAGCGGGCGGCCTATGGCGGTCGGTGGGAGCGGTTCCTTCCGGCGGGCGGAGTCCCTAAGCCATGTCCCTCCTGGCCTTCGCACGCTCTCAAAAGGAGCGTTACATGCGCCAGCCCGGGCAAAAAGCCGTGACAGGGCGTGTGGCGAGCCACACATCCACAGGTCAGCAAGCCCAAACGGCAGGACTGCACGCCCTGGACTTCCCTTAAATGACCAGACCGGAAACGGGGCGTGGTGAGGCGGGGGCTCGCGCAGCGCTCCGCAATCGCCGCCGCATTTCCCACAAATCAAATGGGCTGGACCACCCCCACCCCTGCCCCTCCCCACAAGGGGGAGGGAAGAGCCCGCGGCGCTCGTTTGAGCACTTTGCCTGAAGGCGCTGGCGCGGAAGAACCCCTCCCCCCTGTGGGGAGGGGCAGGGGTGGGGGCGCCTCGCACTGAACTCTCCAGTGTGGAAAGCCTTAACCCGATGCGCCAATTTCCCCATCTTTTTCAATCCCTTGTCACTTTTCCAAAGAAAGCTTGTCCCCCGCCTCCAAACCTCCCGCATAATCCTTCACGTATGTTTTGAACCGGAAGGCGCATGGACTGGGACAACATCATCGAACGCAACCGCGAACGCATTCTGCTCGCCATCGCGCCGCTGCTCGCCGTCCTTGGCTTTGACCAGAGGCGGCGGGAGGAAGTGCCCCGGCATTTCCACCGCTTCCTCATCACGCTGCTGCGCCCCGCGGAGTCAGCCGTGCGCCGCCTCATCATCATCGCCGCGATTGGCATTGTCGTGAAGCTGAGGCTGGGCGCTTCCCGCGCTTTTCCTGCCGGGCTTGGTGAGAGGCTCAGGAGGGCTTTGGAAAAAGAAGAGGAGCGCTTCCCGGCTTTCCCGCTCATTGACCCTTTGAAGCGGTTTGCGCCGCAGGATTTTGGCTGGGCGCAGGAATGGTCGCAGGACTGGGGCAAGGAACAGGTGCTGCCGCGCATCTCGGTTCCCGGCCTGTTTGACCCGGTGTTTCCGCAGGCCATCCCCGTCCCGGACAGAAACGACCCCATCGGCACAGCCGCGCTGCTGCGCCGCATCCGCTCGCTGAAAGAAGCGCTCGACAATCTTCCCCGCCACGCCAGGCGGCTGGCGCGCTGGAAGGCCAAAAGTGAACTCCCGCGCCAGCCCGGAATTCCTCACAAACCCGGCCGCCTCTCGCCGTTCCGTCCCGGCCTTGCGCCGGGCAAACACCGGCATGAGGAGCGCGACATCGACCGCATTCTTGGCGACTGCCACTATTTCGCGCGCAAGGCTTGGGCGGACACGTCTTGAGGGGCTCAGTGCGGAGAGATGATGGAAGTGGCGGCCGGTCCTGCTTCGCTCCCAAGAGGGAGCTTCGCAGGATGGGGTGCCCTATTGTGCACAGCCGCTTAACCTCCCCAGCCCGTTTCCTTTGTCGCAGGATAAAGCACCCAATCCTGCGAAGCTCCCTCTTGGGAGCGAAGCAGGACAAGCCGTCCTCATCTATCGCCGGTCTCCCGCTTGCGGTTACGCGCCTTGGACCCTAAATCCAGCTCACACACATTTCCCGGAGCGCCACCCATGAAAAACCTGATCGACCATTTCGACGCTTCGAAGGAGGAAATCACCTCGCTGGTCGCCTCGGCCCTTTCCAAAGCCGATGACGGCGAGCTGTTCGCCGAGCACCGGCAGACCGAATCGCTCATGTTCGACAATGGCAAGCTGAAGACCGCCGCCTATAATGAGGACCGGGGCTTTGGCCTGCGCGCCGTGGCGGGCGAGGCGGTCGGCTATGCGCATTCGGGCGAGATGAGCGTCGCGGCGCTGAAGCGGGCCTCGGATGCGGTGCGGGCGGTGCAGTCCGGCTATTCGGGCACATATGCCGCCGCGCCGGCGGGCACGAATGTGAAACTCTATGGCGATGAGAATCCGCTGGCGGGGCCGGGCTTTGAGGAGAAGGTCAGGCTGCTGCAGGAGATCGACGCGTATCTGCGCGCCAAGGACCCGAAAGTGCAGCAGGTCACCGTGTCGCTCGCCGCCTCATGGCAGCATGTCGAAATCCTGCGCGCCGACGGGCATTTTGTCCGTGATATGCAGGCCAATGGTGCGGTTCAATGTGTCGGTCGTGGTCGGCGACGGGACGAAGCAGGAATGCGGCTCTTACGGCGCGGGCGGGCGCAAGGGGTTTGGCGAATTTATCGCCTCGGACGCCTGGCAGTTCGCCGCAGACGAGGCGCTGCGGCAGGCGCTGGTCAATCTCAGTCCGCCATCCCCGCCCCCGCCGGGACATTTGACATTGTTCTGTCCTCCGGCTGGCCGGGCGTCATGCTGCATGAGGCGGTCGGGCACGGACTTGAGGGCGATTTCAACCGCAAAAAGACCTCCGCCTTCGCCGGCCTGATGGGCGAGATGGTCGCCGCCAAGGGCGTCACCGTCGTTGACAATGGCACGATCTCGGAGCGGCGCGGATCGCTGACCATCGACGATGAAGGCACGCCGACCAACAACACGGTGCTGATCGAAGACGGCCGCCTTGTCGGCTACATGCAGGACCGGCAGAACGCCCGGCTGATGGGCGTTAAGCCAACGGGCAACGGACGGCGCGAATCCTATGCGCATGAGCCGATGCCGCGCATGACCAACACTTACATGCTGTCCGGCGATAAGACGCCGGAAGAGATCATCGCTTCGGTGAAGAAGGGCATTTACGCCGTCTCGTTCGGCGGCGGGCAGGTGGACATCACGTCGGGCAAATTCGTCTTCGGCTGCACCGAGGCCTATATGATCGAAAACGGCAAAGTCGGCGCGCCGGTCAAGGGCGCGATGCTGATCGGCAACGGCCCGGAATCGATGCGCCGCATCTCGATGGTCGGCAATGACATGAAGCTCGACACGGGGGTGGGCATGTGCGGCAAAGGCGGCCAGAGCGTGCCGGTCGGCGTCGGGCAGCCGCATCTTCAGGATGGATCAGGTGACGGTGGGCGGGACGGGGCTTTGAGTTTACCGCTCCAAAAGCGCCACCGCCTCCACATGCGGCGACCAGAGAAACTGGTCGAACGGCGTGACGCTCAGGAGCTTGTATCCGCCGTCGATGAGAATACGCAGATCACGCGCCAAAGTCACCGGATTGCAGGAGACGGCGGCAATTCTCTTGACAGCGGACTTCGCCAGAATGGCGCATTGCGCCTCGGCCCCCGCCCTCGGCGGATCAAACACCAAGCCGTCATAGGCCTTAAGATCAAAAGGCATCAGCGGGCGGCGGAAAAGGTCGCGTTTCTCAGCGCTGACCGGCTTGAGGCCCTGCACCTGTTTCCACGCATGGTCGAGCGCCGCGACCGAGCCGGCATCGCCTTCCACCGCATGGACGGCGGATTTCTCAGCGAGGCGGAAGGTGAAGGAGCCGGCCCCAGCAAACAAGTCCGCGACTTTTTTCGACTTCGCCAAATGTCCGCAGACGAGGGCCGCCATGGCTTCTTCGACGGTGCGCGCCGCCTGCAGAAATCCGCCGGGAGCCAAGAATACCGGGACTTTGCCGAAGTTCAACACGGGTTTTCGCGGCTCGACAATGATTTCGCCCGCAACGCTGAGGCGGGTCCAATTGTTGAGGATTGTATATTCCGAAGCCCGCTTGCGCGCCTCGCCCTTCGGCGCGGGAACCCCTTCAACGGCGATATCGAGGCCGGAATCAGTCTGTGTGACCGAAATCCGCGCCGGATCGCTTTTAGTGACAAGGATCGCCGCAAGCCGCTTCAGGGCCGGCAGCGCCGCAATGAGCGAGGGCATGGAAACGGGACATTCCTCAATCTCGACAATGTCATGCGAGCGCGCCGCATTGAAGCCGATCATGATCTTGTCATGAACCTTGCGCGCGGTGAACGTGACGCGGCGGCGTTCGCCGGGCTGGCAGGCGATGGTTGGAAGAACCTCCGTTTCGATGCCCTTGGAGGCCAAGGCCTCAATCAGCAATTCGCGCTTCCATGCGAGATATGGCGCAGGCGCCCAATGCTGCGACGTGCAGCCGCCGCAATTTTCGAAATGTTTGCAAACCGGCTCGATACGGTCGGGAGACGGCCCAAGAACCGCCATCGCCGTGCCCTCCGGGCCTTTGACCGCGCAATTGACGCGCTCGCCGGGAAGCGTGAACGGCACGAAGACCGGTCCCTTTTCGCCCGCAGCCACGCCATCGCCCTGCGCCCCGACGCGCTCAATCGTCAGCGTTTCCATCATCGGTCTTTGATTCCGGCCAGCAGGAATTCGCGGTTGCCGTCTCCGCCGTCGATAGGCGACGGGCAGAGGCCGAGGCTGCGCCAATGTGGCTGCAACCCGAGCCAGGCGGACAGATCCTGCGCGATCGCTTCACCCAGTTTTCGGTCTTTCAAAAGCCCGCCCTTTCCAATCGCTTCTCTGCCCGCTTCGAATTGCGGCTTGACGAGAAGGAGGCATTGCGCGCCGGGCTCAGCCAACGCCAAGGCGTTGGGCATGGCGAGCTTCAGCGATATGAAACTGACATCGCTGACAACAAAGCCAATTGATTTTCCGTCCAAATGCGCCACTGTCAGTTCGCGCGCATTCAAGCCTTCGAAATTGGATATTCTTGCGTCCTTTAAAAGGTTTGCGTGCATTTGCCCTCGGCCGACATCAACTGCCGTGACATGCGCCGCGCCGCGCTCGAGCAGCACCTGGGTAAAGCCGCCAGTCGAAGCTCCGATGTCAAGCGTGTTCAACTCCATCTGGCGACAGCGAGAAATGGTCGAGGCCAGCGGCAAGTTTCAGCGCGGCTCTGGAAACATATGCCCGCGCCGCATCTTCTGTCTCGACTGCGCTGTCTTTTGAAATGGCAAGACCAGGCTTTGAAACAACTGCGCCTTCCACGCGCACGGTGCCGCGCAGAATGGCGTCGCGCGCTCTTGAGCGGGTTGCAAACAGGGCGCGCCTGACGAGAAGTTCGTCCAGCCGCAGTTTGGTTTCAGGTGCGCGCGCGTTCATGCCGCCTCAATGCATGAGGCGGTCGGGTGTTGCAAGCTGCGCCGGTTCAGTCGCCGTATTCGCCGGCGATAATGCGGAAGTTCTTGATTTCGACGGGCCTTGGAAAGCGCGGCTCGTTTGGCTGGACCAAGACCGTGGAAGTTGGCGCGAGGTCGAGCTTAGGCGGGACAGACGCTGCGTCAGCCAATGCGATTTTGATCTCGACTTCAAGCGTCTCGCGCAGGCCACCCATCTTAGAAGCGACCCGTTCAATGGCTGCACGTTCGATCTTAAGGTCATATTTCGGCGTCTCCACAGCGAAGGCTTTGGTGCCCAGCCACATCACCGCCAGTGTCGTCAACAGCGCTGTTTTCAGCATTTTTGTAACTCCCTGTCCCGTCATGACAGTAGCAGGGAGTTGCAAATCTTCGGCAAACAAGCGCGGTTAGCGTTAGGGAAATATTGTTGCTTAAGAGTCGCTTACCGGCCATTGTTCAAGCCCGGGCCGGGGCTTTCAACTGCTCGCCGAGCGCTGCGAACACCGTGCGCACAATCCCCGCCGCGTCGAGGCCCGCATTGGCATACATCTTGGCGGGCGAGGCCTGATCGACATAGGCATCCGGCAGAACCAGCGGGCGCACTTTCAGGCCGCGGTCGAGATGGCCGTTCATGGCCAGATATTGCAGCACATGGCTGCCAAACCCGCCAACCGCGCCCTCTTCCACCGTGATGAGGATTTCATGATTTTCGGCGAGGCGCTTGATCAGATTTGCGTCAAGCGGCTTGGCGAAACGCGCGTCGGCGACCGTTGTGGACAGGCCGGACGCATCCAGCTCGGCGGCGGCAAGCAGGCATTCCTGCAGGCGCGTGCCGAACGACAGCAGCGCGACGCGGGTGCCTTCTTTGACGATCCTGCCCTTGCCGATTTCGAGGAACGAGCCGCGCTCCGGCATGTCCACGCCGACGCCGTCGCCGCGCGGATAGCGGAAGGAGATGGGCCCCTCGTCATATTCCGCCGCTGTGCGCACCATGTGGCGCAGCTCTGCCTCGTCCGATGCCGCCATGACGACGAAGCCGGGAAGCGTTGCGAGAAAGGTCGTGTCGAACGAACCGGCATGGGTCGGCCCGTCCGCGCCGACAAGACCCGCCCGGTCAATCGGGAAGCGCACGGGCAGGCCCTGAATGGCCACATCGTGCACGACTTGATCATAGGCGCGCTGCAGGAAAGTCGAGTAAATCGCGACGAACGGCTTGTAGCCCTCCGTCGCCATGCCCGCCGCAAAGGTCACCGCATGCTGCTCGGCAATGCCGACATCAAAGACTCGGTTCGGAAACGCCTTGCCAAAAATATCCAGGCCTGTTCCGGATGGCATGGCGGCGGTGATGCCGACGATCTTGTCGTCATGCCGCGCTTCGATGACGAGGCTTGAGCCGAAGACGCTTGTGTAGCTTGGCGCGTTGGCGGGGGCTTTGGCCTGCGTGCCGGTGATGACGTCGAATTTGTTGACGCCGTGATATTTGTCGGCGGCCGCTTCGGCAGGCGGATAGCCTTTGCCCTTCTGCGTCATGACATGGATCAGCACCGGCCCGTCGCCATTGTCGCGGACGTTTTTCAGGACTGGGATCAGATGTTCCAGATTGTGCCCGTCAATCGGCCCGATATGATAGAAGCCCAGCTCCTCAAACATGGTGCCGCCGGTCACATAGCCGCGCGCGTGCTCGACGGCGCGGGTGATGGCGCGGTCGGCGCGCTTGCCCAGATAGGCGGTGAGTTTCTTGCCGATCTCGCGAAAGCCCATATAGGCGCGGCCGGAGGCCATGCGGGCGAGATAGGCGCTCATTGCGCCGGTCGGCGGGGCGATCGACATGTCATTGTCATTGAGGATGACGATCAGCCGCGCGTCGAGCGCCCCGGCATTGTTCATCGCCTCAAACGCCATGCCGGCCGACATTGAGCCATCGCCGATGACGGAAATCACATTGTTCTTCTTGCCCGAAAGTTCACGCGCCACGGCCATGCCGAGGCCGGCGGAAATCGATGTGGAGGAATGCGCCGCGCCGAACGGGTCATATTCAGACTCGGCCCGCTTGGTGAAGCCCGACAGACCCGCCTTCCTGGCGCAGGGTGGTGATGCGGTCCCGGCGGCCGGTGAGGATTTTGTGCGGATAGGCCTGATGGCCCACGTCCCAGATCAGGCGGTCATCCGGCGTGTTGAAGACATAATGCAGCGCCACCGTCAGCTCGACCACGCCGAGGCCCGCGCCGAGATGACCGCCGGTCTTGGACACAGCGTCAATCATCTCGCCGCGCAGCTCGGCGGCCAGCTGCGGCAGGTCGCTTTCCGGCAATTGCCGCAGATCAGCGGGGAAGACTGCTTTGTCGAGGAGGGGTGTCGGGCGGATGGCGTTCAATTGGCACTGGCCTTTGTTTGCGCTTCACTTGACTAGAGGAATGACGGAAATGCGGCAAGGCTTCCGATTGCCGCATTCACTGGTTAATTCATGCTGACCCTTCAATGCGGCGTCCGGCCTCACCAGGCCGCCGAACAGCCATGCCAAAGCCCGCCCGGCGTCGTCGCCGTGCCCCGCACTGCAATCTCCAAGCGGCATAACCCTCACGACGTGTCGTCCCAAGCCTTGCGCGCGAAATAATGGCAGTCGCCGAGTATGGCGTCGATCTCGCGCTCCTCATGCCTGTGTTTGCCCGGCGCAAGGCCGGGGCGGAACGGGGTGAGGCGGGCGGGTCTGGGCGAGGTTTCCCGCGCCAGTTCGCCCCGCATCCGCCAGCGCGCCAGCCGTCTCGCATGGCGCGGCAGATTGTCCAGCGCCTCTTTGACCGCCCGCAATCGGCGGCGGAGAGAGGCGCAGTCGATCGGGTCGTCGCGCAGAGGAATGAACCTGTCTTCGAAGACCGGATCAATAAGTCCGGGAACCGAGATTCGCGGCATGACCTGCACCTTTTCCCAGTCCTTGGCCCATTCAAAACCCTCCGGCGCAAAGCGCTTCAAGGGGTCGATGAGGCCGAAGGCGGGAATGCGCCCGGCGTCGTTGTCCAAAACAAGCTTAAGCTTCTGAGCAAGCCCCGCCGGGAAGGCCCGTGCCGCGCCAAGCTTCACGATAATCCCATGCGCGGCGATTATGATGAGACGCCGCACAGCGGATTTGGCCGGACGCAGAATGCTGAGCATGGCGCGGTACATATGGCGCGGCAGGTCCGCCCGCCTCGGGTCAAAGCCAAGGACGGCGAACAACGGCGCGAGGACGGTCATGAGCCGCTCGCGGTTTCGCTCAACGATCAGGGACCAGTCCATATGTGCCTTTCCGGTTCAAAACAAACTGGCGGGATTATCGGGCGTGGCTGGGAAAGGGGGATGAGTATTTTTGGGGAAACTGATAAGGTGTTGAAATAGTGCGATATTATCTTTGAGGGCGCGGGTTGCGTCCTTACCATGCGCTCTTCAGCAGACTTCCCCCCTCTGCCCGCTTCGCGGGCGTCTCCCCCACAAGGGGGGAGATGGGGCGCCGGGCTTTACCTCCCGCCTTGTGTGGGAGGGGCCGCGCTCTTGCGCGGCGGTGGGGGGAAGTTCGCCGAAGGAAATGCCAAGTCGTCTCCTCACCACGCCCCGTTTCCGGTCTGGTCATTGAAGGGAAGTCCAGGGCGTGTGGTCCTGCCGAATGGAACTTACCTGTTCTGGGTGTGGGCTCGCCACACGCCCTGTCACGGCTTTTTGCCCGGGCTGGCGCATGGGGCGCTCCTTTTGAGAGCGCGCGAAGGCCAGGAGGGACATGGCTTAGGGTCTCCGCCCGCGTCCGGCACCTCTGCCGACCGCTGCCATAGGCCGCCCGCTCTCCCGAATGCCGGTGATCATCCGGTCCCCATGAGAGCAGCGCGGACAGTATGCGCCAGGTTGGTGGGGCGGGGATGGATTGGGTGGAATTTATTTTTCGGATGGTGATAAGGTGTTGATTTTGAACGGAACTATTTTTCATGAGCCCAAATTTCGTTCCCGCTTCTGACGCCTCGCGGCGACCGCAGCTATGCGGGCAGCGGGATGAACTCATCTTCATCGCCCGGCACAATATCAAACCTGCCGCCGCGCCATTCCTCTTTGGCCTGCTCAATCTTCTCCTGCGAGGACGAAACGAAATTCCACCAGACATAACGCTTGGAGCCAATCGACGCGCCGCCGAGAATGACGAAATGCGCTTCGGTTTTGGCGGCGACAATAATTTCATCGCCCGGTTTGAACACAAGCAGCTTGTGCGCATCGAACGCATCACCGGAAATGTCCACCTCGCCGGACAGGACATAGATGGCGCGCTCCTCAATAGTGCCGGGAAGCTGGAGGCGCGCGCCCGCGTCAAGTCTTGCGTCCACATAGACCGTATCTGAATAGGTCGGCGTCGGGGCCTTCAGTCCGGCGAACTCGCCCATGATGACCCGCAATGAGACGCCGCCGGAATTTGCCGTTGGCAGAAGGCTGACGCCAGTGTTGGAGAAGGCGGGCGCCATGTCCTCCACCGCCTCGGGCAGCGCGATCCATGTTTGAAGCCCGGAAATGGCCATCGGGCCGCCGCGCAATTCCTCCGGGGTGCGCTCGGAATGCACAATGCCCCTGCCCGCCGTCATCAGGTTTACATCGCCCGGCGCAATGACCATTTCCGTGCCGAGCGAATCGCGGTGGCGGATTTTGCCGTCGAACAGGTAGGTGACGGTGGCGAGGCCGATATGCGGATGCGGGCGCACATCGAGCATCTGGCCGGGGCGCAGGATGGCGGGGCCCATCTCATCGAAGAAGATGAACGGGCCGACCATGCGGCGCCTGGCCGTCGGCAGCGCACGGCGCACCTCGAAGCCGCCTATGTCCTTGGCGGAGGCGACGATCATGGTTTCGATAGCGTCGGACGCGGCGCGGTCGCCGGGGGCTGGGTCTATGCCGGGGAAGAAACTCATGGAAATCAATGCCTTTCGAGGAAAGAGTCAGAGATTGATTCACTTGTGGAAGATCGGCGCGAGGCGCCCCCACCCCTAACCCCTCCCCACAAGGGGGAGGGGGATTCTCAGGCGTTGGCGACCCCCTCCCCCTTGTGGGGAGGGTGCGGGTGGGGGCGCCTCGCGTTGAACTTTCAGGCTTGAGGACCGCCGCGCGCCGACATCAATCCAGCGGCTCCACCCCCACCGCCTGCCCTTCCCGCGACAGCCGGATCTTCTCGATCTTGCTCTCCGCCGCGCCAAGCAGCGCCGCGCAATGGTTTTTCAGCGCTTCGCCGCGCTCGTAGATTTTGATCGACTGCTCCAGTTCGACATCGCCGCGCTCCAGCGCGCCGACGATTTTCTCGAGCTCGGCCAAGGCCGCCTCGAAGCTCAGTTCCTTTATCGCGGCGTCCGCCATTCTCACCCTCGCATCAGGCGGCGCACGTGGGCGGCGGCTGAAAGACTCAATCCTTCCAGATCATAGCCGCCTTCCAGCAGGCTGACGAGGCGGTTTGCGGCAAATTTCCCGGCGCGGTCCATCAGCTTGGCGGTGGCCCAGTCGAAATCGTCCTCGACGAGGTTGATCTCGGCGAGCGGGTCGCGCTCATGCGCGTCGAAGCCGGCGGAGATGAGGATGAGGTCGGGCTTGAACCTGTCGAGCGCCGGAAGGATCAGTTCATTGAAGGCGGCGCGGAAGGTCTCGCCGCCGCTCTGAGGCGCCATGGGGGCGTTGACCACGTTGCCGCTTGTCCCCTGCTCCTTGCGCGCGCCGGTGCCGGGATAAAGCGGCATCTGGTGGGTGGAGCAATAGAGCACGGACTTGTCGTCCCAGAAAATATCCTGCGTGCCATTGCCGTGATGCACGTCCCAATCGACGATGGCGACGCGCTCAGCCCCGTGCTTCTGCTGCGCATGGCGGGCGGCGATGGCCACCGTGTTGAAGAAGCAGAAGCCCATCGCCGTCTCGCGCTCGGCATGGTGCCCCGGCGGGCGGGCGGCGACGAAGGCGTTGTCAGCCGTCCCTGCAAACACCGCGTCCACCGCCGCATTGGCCGCGCCGATGGCATGCATGACCGCCTCAAAACTCTGCGGGCTCGCCACCGTGTCGGCGTCGATGCGGGCGAGGCCCTGTTCGGGAATAGAGGACGCGACCTTAGCGAGGAAATCCTCTGGATGCGCCAGCAGCACCGATTCCTCCGAGCCGCGCGGGGACAGGACGCGGGTGAGCGCGGCGAAGTCCTCGTGCTCGAGGGCCGTGAGCAGCGCGCGCAGGCGCTCCGGGCGCTCGGGATGGCCGGGCGGGGTGAGGTGTTCGAGGTAGATGGGGTGGGTGTAGAGGTTGCGTGGTCATGGGGGGAAGGATAGGTTTGTGTTTTTATGGGCAACTTCTGTCGTAGTTAATTGTGAATGATTATCGTTGGTTTTTGACGGACGTCGGGAGAAAGCGGAACGTTGGGAATTTTAGGGGACCAAAAGCGACTTCGTTTAGTCGTCATTCCGGGGCCGCGCAGCGGAACCCGGAATCCAGAGATGGGATAATGGCGATTGGCCAAGGACGGTTGTTTTGGCTGCGTTGAACGCAGCGCGCCGAGGAGCGAAAACTTCGTTCTTCGCCGCTCTGGATTCCGGGTTCCGCTGCGCGGCCCCGGAATGACGAAAACTTGGGGAAGCCGGTGGATTGCTTTCAACCGCCCCCTACCCCGCAATCCCCACCGTCACCGCCCCCTTCCACCCAGCCGCCGCATCGCCCGTCACCTTGATCGTCTGCGCCGCGACCTGTTCCGGCGTGTTGTCGGCGAAGATGCCGTCCTCAGCGAGCGGGCGGCTGTTGGCGAGGTTGGTGACGCTGGCGGCGTAGGCTTCGCTGCCTTCATACACCGCCTTGCAGGCGTCCGCAGGCAAGGCGAACTGGGAGATGAGGAGGCTGTCATCGCCGTTCACGGCTTTTTCAGCGCTCTCGAACACTTCGAAATGAATGTGCGGCCAGCGGCCGGCGTAGCAGCCGGGGAAGATGGTGGTGAAGCGGACTTCGCCCTTGGCATCGGTGACGCCGACGCCGCGCAGATAGTTGCTGTCATCCGTGTTGTAGAGCGAATATTGGCCGTCCTTGTCGCAGTGCCAGATATAGACGGCGCGGCCTTCGAGCGGCGCGCAGGATTTGCCGACATCAACGACCGACAGGACAAGATCAAACTGCGCGCCATCGGCGACTGGCGTCATGCCGGCGAAGCTGGGGCGGATATCCTCGCGGACGACGCCGCTTTGGGTGAGCACATTGACGGTCTGGCCGGCCTTGGCGTTGGTGCCGTCGCCGGGAAACGGTCCGGCGGTTTCGGCGGGGTCTTTGACGCAGAACGCGCCGTCGGCGGCGCTGGCGGACATTGTGGCCTCGCCGCCTCCGAACGGATTGCAGCCCGCAAAGACGGCCAAGCCCGCCAGACCCAGAACGCGGCGGCGCTCCATCAGGGTTTTCAGGTCGAAGGCGAGGCCTTGGTCATGGGCGTGGGTCATGGGGAAGCTCCGGTTTGGAAAGGCTGCGTTGCCGCATAGTAGGAGCATCAGGAGGCGCAAAACAGGGCGGACGGGCCGTGAGGCGGATTAAATTTATGTCACGCGCAGCAGTCAGGGCACGGCGGCATCGACCAAACGCCTGCCGCCTTTGACAGGAACGCTCAGTCTGGTTCCCCCGGCGCGGGTGATATTGCCTGTTGACAGGCCCGCCGAGGTCAATGGTCTTGAGCTCTTTCAGGCCGCCGCCCGCAAGCGTCATGACGCGCAGCTTCGTCCGGTCGGCGGACGGCAAGACAAGGTCCACTCTTCCGTCGCCGTTTGTGTCCAGTGTCGCCGACAGCCCTTGGGCGCGTGAGCCGATGAAATGGTTGGAGAAGCCATTCGCCGCAGCGATGCGCTTCAGGCTTGCCCCTTGCAAACGCCAGAACTGCAGCTCGCCGCCGATATGCGGGGTTTTCACCAGAGCAATCTCCTGCCCGCCCTTCCCGTCATAATCGGCGATGCCGGCGATGTTCAGCCAGCGGCGGGACTGGCCGATGAATGGCGTTTTGGCGAGGAGCGCCAGCTTGCCGCCCTTTAGGCCATAGACCGCAAGCGATCCGCCTTTCTGCAGGGAGGACAGGATGGCGATCACTTCGGCATTGCCGTCACCGTTCAAGTCGACGAGGCGCGGCGTGATGTCTTCGAAGACTTCTGTTGCGGCAGGAGAAGCTCAACCGTCCTGCCGTCCGCCAGCCTCACCGTCAGCCCGCCGCCTTCGATGGCGTCGCCCAGGACGCCATGGTCATAACGGCCCGTCGGCGATGAATACCAGGCGGCGCGGATGCTGCCGGACTTGAACCGCGCCACGCCGCCGTCCGGCAAGCGTCTGCCGGAAGCTTGGGCGAGCAGACAGGCCGCCAGCAGCGACAAGGAAATGCGGCAAGAGGTCGGGAATGGGAACATGGAGAGGGCGGCTTTCGGCGCTTGAATGGCGCTTGCGCTGCCTATGCCAGCGCGCGCCTCACACGCCAATCACGGCTTCTTCACAGCGACGGCGCGGACGCTGGCCGTCCCCGCATCCAGTCCATCGCCTTCGTGCCCATGTCGCGGAATTTTGCCGAGGCGTCGTTCAGCCGGTCGAGCCAGACCGGGTCCGGCTCCTGACCTTCGATTGCCTTGAAATAAACCGACATCAAAGCGGCAATGGCGAACGGCTCCAAGAGCGCGGCCTTGAAGGCCCAGGCGAAGACAATGGCGATGACGAAGGCCCAGCCGCCCATCTGGCCGGGATAATAATAGAGCAAGCCTGGCGGCGGGGGCGAGCATGAGGAGGAAGACGAGGATCGAGATGATCCACATGAAGAGCGAGAGCCAGACGGCGTTTTTCAGGATGGTCCGGCCGTTCTGCGCATAGAGCACGATGCCGCGCTGGGCGGTTTCCCAGGGGTTTTGGCTTTCGGTCTTGATATTGTAGCCGAGGATGATTTCATCGACATAGGTCAGGCTACATGCGGATGATCGAGTTGATGAAACTGACCAGGCCGCTGAGGCCGGGAATGGGGATGAACGCCGTGATGCCGCCCAAGAGGCCGGTGAGCGCGCCGATGACGCCCTTGATCAACTGATCCATGGCGAACAGGACATTGGTCTCGGCAAAACGCTCGGTCACCACCTGTTTCGCGTAAGCGATCTGCCCCTGCCCTCCCGGCACATCGCGGCCCTCGATCAGATGCACCATGACGGCGATGTGGCCGGCTTTCAGGACATAAAGGAGATATTCGCGGATCCAGTAGACCGCGACCGACACAATGCCGAACCCGCCGGCCGCGCCCCAGAAGGCGAACGTCGCGTGCGCGTCCGGGTCGGTTGAAATATTGCCGACGCCGTATCCGATCACCCCGCCTGTTCCGGTTGCGGCGATGTAGGCGATGGTGATGCCGAAAAACACGAGCATCCGGAACAGGATGAACGGAAAAGTCCGGGCCATGATCCCGAGCGTGCCGCTGATCGAGAAATCCCACATGAGAATCGCCTCCCGCGCTTGTGATGCGCGCCCCGTGGCGGGGGTTTAGCGGAGAATGGCTAGGGCGGCAATGCGCGGGAGTGATGACATGATTGACAACAGCCGAACATGATGGCATGATTGTCAACATGGATGCGCGCGTCATTCGCAAAACAAAGATAGAGTATTCGGACGGCGCAATCGCCGAGATCGTAATTTGGGAAGTGCCGGAGCCTGTGCTGGGAAGCGCGCACCGTTTCAAGTATCGCCTGTTTTACGGTCGTGGCGGTGAGAGGATGGTCGGCTTCGACAATGAGCGCGGCAAGGGCGACCATTGCCACTTGGATGGAAGTGAACTCCCCTATTCCTTCACGACGACGGATGCGCTCTTGGAGGATTTCCAGAAGGAAGTCCTGAAAAGGAGAAGAAAATGAAAGTTGCTCTGATTCAAATCCGGCCAGACGCGGATGCCGTCATGGAGGAGGAAATTGAACGCGCCAAGGAAACCATGCGCACCGGGATGCCTTCCGACCCGCTCGCAACGGTCACGTTCAGCTCTGCGGCGCAGATGGCGTCTGTGTTCACCGCCAAGCGTTTCGAACTCATCTCCATGCTGCAAAAAACCGGCCCATCGAGCATCCGCGGCCTGACGCGCGCGCTCGGACGGGATGTGCGGCGTGTGCATGATGATGTGGCGGTTCTGATCGACTGGTTCATTATCGAGCGCGATGAGACTGGCAAGGTCTTCGTGCCCTACGACATTATCCGCATTGGAGCGGAGATGCGCGCCGCCGCCTGACCCGCCCTACCCCCGCCCCGTCTGCCCCCGGTGCCGCAGATAATGGTCGGCGATGGCGCAGGCGACCATGGCTTCGCCGATGGGCACGGCGCGGATGCCGACGCAGGGGTCATGGCGGCCCTTGGTGATGACCTCCACATCGTTGCCGTCGGCGTCGATGGACTGGACCGGGATCAGCATGGACGATGTCGGCTTGACGGCGAAGCGCGCGACGATGGGCTGGCCGGTGGATATGCCGCCCAATATGCCGCCGGCATGGTTCGACAGGAAGACCGGCCTGCCTTCGTTTCCGGCGCGCATTTCGTCGGCGTTCTCAACGCCGGTCATGCGCGCGGCGTTGAAGCCCTCGCCGATTTCGACGCCCTTGACGGCGTTGATTGACATCAGGTGGCTGGCGATATCCTGATCAAGCTTGGCATAAACCGGCGCGCCGAGGCCGACGGGGACATTGTCCGCGACGATTTCGATCACTGCGCCGATGGAGGAGCCTGCCTTGCGGATGCCTTCCAAATATTCAGCGAAGACCGGCACGGAAGAAGGGTCGGGAGAAAAGAAGGGGTTATTGTCCACCTCGCGCCAGTCCCAATTGAAACGGTCGATCAGCTTGTCGCCCATCTGCACCAGCGCGCCGCGCACAATCATTCCCGGCACGATTTTCCGCGCGATCACGCCCGCCGCCACCCGCGCCGCCGTCTCGCGCGCTGAGGAGCGGCCGCCGCCTCTGTAGTCACGGATGCCGTATTTGGCGTCGTAGACGTAGTCGGCGTGGCCGGGGCGGTAGCGCTTGGCGATGTCGGAATAGTCTTTCGAGCGCTGGTCGGTGTTCTCGATCATCATGGAGATCGGCGTGCCGGTCGAGACCATGGTGACGCCGTCGTCCTTTACCATGACGCCGGAGAGCACTTTGACCTGGTCCGCCTCCTGTCTTTGCGTCGTGTATTTCGACTGGCCGGGGCGGCGCCTGTCCATAAAGGACTGGATTTCGGCTTCGGAGAATTCAATGCCGGGCGGGCAGCCGTCAACGACGCATCCGAGCGCGATGCCGTGGCTCTCGCCCCAGGTCGTCACGCGGAAAAGATGGCCGAAGCTATTGTGCGACATGCGCAGAAATCCCATGTTGGAGCGGCTCGTTCTATTTGCCTTAACCCTTTCCTGTCAAACGCCGGACAATTCCACATCCGGACAATTTGCGGCAAAGTTTTTGACACATTCATGGTGTTGAAAGGCAATTAGAAAATGCGTTTTATAAAAGAGGCCGCAAGGCTCGCCAGATCGGGACGATCACGAGGAACCGACATGTTGAAGAATTTTCTGTTTATGATCGCCGCAATGCTGTTCGCGCTGCCAAACACGGCGTTGGCCGATGAAATTGAGGGCAAGATTGAGGCTATAGACGAGTCGGCGCAGACGCTGAAGCTCGACGACGGCTCGGTCTACAAGCTTCCGGGAGAATTTGATTATTCGGTCATCGAGAAGGACATGAAAGTGACCATCGTGTTCGACATGTCGGGCGAGGACAAGATGGTCACGGATATCGAGCTGGCGGAGTAGCGTTTCGGCGTTCTCAGCTTTGAGACGGCGGTCCATGGGCCGCCGTTTTTGTTTCAGACCGAAAATGTGATATGGATGCACCATGAAACATTCCAAAGCCCTTAAAGTCACCGCAACATGGGATCCCGAAGCCTGCGTTTTCACGTCGCAGTCGAATATTCCAGGGCTTGTCGTCGAGGCGGAGAACTTCGACGAACTCGTCTCACTGGTTGAAGCCCTCGCGCCGGATGTCATCGCGGCCAACATGCCGGATGAAACCCGCCCTTACCGGGTGCATGTGGAGATGCGCCGCGATCTGGCAGTCGCCTGAGTGCCGAAGGACTTTTATCGCGAGACGGCCCAGATGCTTGTAGCGGCTGGATGGGTCAAAACCGATGGCGGAAAGGGCAGCCATGAAAAATGGCACTTGCCCAGCTCCGGTCGCATCGTCATTGTTCCGCGTTCGAAGAGCCGGCACACTGCAAATGAAGTTTTGAAACAGGCGGGGCTGCCAAAGGCGTTTTGAATTTTGCGGCCGAAGCCGCGATGACCCGTCAGAAGTTTAAGTCCAGCCTATCACCCCGTCCTGCAGTTCCAGCACTTGAAATTCGCCGCCGAGGGTGAATGATAACGAATTCGCTGATCTGCGGTGTCAAACAAGATGTGCAGACCTGCGGTCATTGTGCCGCTTTTGCTTGCGCAACCCCATTGTGCTAAAGGCGCGGTATGAAACCATCGATCATCTTTGAACAGAAGCGCAACTTCATCCGACAGGTGGCGAGCCGATTTCGTGCCGAGAACCCCCGTGTGTTTGGCTCGGTGCTGCATGGGACCGACCAAGAGGGCAGCGATTTGGATATTCTGGTCGATGCGCTTCCCGGAGCCACGCTGTTTGACCTGGGCGGTTTGCAAGACGAGCTTCAGGAAACCCTTGGCGTGAATGTTGATCTGCTGACGCCTTTGGACCTGCCGGAAAAATTCCGCAGCCGCGTGTTGGCGGAGGCGGAGCCCGTTTGAGTGACACGAGGCTTGCTGACATTCTCGAGCAAATGCGGACATCAGCGGGAGATGCGCTTGGCTTTGTCGAAGGCATGGGAAAAGAAGAATTCATAAGCGACAGGAGGACACAACATGCCGTTGTTATGTGTCTTCAGATCATTGGCAAGTCCGCGAGGAAAGTCTTGGATGGCTTTCCGGAGTCTTCCGCATTGCGCCCTGAAATTCGGCTTTCGGAAATGCGCGGCATTCGCAACCGCATTGCTCACGGTTACGTGTTGATCGATCAGGAACGGGTATGGGAGACTGTTCTGGAAGATCTACCTGCGCTGATTGCACAGCTCAAATAGGGCTTCTGGCACCTTAGGCCTCAAACCCAGCCGAGCACCCCCGACTCAAGTTTGAGCACCCTGTCCTGCACAATCTCGACCTCCGCCGCATCCTTCGGCGCCATGCCGTTGACGATGTGGAACAGCACCCGGATGACGCCGCCATGGGTGACGCAGACGGTCTGGCGGTTGACTGTCTTCAGCCAGCGTTCAATGCGGACGGCGAGCAGCGCATAGCTTTCCGCGTCGTTTCCCGGCGGCAAGAAATTCCATTTGTCCTTGTGGCGCGCGTCGAGAAGCTCGGGGCTCATCATCGAGATTTCCTTGATGGTGAAGCCCTGCCAGTCGCCGAAATGCACTTCGAGGAGCTGCGGATCGACGCGGTATTTCGCGGGATCAAGGCCCATGCCTGCGCGGATGCGCTGCATGGTTTCGCGAGTGCGTTTCAAAGGGCTTGCGACGAATTCGTAATTCTGCGGGTCGGGAACAAGCGCCTTGAGGATAAGGCCGTTGCCGTCGGCCTGGCCCCTGCCCTTCTCGCTCAGGTCCGTGTCAAACTGGCCCTGAACGCGCTCTTCGGCGTTCCAATGCGTTTCGCCGTGGCGCGAGAAATAGACGCGCGGCGTGTTTTTGAACGGAAATGCCAATCAGGCTCAGTCCTTGACGACTGAAATGTCTGGGGCGTCGACAGCTTTCATGCCGACGACATGGTAGCCGGAATCAACATGCATGATCTCGCCGGTGGTGCCGCGCGACAGATCTGAAAGCAGGAACATGGAGGCGTCGCCGACCTCCTCGATTGTCACTGTGCGGCGCATGGGCGCGTTGTACTCGTTCCATTTGAGAATATAGCGGAAGTCGCCGATGCCGGAGGCGGCCAGCGTCTTGATCGGGCCGGCGGAGACGGCGTTGACGCGGATGTTTTTCGGGCCGAGATCGACCGCGAGATATTGCACGCTCGCCTCAAGCGCAGCCTTGGCGACGCCCATGACATTGTAATTCGGCATGACTTTTTCGGCGCCGTAATAGGTCAGCGTCAGCATCGAGCCGCCATCGGTCATCAGCTTTTCAGCGCGCTGCGCGACCGCCGTGAATGAATAGACCGAGATCAGCATCGTCTTGGTGAAGTTGTCTTCGCTCGTGTCAACGTAGCGTCCGGTCAGCTCGTCCTTGTCGGAGAAGCCGATGGCGTGGACGATGAAGTCCAGCCTGCCCCAGACGCGCGCGACTTCCGCGAAGACGGCATCCATCGTCGCGGCGTCGGTGACGTCGCAATGGCCGACAAGCTTGGCGCCCAGCTCCGCCGCCAGAGGCTCGACGCGCTTCTTCAAGGCGTCGCCCTGCCAGGTGAAGGCAAGCTCTGCGCCCTGGTCGGCGCAGGATTTGGCGATGCCCCAGGCGATGGAGCGGTTGTTGGCAACGCCCATGATGAGGCCGCGCTTGCCTTTCATCAGGCCATTTCCAACACTCATGCTCTTGTCTCCGGCAAAAATATCAAGCCGCCCTATGGCACAGGCGGCTTTGGCCTTCAAGCTTGTTGCTGCAGCCGGCTTTCAGGCCGCCAAGATATCACTTCTGAAGATGCGCGCCCGCACCGAGACACCAATGCTGATTCAATTCCAGGATAGAGTGCGCAGACCTGATGACACCAGCGTCACGCCGGATATTATTGAACCGTGCGAGGCCAATGAGAATCATCTCACTGTTCGCGCATTGCATGTTCCATTTGATCCGCGAGCGGCTTCAGCAGATAGCTGAGCACTGTCCTTTTCG
This sequence comes from uncultured Alphaproteobacteria bacterium, assembly GCA_963802455.1. Classification (GTDB taxonomy): domain Bacteria; phylum Pseudomonadota; class Alphaproteobacteria; order Rhizobiales; family Rhizobiaceae; genus JANOYJ01. Next base: position 112,478 of record CAWDIY010000019.1, on the reverse strand, counting down.
CCGTCGGCATCACCGCCTCGACCGGCATTCCCGGTATAAGCTCCTGATCTCCCAGCTTTAGTTTTTCAGAAGCCGGTATTGAAACTCTCACACGGTAAAACGCGGCGCCCGTCCGCTCGTCAACGACGCTTGAAGGAGAAATCTGTGTCACTGTGCCAAAAATCTCAGGCGTTGTGCGCTGGTGGAAAGCGGGAAAACGGATGATCGCTTTCCGGTCGAGGGATATCTCATCCACGGAACGCGTGTCGGCGTTCACTTCGATTTCAAGGCCGCCGCCAATTGGAATGATCTGCATGATCGCCTGACCTGGCTGCACCACGCCGCCGATTGTATGCATGGCGAGCTCATGAATCACGCCATCAATGGGCGAGCGGATGGATGTCCTCTGCAATTGCAAATCCGTCGCTAAAATCTGCTGCTTCATTTCGTCGATCTTGGCTTCGACCTCTTCAAGCTCAGTGATGTTGCGTTCGCGCAGCTGTTTGTCCACCTGCGCGCTGGCCGCCTTGGTTTCAGATATCGCGTTCTCAAGCCGCGCCTCCTCGGCGTCCTGCTCGGCGATCTGGCCGCGCAGATCCGACACGGCCCGTTCGAACGTCAAAAGCTGATTCTTCGCAACGATATTCCTTTGAATGAGCTGACTTACCGAATCCTGCTCCTTTTCGTACACTTTGATCTGCAGGAGCTTTTGTTCGCGCAGACCTCTGGTGCCGGCGATCTGGTTCTTGGTCTGCGCAATCTTGTCATTGAACTGGGAAATCTCGCCATCGCGCGTCTGCGCCCGGGCCCGCATCAGAATGCGCTGCTGCTCCATTGAGGGCTGAATGTCCGTGAGCGCGTAAGTTCTGATGTCGGCGTCAGCGGGGCCCGCAAAGCTGGCGCGTCCGTCAAGCTCCGCCAAGAGGCGCATGCGCCGCACCAGCGCTTCGCGCAGCCGGGTGCGGTAGATCGCCAGATTTGCCGCTATTGTTGTTCCGTCAAGTTCAATGAGCGTGTCATTTTTCTTGACATGGTCACCCGCTGAAACGTGGATGAACTTGACTATGCCGCCGTCCGCATGCTGAATTGTCTTGGGTTTGCCCTGGATGCTGACCGTGCCCTGGGCAATTACCGCGCCAGAAACCTCCGCATAGTATGACCAGGCCACGCTGCCCCCAAAGAGCACTATCCCCAGCGCCAGACCCAGCGTCGCCGGTCTGCGAAAATTCGTGATAGGTTGTTCCATGCCTGCCAATTTGTGCTGCCTCCCGTTCACGCCGCACGCGTCACTTTTCTCAAAACTTCAGCTTTGTCGCCGAACTCAACCGCGCGCCCGTCCTTGAGCATGAGTATTTTGTCAACCGCGGTGATTGCGCTCGGCCTATGTGCCATGACGACGACAACGCAGCCGTCTTTGCGCAATTGCTCAATTGCCCGCGCCAGTGCGGAATCCCCTTCCGCGTCCAGATTGGAATTCGGCTCGTCCAGAACAATCAGGCGAGGCTTGCGGAACACCGCGCGCGCAAGCGCGATGCGCTGGCGCTGTCCGCCGGTGAGCGGCGTGACCGCGCCATCGACCAGAGTGGCATAGCCATCCGGAAACGACAGGATCATGTCGTGGACGTCGGCCATCTCAGCCGCCTCGACAATGTCGTCGTGTTTTGCGTCTGCGTTAAACCGGCTTATATTTTGCGCGATCGTGCCGGATATGAGTTCGAACGATTGCGGCAGATATCCGACATGCGGTCCGATCTGGTCGTTGCCCCATTGTTCGAATGTGGCGCCGTCGATGCGCACAGAACCGTGGTCCGGCGTCCACAGGCCCACCAGAAGGCGCGCCAGTGTGGATTTGCCCGAAGCCGAGGGACCGATGACGCCAAGCCCTTCGCCCGGCCTCAGCTCAAAGCTCAGGCCGCTTAAAATTGGCTGACTGTCGCGCCGCGCCGCTGACGAGGGCGCAAACTTGGTGACGCCGTCAACGGAAAGACGGCCTTTCGGCGCGCGCAGCGTCAAGACCGCTTTGGTCGGCGCCGCCGCGTTGCGCGCCATGAAATCGCTGAGCCGCCGGTAGGCCAACCGGGCTCTCTTGAGCTGCTTCCAACCGCCAATGAACTGATCGATGGGCGCCAGCGCCCGCCCTGCCAGAATCGACGCTGCGACAATGGCGCCGCCTGTGAGCTCCTGATAAATGACAAGGTAGGCGCCAAGCGCCAGAATTGCTGACTGGAGCAGCAGCCGAAACGCCTTGGAAAGCGATGTGAAAACTTCCGCGCGGTCGGACACTTCCTGCATGGTCGCCAGCGCCGCGCCGCGCAGCTTGCGCCAGTTCCCGGCAGTGCCGCTCATCATGCCCATTGCCACGATGCTGTCGGCGCTTTTGAACGCCTCATCGGAGAACCGGGTCTCCGCCATTTCCAGCATGGCGGCCTTCTGAGCGCCCTTCGAGGTCATCCACTCATTGAGAATCGCAAGCACGGTTACCACTATGGCGCCGGCGCTCGCCAGCAAACCCAGATCGAAATGCAGCAGAAACACGACAACGAGGTAGATTGGAAACCAGGGAAGATCAAACAGCGAAATGAAAACGGGGCTGCTGAGCAGCCCGCGCACATTGGAAAGATCCGAGACCGGCTTGTAGCCGGCAATCGTGGAACTGCCCTGAGACCAAATCCACTGCTCAAACAGCTGATAGGCGATCTTGTCGTCAACCCAGTGCGCGACGCGCGAGAGCACCCGCGCGCGGACAAAGTCCAGCGCCGCCATCATTGAGTAAAGCGCCACGACAAAGCCGAGCAGCGTCACCAAGGTTGGCACCGACTGGCTCGACAGAACCCGGTCATACACCTGGAGCATGAACAAGGGTCCGGTCAGCATCAGGAGATTGATGATACCGCTGAGAACGGCGGCCGCCAGGAAGCCGGTTCTCACACTCTTCATTGCCCGAGCCACACCTGATTCCGGCAGCCCCATCCGCATTTGTTTTTGCATTCGCCCCAGACCCAGTTACAGACCCCGGGGCGGCAAATCCTGCTTGCCGCCCCGCCAGTCCCGCCATTCGTTAGAAGAAGGTAAAGCTGTCCTTGTCAAGCGCGGCAAGTTTTGTGCCGCTCAGGAACAACTGATCTCCGTTGCCGAAGTCCAACAGCACGCCGCCGTTCTGCTGCTGCGCATGCGCCAGAAGGTCATTGTAATTGTTGATTCCATCAATATCGAGATTGATGTGATCGCCTTGGATAACACTTGCTCTCGTCCTGCGCGTCGCCTGGAAGTCGCCGATCTGGTCACTGCCATCGCCGGACCGGAACAGGAAAGTGTCCTGTCCAGCGCCGCCAAACAGTGTATCACTGCCCGCGCCGCCGCGCAGCTCGTCATTACCGGAGCCGGCGATCAGCGTGTCGTTGCCATTGCCGCCATCCAGAATGTCGGCGCCCGAACCTGCAATGAGCGTGTCGTTGCCGTTGCCGCCGCTGAGGAAATCATTGCCGAACAGCGAAATGAGCGTGTCGTTGCCGTTGCCGCCAGACAGATAGCTGTCGCCAAACACGCTGCCGAGCAAGGCATCGTTTCCAGTCCCGCCCGATTGAACATTGGTGTAGGCCGCGCCGACGCTGACGCTCACCGTTGCGGTGACCGTTTCCTTGCCGTCGCTGAGTGCATAGATGAACTGGTCGTTGCCGACATAGCCGCCCGCGGTCAGGTAGGTGAAGGTGCCATTCGCATTCATCGTCACCGAACCATGCGCGGCCTGACTGTGACCGACGATGGACAAAGCGTCTCCGTCAGCATCCGTGTCATTTGCCAGCAGCTGGCTGTTCAGGATTGTCAGCGGCGCGCCGCTGCGGATGCTGAACGGACCGTCGGCTACGGCCACTGGCGCCGCATTGCCGCGCAGGAACGACACTTGGAAGACATCCGCGTTCTGCAGCGATCCATCGCTGGCAGAAATCTTGACATCCATTGTTCCAGAAGTGTTGAACGGCGCCGTTCCCGTCAGTTTGGAGCCGTCAAACGTCATCCATGCAGGCAGCGCGGCGCCGCTTGCCAGGGTCGCGCTGAATTGCAGCGCGTCACCGTCCGGGTCGCTGAATGTTCCAGACGGAATATTGATCGTAAACGGCGCGCCGGTGGTCACAGTCTTGTCGAGGAGCGGCGTGTTCAGGACCGGCGCGTCGTTCACCGGGTTGACCGTCAGTCTGAAAACATCCGACTGCGAGAGCGCGCCGTCCGAGGCGGTGACGCGGACATCAATTGATCCGTTGAAATTCTCCGGCGCGCGGCCTGACATGCGGAGCAACTGAGGCTGCGCATTGATCCATGCCGGCAGCGCGGAGCCATCGGCAAGCGCGAGCGAGTAAGTCAGCGAATCTCCGTCAATATCGGAGAAAAGGCCGCTCTGCAGTGTGATGTCAAACAGCGCGTCCTCATTGACGGAACGGTCCGAGAACGGCGCGGAAATTCTTGGCGCATCGCTCACTGGATCAATGATGAGGCTGAATTCCTCAAAGTCGGAAAGCTGGCCGTCGCTGACCGCAAGCCGCAAGTTGACCGTGCCGTTAAAGTCCGCCGGCGGCGTTCCAGTGAATTTGAGCGTCTGCGCGTCGAACGCCAGCCAGGCTGGCAAAGCCAAGCCGCCGGCGCGGAACGCCGAGTAGGTCAGAGCATCGCCGTCCTGGTCTGTCGCAATGCCGGCAGGCAAAGTGATGTCTATTACCCCATCCTCCGGAGCGTGCTTGGCCAAAACCGGCGAGAGCACCGGCGCGTCGTTGACCTGCGTCACGCTGACGGTGACAACAGCGGTGTCTGACAGCAAGCCGTCGCCAACCGTGTAGGAGAATGACGGGTTTCCGGATGTGTCCGACGCAGGCGTCACACGTATGTTGCCCAAGCCGTCCAACTCCGCCACCGCGCCGCCGATTCCCGCGACCGCGGTAATTGCCAGCGTGTCGCCGTCCACGTCGGTGTCGTTGGAGAGCAGAGACAGAACCGGAATGACGATTGGCTGATGCTCAACGGATTCAACCAGATCATCCTGAGCGGCCGGCGCGTCATTAACATTGGCAATCGCGATCTGGAACGATCTGACGACGTCGACAGTTCCGTCATTGGCAACGACTTCAAGGTTGACAGACCCTGCAAAGTCCAGCGGCGGTTGACCGAACAATCCGCGCGTCACTGGATCGAAAATGAGCCATGACGGCAGCGCTGCTCCGCCTTGTCCACGCACAGTCAGCGACAGGCTGTCGCCGTCAATGTCGCTGAAAGCGGCAAGCGGAATCTGAACCGCAACCCGCGTGTCTTCGATCCCGCTCAGAGGACCGAACGAGGCAATTTCAGGCGCATCGTTGACGGCGCGCAGATCAATCAGCGCGGTGGCGGTGTCATTGGAGTTGGTGGAATCGGTCAGCCGGTACTCAAAGCTGACCTGACCGTTGCGGTTGGCATCGGGCGTGAACACAACATTTCCGATGCTGTCCAGCACAGCGCTGCCGCCTATCGCGCCGAGGATTGAGGTCAGTGAAATCGCATTGCCATCCGGGTCGCGGTCATTGGCAACCAGCTGGCTGATAGGAATGATAACCGGCTGGTCCTCAGTCCCGCTGAATGCGTCGTCAACAGCAATTGGCGTATCGTTGACCGGGCGGACGAAAACAGAGAATGTTCCCTGCACATCCGCTCCGTTCCCGTCATTAATTGTGTAGCGCAGCGTGAACGTGCCGTTGTCGTCATTGCCTGGCTCAAACCGGATGGTTCCATCGGCAAGCGTTGTCACGCCGGCGCCGCTTGCCCCAACAAAGACAATCGGGTCGCCATCCGCGTCAAAGTCGTTGGCGGTCAATTCCGACGGCTGAATGAGAACGAAGGAATCCTCATCAATCGTCCAGCCGCTGTCGGACACCGCAAACGGCAAATCCTGGGCTGGCAAGACAGACAGAGTGACAACGCCGATGTCAGTGCCGCCATTGCCGTCAGATATGCGGTAGGAGAAGCCGCCATTGCCGAAATAGTCTGTCCTTGGGGTGAAGATCACCTTGCCGTCGGACAGAGCGATGGAGCCGTTGACTGGATCCAAAACGCCGATGACCGTGAGAGGATCATTTTCCGTGTCGCTGTCATTGGCAAGCAGCTCGGCCAGTGAAATCTCAAGCGGGATTTCCTCAACGGTGACGTACCCGCCCTCGTTCCGCGCTGTTGGCGCGTCATTGACCGGCAGGAAGTCCACACTGATCTGGTTGGTTCCGATGGTCAGGCCCCGTCCGTCGGTGATGCGGTAGGTAAATGTGGCAATGCCGGTGTGATCGCCCTCTGGCGTCAATGCCCAGCGGCCATCCGGCAGCAGGAAGGCGTTGCCGTCAACGCCGTTTTGATCAACAGCGACAAAGCTGAAATCGTCGCCGTCAATATCAAAATCGTTCGCGACAAGCTCTGCGGCGCTCACGATATACGGAATGTCTTCGGTACCGGTAAAACTGTCGGCGACAATCGTCGGCGCCCGGTTTGTCGAGAGCACGTTTACATTCACGCGCGCAGTGTCGATGCCGTCCGCGTCATCCGTTATTGTGTATTCGAACCATGCAGCCCCGTCGAAATTGTGGTCTGGCGTGAACAGGATGGCGCCGTTTGACAATTCCACGCTGCCGTGCGCGCCGACGGTCACAGAAATGATGCGCAGCGGATCGCCGTCAACGTCGCTGTCATTGGCGAGCAGAGACGCAAGGGAAATCACCAGCGGCGTGTCTTCAATCGCCTGCTGGGAGTCGTTGACCGCGACAGGCGGATCATTGGCGGGCACCACACTGATGTTCACATACGAGGACGACGAGCCTTCGCGGTCATCCGTGATTGTGTATCTGAACTCGTCTGCGCCCGAAAACTGGCTGAGGGGCACATAGGTCAGTGTCACGCCGGCGTTTCCATCCACATTGATGGCCACACCGTGTCGAGGCTTGTCAGTCCGTCGGTCGAGTGCACAGTAACATTCAGCGAAGACTTTTCGCTGAGCGGCGGGGTGCCGGAAAGACGTCCCGTCGCGGCGTCAATCGACAGCCAGCTTGGAAGCGGCGCGCCATTAGCCAACGTGGCGGAATGAACGGCCGCGCCTGCGAGCCCGGTGAGCGCCGGAAGGTCGACTGACACCTCCGGAATGTGAATCGTCAGCGTGCCGCTCACCGGCTGAAGCATGGATGTCACGCGGACCGGATCGCCGTCGTCGTCCCGGTCATTCAACAAAACCTGCGCCAGCGTGAACGTCAGGCTGCCGTCCTCATCGACTGTGAAATGGTCCTGCGCCGGATCGGGCAGCTCGCGCCGCGCCGCAATGTTGATCACGATTATGGCGGGATCGGCTGACACCGCGCCCTTCACATCGACGGCGGTGTAGGAGATGGCGACCATGCCGTTGAAATCTTCGGAGGAAACCAGGCGAAGCCGCTCATCCTGCGTCGTGAGGCTGAAGGCGGCGCCCGAACCGCCGAACGTGGGCGGACCGTCAACTTCGAAGCTCTTGATGAGCGAAAAGGCGGGGCGGCCTTCTTCCAGTGATGCGCCAACTTCAATGCGGACCGGAATCTGCCCGACATAAACGCTGGGCGCGGTTCCGCTCAGCGTGAGCGTCTCAGCATCAAAGCCAAGCCAGGCCGGCAAGGTCAAAGCCGGATTCTTTCTCGGCGCTGACAGTGGCGTCATCGGCAACCGGCAGGACAAAAAGACCGTGCGCGGCAAAGTATGGATCGCCCGCCAGCAGCGTGTTGACCGCCGGGTCCAGCGGCGCGGCTGGATCAATCAGGAACTCAACCGCAAAACCGGCCTCATCATTATCCTGCGGTGTGAAAATCACCTGCACCCTGGACAGGCCGTTGTTCAAAGGCGGCTCAACGTCGGTGCGCGCCAGCGTGCGCGTCAGCGGGTCGAATGCAAGCCAAGACGGCAGGTCCTGGCCTGAAGTCAGCCGCGCCGACCAAGCGCCTGTGGTCAGCGAAACGGCCATCAAATCGGCATCATAGGCGATGCCGTACTGAAGCGCCGCGATGTTTGTGGGATCAATCTCAAGCGCATCGGTGAAAGTGACGGCGGCGCCGGCAGCGTCAACATCGGTGAACACAAGCGAGACATTCACCAGCGAAGATTCACCCAGCGGCGGCGTGCCGGTGAACGTTAGGGAACCGGCGTTGAATGTCAGCCATGCGGGCAGGCTGGAACCATCCGCCAGGGTTGCTGCGACGCTTGCTGTCGCCGACAGGAGCGGAGAACGCAGATCAAAACTTTCCGACTGCTGCTGGCGGTGGGTTACATCGTTTGACAGCACGCCCAGAACATGGGCGTCTTCAAAGAAGATGACGTCGCCATCCGGTTCGATGTCGTTGGCAAACGCCTCCGCCGCCAGAACAATCACCGGCACATCCTCAACACCCGCGACGACGTCGTTGCGCACGATCGGACCGTCATTGTCCGGCACGATGCTGACAGTGACAAAGGCCTCGTCCTCGCCGCCGCGGCCGTCGGAAATGGTGTAGCTGAAACCGGCGCGGCCATTGTAGTCGGCGCGCGGCGTGAAGACGATCATGCCGTCTTCATTGTAGGCGACCTTGCCGTTGAGCGGGAAGCGCTCAAAGCTGATGATCGAGAGAACGTCGCCATTCGGATCGCTGTCATTGGCAAGAAGCGCCGCCGGATCAATGATGATCGGCTGGTCTTCCAGCGTTGTGAAGCCGCTGTCATTGCGCGCGTTCGGCGGATCGTTGACCGGAATGACGTCAATATCGACCGCGCCGGTGGATGTTGCGCCGTGCTCGTCTACAAGCTTGTAAGTGATCGACGCGGAACCAAGCTCGTCGCCGGTGAACATGATCACGCGCGTCCAGCCACCGTCGACAATATACACTTCCTGGACCAGCGCTGATCCATTCACAACCGCGCCAATCCCGTCGAAATAGAAGTCGTCTTCCTCTACGTCAAAATCATTGCCCAGAAGATTGTCGACAAAGATCATGCGTTCGACGCCTTGTCTGACCGTTATTTCGTCTTTCACCGCCGTCGGCGCGTCGTTGACGCCGACGAAGGTGAGTTCAACCTGGGCCGTGGAAAATTCGCCATGGCCGTCGGTTATCGCATACCTGAATCCCGCATAGCCATTGTGGTTGGCTGACGGGGTGAAAACGACAAATCCACCCTGAACATGAGCGTTGCCGAAGGAAGCGTTGTCACCCGTCATTTGATAAAGCGGCTGTCCGTCCAACCCAAGGGCGGGTCCGAATCCGAGCGGGGAAATCGTCAGCGTGTCGCCGTCAACGTCAAAATCGTTTCCGAGCAGGGCCGAGACCGGTATGTAGAGGCTGTTGTCCTCAAGGCCGGTGAACACGCCGTCGTTTGCCGCCACCGGCGCGTCATTGACCGGCAGCACATTGACTTCAGCGCGGCCGGTGGATTCGCGGCCAAACGGATCACGGACCGTATAGTCGAAGAAGGCATCCCCCCAGAAATCCTTGGCGCCGCGGAAATTCACATTGCCATCCGCCGTCAGCGACACAATGCTGTTGGAATAGTTGGAAACAGAGATAATCTGCAGCGCATCCGTGCCGGCAGCCGCGTCGTTGCGGGTGAGCCGGTCGGCCAGGATCACAAGATCAATGTCCTCGTCGGCAAACCGGATGACGTCGGCGGCGGCATTGAACCGCTCTGTCCGGGAGAGCGCGTCGATTTCGCTGCGGTCCCAAACCGTCCCGTCAGCAAACACGATCTCTTCGATGCCGGTTTCCCGGCCAAGGAAGTGTCCTGTGATCAGAGCGGTGTCGATCAGCAGCCCGTCATCATGCTCAAGCTCAATCAGCAGATTGTCGCCATCTCTGATGACGCTAATGTCGGCAGGTCTGATGCCGGATGCGAGGATAATCTGGTCAAGGTCGGCGCTCGACCCATTTTCGATTATCGTGTCGGATCCGGAATCGTACCCGAACAGATAGCGGTCCGACCCGGCGCGGCCGGTCAGCAGGTCGTCGCCAAAGCGGCCGTCAAATGTGTCGTCGCCTGACGATCCGGCGAAGCTGTCATTATAGGCAGTGCCGATGAGCTTTTCGATATTGACCAGAATGTCGCCAGCCGCCTCGCCTGCGGATCCGGAACCAGGACCAGAAGCCAAATCAACCGCTACCGCCTCAGTGGCGGATGCGTAGTCGGCAACGTCGAATCCGCCGCCGCCGTCGATTAAATCAGCTCCAAGCCCGCCGCGGAAAACGTTGTCCGCCGCGTCGCCGATCATCGTGTCATTGTGATAACTGCCGACAATCAGCTCGATGGATGAGAATGTGTCGCCCTGCGCGTCGCCGCCGCCAGCCGCCGTGTCGGCAAGATTGACCGTGACGCCTTCGAGCGACAAAAGATACTCAACCCGGTCAATTCCCGCGCCGCCCTGCAGCGAATCCGCGCCGCGTCCGCCGACCAGCACGTCGTCGCCGTCATGCCCGACAAGAACATCGCTGCCGCGTCCGCCGATCAGAATGTTGGCTTTCTGGTCGCCCTCCAGCTGGTCGTCGAAATCCGTGCCCGTCAGGTTCTCGACGCTTGTCAGAGTGTCGCCCGCAGCGTCGCCGCCTGACGCCGTGCCCTCAGCAAGCGAGACGGACACAGAAGTGGCGGAAGCTGAATAGTCCGCCGTATCCGCGCCTTCGCCGCCGGAAAGCGTGTCGGCCCCTGAGCCGCCTTCGAGCAGGTCATTGCCGATGCCGCCTTCCAGAATGTCCGCGCCGCCGCGTCCGCGCAGCCTGTCCGCGCCGCCCAGACCGGAGAGCCGGTTGTCGCCCGCGTTGCCGCCAAGCTCATCGGCGAAGCCGGTGCCGGTCAACGCCTCGATGTTGAAGTAGAGATCACCCTGCGCATGGCCGCCCTGGCCGATGATCGCCTGCAAGTCCGCGCGCACGCCAATATTTGAGCCGGTGAACTCGACAGTGTCGTAGCCGTCGCCGCCGTCGATGCGGTCGGCATCGTCGCCGCCAACGATGATATCGTCGCCCTCGCGGGCGAATATGTCATCATCGCCGGCACCGCCTTCAATGCGCTCCGCCAGATAGCTGCCGATCAAAAGATCGCGGATCGCGCTGCCGCTCAGAGTTTCAGAACGCAGGCTCGACACGACGGCAAGAATTGTTCCGTCGTCCTCGACATGGTGCTCGTCTTCAATCGTGTATTCGAGCGATGTGTTTCCGAAGAAACCGCGCGCGTATTCGACAACGACAAACTCATTTCCATAAATCGACGCGGTCCCGTCCGACGCCGAGCGGATGCCGACAAAATCAAGCAGGCCATACTCGCCCGGGTAAAGGTCAATATCGCTGTCATTGGCCATCAGGTCGGAGATGCGCAGCACCAGCGGCACATCAAGGCTGGTGCCGCCGGAGTCGGCGGCCGCAGTTGGAGAATCGTTGACCGGGATGATGATGACCGAGACAGTGCCGACATCCGTGCCATCGGCGTTGTCGCTCACCGTGTAAAAGAACTCGGCGGGGAAATTGCTGTTCAGCGACGGCTTGAAGACGATATTGCCGTCGGCATCTATCCTGACAGAACCGCCCCGGTTGCTGATTTGAACGCTGAGCAGCTCAAGCACATCATTGTCGATGTCGGTGTCGTTTTCCAAAAGGGCCGCGACGGGAATTATTGTTTCGACATCTTCATAAATGGTGATTGTGTCATTGACCGCATGCGGCGGGGCGTCGCCGACCGGCTCGAAATACATTGTCACAAGCGCATCATCGACCAATCCGCCTTCGTCCGCGATCACATAGCGGAATGAAGCTTCGCCCCAGTAGTTTTCTGTCGGCGTGAATCTAATCGACCCATCCGCCAAAATCTCGGCCAAGCCGTTTTCGGAATAGCTGATCGTGCGCAGCTCAAGCGCAAAGCCGTCGATGTCGCCGTCGTTCGCGAAGAGATCAAGCGCCTGGATGATCAGCGGCGTGTCTTCGGTGCCGCGCAGATAGGCTCCATCGTCGTCTTCGTAGGAGTTATTGGCGGCATGAGGGGCGTCATTGACAGAATCTGTCTGAACATTGACACGGGCCTCCACAAGCCCGCCCTGCCCGTCATCCACCGTATAGAAGAAATGCGCCTGGCCGTAGAAGTCAGGCTGCGGCGTGAACAGGACGGTTTGATTGTCAAACAGCTCCACTGTTCCGCCATATCCCCGGCGCACCGAACTTATGACAAGGCCGTCGCCATCGCGCTCGATGTCGTTTGCGGTCAGCGACGCCGCCGTTATCAAAATTGGCGCGTCTTCCTGTGTGGAGAACGAGTCGGCCTTCGGCTCGGGATTGTTGTTGACCGGCCTGACATTCACGGTGACGGTTGCTGTGTCCAAAGCGCCGCTGGCGTCGGCGGCCGCATAGGAGAATGACGCGCTGCCAAAGAAGAATGCAGAAGGCCGGACGATAATGTAGCCGTCGTCGGTCAGTTCGACGATCAAATCCGTCGAGCTGGTCACGCTGGTCACTTTGAGGCGGTCACCATCAATGTCAGTGTCGTTGAGCAGCAGGCTCGCGGTGTTGATCTCGAATGGAACATCCTCGTCTGTTGAAAATCCGAGATCGTTCCGGGCGTCCGGGGCATCGTTCACCGCAGTCACAGTCAGGTTGACCACCGCCTCCGCGCGGCCGCCTTCAGGCGTGTTGGCCACATATTTGAAGGTCGCCAAGCCGTTGTAGTTCAGACTTGGTGTAAAGCTAATCTGCCCATTGCTCGAAAGGCTGACATGGCCATGCGTGGCGTCAAAGACCTGCGCCACAATCATGCGGTCGCCGTCAATGTCGTTGGACAGAAGGCGCTCGGCGCTGATCGACAGAAAACCGTCTTCGGCCACAGTGAAGCCATAGTCATCCTTGGCGAAAGCCAAAGGCGCCACTCTGACGCTGACGATGCCTGTCGCAAGTCCGTTGCGGCCGTCGGAGATTGTGTAACTGACCTCTGCCGGACCCGTGTATCCATCGAGCGCGGTGACGACAATGTGACCTTGGGCGTTGATCTGGGCGGCGACATGCGCATCGCCCGCGACAGACAGAATGGAAATCGCATCGTCATCTGGATCAAAGTCGTTCTGCAGCAGCTCAGCCGGAGACAGATGCAGCTCGGCGTCGAGTTTGAAAGAATATATCCCGTCATCGGTTGCGACAGGCGCGTTGTTTTCCAACAGGTCCAGAATTATTTCGCGGGTCCAGATTATGCCGTCCGCAAACTCAATCTGCTCCAGCCCGGTGCCGTCGGCTGCGAGCATGTCGCGGATGGTGACGGAATCATTTCCGGAGGCGAATGTCAGGACGATGTCATTGCTTGCCTTGAACAGCCGGGAGACTGTCGCCTCAAGCGACAGGATATCGGTCAGCAGCAGCTTGTCGCCGGCGCTATTGGAATTGTCATCGACCGTGTCCTGGCCATCGCCCCGCGCAAAGCGGTAGGTGTCAGCGCCGCCCTGACCGGTCAGCAGGTCGTTGCCGCCGAGGCCGGTGAGAATGTCGGCGCCGTCAAACGCTCGGATGGACTCAGCCTGCTGCGTCGCCGCGTGAGTGAGAACCGCCGCCCGCATTTCCGTCCGGGTCCACGTCACGCCATCGGCAAAAACCACCGATTCCACGCCGGCGTTGCCCGTGGCCAAACTGTCGGCAAGCGTGACCCGGTCCTGGCCGCCTGTGAATCGCAACACCAGATCAAAACCTTCAAGGGAGCTGCGGCGCACGCTGGCAAGGTCCGTGGACCTCAGGTTCTCAAGAACGAGCCTGTCATTGGCGCTGGCGGCGTCATCTGCGATGCGGTCGTCGCCATCGCCCGAGCGGTAGACATAGGTGTCGTCGCCGCCTGCGCCGACCAGAAGGTCAGCGCCGGCGCCGCCGCGCAGCGTGTCGGAATCGTCTCCGCCAATGATCTGGTCGTCGCCTTCGCTGGCGCTGCCAAATTCCAGCGAGTTCCTGATTGTCTCAATGGAAATCGTCTCGCCTGTCGACACAAGGAGAATGTTCTCAATTCTGTCGATGGCGGAATTGGACAAGCCATTGATGACGGTGATGAACTCGCCGGCCAATCCCAGGCGGATGATCAGATCCTGGCCGTCGCGCCCGCGGCGGGAGAAACTGACCTCCGACCTGGCGTATCCGGAAATTTCAATGCGGTCCTGACCGTCGCCAAAGTCACGTATCGTGTCTGAACCGTCGCCGAGCGTGAACCGATAGACATCATTGCCGAGACCGCCGGAAGTGTAATCATCGCCCGCGCCCCCTGCCAGATCGTCGGCGGCGCTGGTTCCCGTCAGCCTGTCATCGCCTGGCGTGGCGACATTTCTGACGGCAAGGCTTTCGATCATCGGCCTTGTCCAAACCGTGCCATCGTCAAACTGGATGGCCTCGACGCCCGCCAGCGAGCCGGAAAGGAATGAGTTTCGGATGGTGACGCGTCCGGCATCGCCCGCTTCGGCCGCAGATTCGGCGATCAGGAGATCGAGATCGTCGCCAACGCCGCGGCGGACAAGCACCGACGACGGATCTATCCCACGCAGCTGCAGCACATCGCCCGCCTGCTCCGGCGCATCTATGATCAAGTCATAGCTGTCGCCGCGCGCATATGAATAGGTGTCGGCGCCCGAACCGCCGTTCAAAACATCGCTGCCTTTGCCGCCGGAAATTAAGTCGTTGCCGTTAAATCCGTTGATCGTGTCATTTTCGGGAGTGGCGCGATCCAATAGGATTTTCGCCTTGACGTCGGCAATGGTCCAGACGGCGCCATTGTCAAAATGCAGGGCCTCGATCTGATCTTCTGCGCTAAGGTCCAATGTGTTGACGATGGTCAGCTCGTCGTCAGTTCCGGCAAATCGGATGACAAGCGAATCCGCCGGATACTTGCTCTCGCGCAAAATGAGATCGGTTGGCAGATAGCCGCCGATGCGGACGATGTCATTGTCGTTGCTGCCATTGTCCTCAATGACATCGCGGCCGTCGCCGCGGTTGAAGACATAGATGTCGCTGCCGTCGCCGCCAAACAAATGGTCGTCGCCAAGACCGCCTGAGAGCGTCTCATTGCCGCCCGAGACCAGTGATGGTGTCGGCGCTTGAAGTTTGGGACTGCTCGACGGCCAGCTGCTGATAGTCCTGAAGGAGCCAGGCTGTGCCGTCGTCAAAGACGATGCTCTCGACGCCGCGCGCATAGTACGGGAGTCATCGAGCCGACGATGCGGATCAGCCCGCCATCTCCAGCGCCCGGCGCGCTTTCTGAAATGATCAGGATGGCGTCCGACTCTTCCCTGCCAAATCTCACATCCTGAACCGCGATGCTGTGCAGCAGCAATTTGTCAGCTGCTCCGCCACTGATCCCCGGAATCATCGATCACATCGACGCCGTCGCCGCGCGTGTAGACAAATGTGTCATCTCCCTCGCCGCCGGTGGCGAGATCATCGCCAAGGCCGCCTTGATAGAGGTTGCCGGTGGAGAAGCCGGACAGGACATCCTTGCCATTGGTTGACTGGCCGGCAAGAATTGCCGAACGGACCTCTGTCATCGAAATGGCTGTCCCGTCGCCAAACCGGATGGTTTCGACGCCGCGCTCATAATAGGGGTTGAGCGTGTTGATGATGCGGATGCTGCCGCCGTCACCCGCTCCCGGCGCGCTTTCCGCGATCACCACAACTGCGTCGCTCAGGCTGGCCCTGAATGACACCGCCTGCGGCCCGATGCCCTCAAGAATGAGCTGGTCGGATGTTCCGCCGAAAGTTCCGCTGTCGTCAACGACGTCATCGCCATCGCCGCGCCGATAGGTGTACGTGTCGCTGCCGTCTCCGCCGATCTGGAGGTCATTGCCTGAGCCGCCCGCGATCGCGTCGGAAACGCTGGAGCCATAAATCACGTCAAACCCGGCGCTTGTCTGTCCAGCCAAGGCCCGGACACGCAATTCTGCAGTTGACCAGATGGTTCCATCATCAAATGTGACGGTTTCCACGCCGCGCTCAAAGTACGGATTGAGCCCGGCAATCAGCCTGACCGAGCCGCCGTCGCCAACGCCCGGCGCGCTTTCGCCAATGACAAGAACGGCGTCGCCGCCGTCATTGGTGACAGCTGACCTGCCGAAGGCAGCACATTGTGCAAGACAAGGTTGTCAGCGGTCCCGCCAGATGTCTGGCCCTCATCAACCGCATCGTCCGCCGTCGCCGCGCGTGTAGACATAATTGTCATTGCCGCCGCCGCCGATCAGCACGTCGTCGCCAGCCGCGCCCGCCAAAATGTCATTGGTCGAGTAGGCTGTGACAATGTCATTTCCGGAAGTTGTCTGCGCCGAAAGCGCCATTGCGCGCAGCGTCGCCATCGTCCAGACGCTGGCGTCGGCGAACTCAATGCTCTCAATGCCTCGCTGACCATTGGTGACAAGGGATTCCAGCAGTTTGATCTCGCCGCCGTCGGACAGGCCCGGCGCGCTGGCTGCAATTGCAAGAATGACATTATTGCCTTGCACGCGCATCGTCACGTCGGATGCCGCAATCCCGCTCAGCACCAGCCTGTCGGCCGCGCCGCCGGATGTTCCCCGGTCATCGATCGTGTCGCTGCCGTCGCCGCGCGCCCAGACATAGCTGTCGCTGCCATTGCCGCCGATGAGCTGATCCACGCCGCCATTGCCTCGGATCGTGTCAGCGCCGGAGGAACCGGTGATCGAGTCCGAAAAAGGCGAACCGCTATAGGCATGACAGCTCCGATGATCTGGGCCTTGCTGATCGTCGAGCCATCGGCAAACCGGACGGTCTCGACGCCGCGATTGGCAAGCGAGACATCCAGCAAGGCATCCACAAGAATGCTGCCGCCGTCCCCGGCGCCTGCGGCGCTTTCGGCAATCCGGATTTCAACGCTGGAGCCCCGTGCGTGATAAGAAACTTTCTCGCGCGCGATGCCGTTCAAAACCAGCGTGTCATTGGCAGCATCTGCCAAAGTGTCAATCAGCCGGTCGCCGTCGCCTCGATCATAGGTGAAGGTCACATTGCCGTCTGGCGCAACCAGATAGTCCAGCGGCGCGCCGCCGCCTGCGCCCGCCGCTGAAGCGGCCATCGCATCGGCAATTGTGATCTGCGAGCCATCGCCGAAGCGAATGAAATCAACCCGGGACGATTGGCCTGCATACTGCGCGAACACGCCCTTCAGCGTGACTGAGCCGGCGGATGTTCCCGCCGCCGGGTTTGCCGCAACTGCCGCGATCAGGTCATCGCCGCTGCGCAGCCATTTGACGGCGCTTGGCGCGAGATCCGCAAAGTCCAGCACATCATTTGCGGGGTCGTAATTGTAGTATGCGCCGCCCCTCTCCGAAACGGTGTCATGGCCGTCGCCGTTGCGATAAACGAACGTATCCGCATCGTAGCCGCCGGCTTCGACAAAGTCGTTTCCACCGCCCATCTCATAAGTGAGCCCCGGCCCGGCCTGCACAACAGAATCGTCACCTTCCGTGGTGAGCGCTGCGGCAAATGCCTGAGCGATCTCAGTTTCGGTCCAAACGCTGCCGTCGGCAAAGCGGATCTCGGACACGGACATGCGGCTGCCGGAGAAGAAGTATCCGTCCAGAACCCGAATGCTGCCGTCATCTCCGGCGCCGGCGGCGGAAGCGGAAACCCAGACAACCATGTCGTTTGCCTGCCGCGCGATTTTGATGTCGGCGGGGTTGAGGTCGGAAAAAGCAATGCTCAGCTGGCTTCCATCGACCGGTCTCTTAACAATGTCGTGGCCGTCACCGCGCGCGTAGGCAAGCGTGTCGCCGCCGCCGTTGCCATTGATCAGGTCGTCGCCCTGGCCTCCATCGAAACTCTCGTGGCGCGCTGTGCCGAACAGGGAATCGGCGCCGGATGTGGCTGCGTCCGCCTGAAGAAAGGCGGCAAGGTCTTCGCCGGTCCAGACGGCTCCGTCGTCAAAACGCACTTCAAGGCTGCTGAAGGCATATTGCGTTCTCTGCGGCGTTCAGAAGCGTGACCGAACCCGCGTCTGATCCATCTGGCTGGCGCGCCGACATTGTGAGGATAATGTGGCCGTTGGCGATTGAGACTGAAACTTCGCTGGACAAGACATCGTGCAAGACGATCTTCTCGCCTGCGCCATCATTGTCGCGATAGGCGTCATGGCCGTCGCCGCGGCTGTAGATATAGCTGTCATCGCCAGCGGCGCCGTCGGCGAAGTCATCTCCCAAGCCAAGCTCGATCAGATCGTCGCCTGATGTTCCCTCGTAGCGGTCATTGCCGCTGGTTGCGGGATAGGCGTTGGGAAGGGGGCTCGGAACTATTGTGGATTCATAGGCCGCGACATGCTCCGGCATGTCGGCATAGGACCAGATTGTGCCGTCGGCGAACTGTATCTGCTCAATCCCGGACAGGCTTGATCCCTCGGTTGGCGGTTTCTCCGCAGGCGGCATGTAGACAAGAGTCTCTCCTAGCGCGCTGGCGTCGGCTGCATTGCCGTCAAGTTCCAGAATAACATCGCCGCCATCAGAGCGGACCATCACATCGGAGGCGATGATATCCGTAAAGACGAGCCGGTCGGTTTCACCAGGATTCGACGTGTGGTCGTCAAAAATGTCGGAACCATCGCCACGCGCGTAAGTGTAGGTGTCGCTGCCGCCTCCCGAAATCCCGATCTCCGGATAGTCATAGTCGAATATGTAAGTGTCAGTGGCGTCGTTGGTTCGGACGTCATCGCCAGCCGTTCCGCCAATTTCCGGGAATACATACTCCGGAAATCCGTCTGTAATCGTCCGATGTGGACAAAACGGTCCCGTCATCCAGTTCGATCACGCCAAAGCGGTCGCCGGAAACCGGCATAACGGACAGATCGCCGCGCAGCATGATCCGGTCTTCACTTGACGTGAAGGTCAGCACGAGTTCGGCGCCCTCGACCGGTTCGGCGGAGAACACCAGCTCGTTTGCGGCATAGCCCTTAAGCCGAAGCAGATTTGGACACTAAGCCTTCGGTGTCAAGTTCAGATTGAGCGAGCGTCGGCGATGATGTCCCTGCCATCGCCCCTGCTGAACACATAAATGTCGGCGCCGTCGCCCGCGGCAACTATGTCGTTGCCCAGGCCGGCCTCAATTGTCTCCGCATTCTCCGTGCCAAAAAGCACGTCCGCGCCAGCTGTCCCTGTAATCGTGTGTCCGACGACGATGAGTTCTTCGATGTCAAACGCGGTCAGAACCGTGGTGTCATCGAGAACGATATCTCCGAATTGGAACCCAGAGCCGAAGAACTCCCCGTCACTGTTAAGCGAGGCGCGGAAAGAGATGCTGTCGGCGCTTGTGGTGAAGGTGAGCGTGACCACATTCGGGTCAACAACCGAAGCGGAGAAAATCAGCTCCTCTGCGGTGTACCCGGAAAGGAAAAGCGTGTTGAAGTCCTCGGGTCCCTCGATGAATTCCACGCCCGACCGGTCCACAATTGTGTCGCTGCCATCGCCGCGCGTGAACCGGAAAGCGTCGCTGCCGCCCTGTCCGAGCAAGAGATCGTCGCCTGAGCCGCCTGTTATGTCGTCATCGCCGTAGCCGGCGCGGACGATGTCATCGCCCGCCAAGGCTGCGACAATGTCATCCGCGTTTCCAAAGACCAAAAGGTCATCGCCGGCCGTCGGCAGCTGAGGCGGCCGCGCGATCGCAAGCACGGCGGCGCGGTCCAGTGTGACACCATCGGAGAAGACGATTTGGTCAACTCCCCGGCGATATCCGCCATACGCGGAGAGGAACCCATCAACAACAATTGAGCCGGAGTCGCCAGACACACGGATGACGAGATCGTCGTCGCCGGACCAGGACGCGGCGAACGACACTTCCGTCGATGCCACATCGCTCAAAGTCAGCGTGTTGACGGCGAGCGCGTCATAGGCGACGTCACTGATCGTGTCATGCCCGCCGCCGCGGCTCCAGACATAGCTGTCCGAGCCGCTATTTCCAGAAAAACGCTCGTTGCGTGATGTGCCGGCGAACGCGCCCACCGTGTTGTACGGCGTGTAGAAAGAGCTTGTCTCATACGGGCTCGCCGCACGTTGAACAATTGCCGCCGAAATCTGGCTGCTTGACCAGATCTCGCCGTTGGCGAACTGGATGCTGGACAGGAGCGAGATTCCGTCGGTGAACCGGATCGAATCTCCGCCATCGAGGGTTTCAACAGTCAGGCTGCCATCGCCGAATGTCTGGCCCCTGACAACAATGTCGCCTGCATTGAGATCGGTGAAGACGAGCTTGTCAGCGGCACCGTAGTTGATATCCCTCGATACCGTGTCGCGCCCATCGCCGCCCGCAAAGACCAGCGTGTCCGCGCCGCTTCCAGTTTCGACATAGTCGTTGCCTTTGCCGGCGTTAACGGTGTCACTTGATGACCAAGTGAAAATGACATCATCGCCGCTGCTGCCGAGCGATTGCAGCGCGCGGCTGCGCACATCGCTCATTGACCAGACGGTGCCGTCGTCGAAACGGATCTGTTCGATCTCGTCCTCAAAGCTGAAATACAGCGTGTTTGAAATTGTCAGTTCGTCGCTTGTGCCGGCGAAGCGCAGAATGACGGAATCCGGGCTGTCGCTGCTTTGCGCCACCATAACTTCCGTCGGCAGATAGCCCGCGATTCGCACAATGTCGGTGTCGCCTGCGCCGGCATCCGTGATGCGGTCCGAACCATCGCCCCGAGTGAAAATATACGTGTCGCTGCCGACTTTGCCCGACAGCCAATCCGAGCCGCGCCCGCCGGCGAGAGTGTTGCCGGCGCTGTCGCCGTCAAGCGATTCGTCAGCCGCCGGATTGCGGGCGCTGCCAATGAGCCCGAGAATGTCGGCGACAGTCCAAATGGCGCCATTGTCAAATTCGATGCGCTCGATCTGGTTGGCGGTGCTGCCGTTCAGCGCGTCGACGATTGTCAGACGGTCGGATGTGCCCGCGAATGTGATCTCCAACGTGCCGGCGTTGAAGGCCGAAACGGCGACAAACACCTCGCCTGGCAGGTAGCCGGCAATTTTCACAACGTCCGCGTCGCCATCGCCATTGTCGATGATGACGTCCATGCCGCCGCCTCTGGCAAAACGGTAGGTGTCGCTGCCGTCGCCGGCGGAAAGCCGGTCATTGCCGAGGCCGCCCGCTAAAGTCTGGTCGCCCAGAAGCGTGGTCACGGCGTCATCGCCGTCCGTGCTCCACCCGTTCGCAAGCAGCGTCTTGACGGCTTCTATCGTCCAGACAGTGCCGTCATCGAAGCGGATCTGCTCGATCTGGTCGGCGGCATTGCCCGTCAGCGTGTTTTCAACTGTCAGCTCATCGCTTGTTCCGGCAAAACGCAGCACGAGATTTGCGCCCGTCCGGCTGTCTTTCGACAGCGAAACTTCCCCCGGCAGATAGCCGGAAATCTGCACAACATCTGTGTCGCCGTTGCCGTTGTCGTCAATCCGGTCAACACCGCTTCCGCGCGCGAAAATATAGGTGTCGCTGCCGTCGGCGCCCGTCAGCCGGTCATTGCCCGCGCCGCCGGTCAGCGTCTCGTTGGCCGATGTCAGCACAATCCAGTCGTCGCCCGGCGTGCTCTGGAAGGGGATGGTCTGCGCGATGACATCGGCAATGGTGAGCACAGCGCCATTGTCGAACTGGAACTGTTCGATCTGGTCGTAGTGTCGCGCCGTCGAGCGTGTTGACGATTGTCAGCACATCGCTGGTGCCGGCAAAGCGGACAATCAGCGTGTCGGCGGAATAGTCAGCGCGTTGGAAAATCAGTTCGGAGGGAAGATAGCCGGATATCCGACAGTGTCGCTGTCGAAATATCCATTATCTTCGACCGTATCCTGCCCGTCGCCGCGGGCAAACACATATGTGTCGCTCCCATCGCCGCCGGACAGCAGATCATTGCCAAGCGCCGCCAGCAGAGCGTGTCTCCGATATCAAATCCGGTTATGCGGTCGCCGCCGCCCGTCGCGGCATTCGACACAAGGCTCGCCTTGATCTGGTCAATCGTCCAGATTGTTCCGTCGTCAAACCGAACTTGTTCGATCTGGCCGGTGGAATCCAAATCCAGCGTGTTGAAGATTGTCACAACATCATTGGTGCCGACAAAACGAATCGTCAACGCGTCATTTGGATACGCGTCCCGTTCAAGAATGACCTCACTTGGCAGATAGCCCGAAATGCGCAGCGTATCAGTGTCATAGTAGCCGTTGTCATTAATGCGGTCCTGTCCATCGCCGCGGCTGAAAATGTAAGTGTCGCTTGAATCGCCGCCCGACAAGAGGTCATTGCCTGCGCCGCCAGCCAGCGTGTCGCTCGCGTCAAAGCCGGTGATGCGGTCATCCTGATTGGTCGAGGCAGCCGACACAAGCCGCGCCTTCACATCCGCAATCGTCCAGACAGTTCCATCATCGAAATGGAACTGTTCGATCTGATCGCTTCATTCGCTGTCCAGAGTGTTGATGATCGTCAGCTTGTCGTCAGAACCTGCGAACCGGAGGATGAGCCGGTCATTGGGATGCAGCATCCGCTCGAGAATGACTTCTGATGGAAGATAGCCGGAGATTTGGACGGCATCCGTGTCATCGTATCCAATATCCTCAATCGTGTCCTGCCCATCGCCCCGGGCAAACACAAACGTGTCGCTGCCATCGCCGCCGGAAAGCCGGTCAGCGCCCGGGCCCCCGGCGACAATGTCATTGCCATTGAACCCGTTAATCCGGTCATTTCCGCCTGTGGTCTGCTGGGCAAGAAGGCGCGCCTTGACGTCTGCGATTGTCCAGACAGTTCCGTCATCAAATCTGAACTGCTCGATCTGGTCACTGGTGTCCTGGTCCAGCGTGTTGACAATTGTTATCTCGTCATTTGAACCCGCAAATTTCACCAGCAGTGAATCAGATGGATACTCGAGTTCGGACAAAATGACTTCGGACGGCAGATAGCCCTGATATCCGCACAATGTCGGTGTCGAAATAGCCATTGTCTTCGATGACATCCCGGCCGTCGCCGCGCGCAAACACATAGGTGTCGCTGCCGTCGCCGCCGGACAATCGGTCATTGCCTAAACCGCCGGACAGCTGCTCAGCGCCGCTGTAACCTTCGACAGTATCATCGCCGGAAGTCGCGGCATCTGATGTCGTGCGGGCGATGATCTGGGCATGCGTGACGATTGTCCCATCTTCGAAACGGATCGACTCAATGATGTTGGCCGCTGTGCCGATGCCGCCGACAACATGTATCCGGTCCTGTGTCCCGGCAAATGTGATGACAAAGTCATTCGGTGCCGCCAGCGAACGCTCGATGCGCATCTCGGACGGCAGGTAGCCGCGGATGTCGATTTTGTCAGGTGAAGCCGCAGAGGTTGATCCGAGGTCCTCGATAACGTCCTCGCCATCGCCGCGCCGGAACACATAAGTGTCGCCGGCTGAGCCGCCCGACAGATAGTCGCTGCCGCCTTCGCCAACCAAAGTGTCTGCGGCTGACGTGCCCAGCAAGATCTCGTCCTGGCCCGACTGACGCGAGGCCGCAAGCGCGAACAACACTTCCGCCATCGTCCAAACGACGCCGTTTTGGAATGTTATCTTTGAGACATGTTTGCCGTTCTCGTTAAATCCGCCAACGATGACGATCTCATCGCCTCCGGGGAACCTGAGGACGAGATCATTTGGCCGGTCCGCGTGCCGGATTACCGTTGTGTCCGCCGGGCCGTAGTCGGCGATTGTCAGACTGTTGACGTCGGACGACGCGCCCTGATCGTTGATGATGTCCCGACCGTCGCCGCGCGCAAACGTGTACGTGTCATTTCCCGCAAGGCCGGCCAGGCTGTCATTGCCGGCGCCGCCTGACAATATGTCGGCGGCTGCCGTGGCTGAAATCTCGTCGTCGAATGGCGTTCCGTTCGCGACTACGGCGGCAAACAAAAAGGCCCGCGACCATGTGGTTCCGTCGCCGAACGAGATTGAATCGACGCCGCTTCCGCCTGCCATCCGAAGCAGGATCTCGTCATCTGTGCCGTTAAAGCTGAGCAGGAGCTCGTCGCGGCCGGCCACCGGCCTGCTGATGATGACATCTTCAGGCCGGTAGCCCCGGATTTCAAGCGCATCTGTGCCGCTTGAATCCGATATGACGTCGCGGCCGTCGCCTCTTGTGAAGAAATATTTGTCGTTGCCGCCCGCCCCCTGGATATCGTCGACGCCTGCAAGTCCGGAAATCCGGTCTGCGAGCGAGGATCCTGTGATGACATCGTCGCGGGCGCTTGCCTGCGCCAGCATAGCGGCGGCGACAAAAGCCGCCCTGTCCCAAATCACGCCGTCGGCAAACTCAATGACAGGGACGGAGCCGCTTTCCAGCGCGCCGCGTATGCGCACCATGTCGCCCGACGCCGGGAACGAAATTGCGAGATCCGGGCCAGTCAGGTCAACATGCCGCACCACGGCATCGGTCGAATCCAAATCTGTGAACACAAGCTTGCTGCCGGGCGTCTGGGCCGTCGTGTCGATTGTGTCGAGGCCGTCGCCGGCCTTAAAGGTGATTGTTGTCTCGTCTGCAGCGTAGATCAGGTCATCGCCAAGGTCGCCCGCAGTGGATATCCGCGCGCCGTTGCGGGCATTGATGACATCGCTGCCATCAGATTCCTGAGCGGCGACAAGCAGACCCCAAACTTCGTCCATTGTCACAATCGTGCCGTCGCTGAACACAAACGTTTCGACGTGGCGGCTCGCGTTGGCCCGCAAAGCGCCGCCAAGAATGATGAGCGTGTCGACCTCGCCCTCAAGACGCACCAGAAGGTCGCCATCCTCGTCGGAGAACCGGACCATCGCGGATGTCACATTGTCCGCAAACACAATGCGGTCAACGCCTGCTGTGTCTTCAGCAGAGTCCGCGCCCGAGCCGGCGCCGAACCGGTACTCGTCATCGCCGGAGCGGCCTTCCAGCGCGTCCGAGCCCGCGCCGCCGTCGAGCACGTCGCTGCGTCCGTCAAATCCGACAAGTACCTCGTCACTGTTGTCGCCAATCAGCATGCGCGTGCGGATTTCCTCGAGCCCGAGCATGGTTCCGTTTGCAAAGATGAACTGTTCAACCGGCCGGGTCGAAAGGCCGTTCTTGATAGTCAGCCGGTCTTCGCCATTGCCAAGATCGAATATCAGATCGAACCCGTCCCGGGTGATTTTCAGAAGTTCAAGGTTCACCGTGTCGCCAAACACAACCCTGTCGATAGCGCCTTCGACGCCGTCGGTGCGCTCGGTGATTTCATCAAGGTCGTAGGCGCCGCCAAATGCGTATGTGTCGCCTTCGCGCCCGCCGATCAGCGTGTCGTCGCCCTCCCTGCCGTCAAGCACATTCGGGCTGTTCAGCGCTCCTTCAATTTTGTCATCGCCACGCGAGCCGCCGACAATGGCGAGCCGCTCCTCAATGTCCGAAATGTGCCAGCGCGTGCCGTCGGCAAAAGCGAACCATTCGATGCCGTCACTGATTGAGCGGAACTGGTTGACGACCCGCAGCGTGTCGCCTGAGTGCCCGAGCACCGAAATCAGCAGATCGTCGCCGTCCTTGACGAAATCTGCGTTTTCGACGGTGATGTCGTCGCCAAAGCGGATTGTGTCGTCGCCCTCCTTGACGAACTTGCCATTTGCGCCGAGCCAGACCTCCTGAGTCTGGCGGTCAAAAATAGTGTCATGCCCATAACCGACGTCAAACAGGTAAGTGTCGCCGTCGCTGCCGCCGGTCAGCGTGTCATTGCCGGCGCGGCCGTCAATGGTTTCAGCAAAATCAGTGCCGATGAGCGCCTCGCCAGCGGCAGTGCCGACCAGATCAATGTCTTCCGGGTTGAGGTCTTTATAACTGACAATCCGGTCCGAGAAGACGAAGCTTTCGACTGCGTTTTTTTGACCGGCATAACGGTTATATTGCTCATCCAGCACAATACGGTCGCCCGTCGCCCGGACGGTCAGTATCAGATCATTGGCTGCACGGCTGAAATCGACATCGTCCAGCGCAATATCGGTCAGGATCAGCCGGTCGCCTTGAGCGCCGGAGGCTGAGTCAAAGATCGTGTCCGTGCCATAGCCCCGGCCAAAAATGTAGGTGTCGCCGCCGCCGGCGCCTTCAATCCGGTCATCGCCCGCGCCGCCGTCATGGCTGTTGGCAATGTCGAAGCCGTAGATGAGGTCGTCGCCGGACGTGCTTGCCAGATCAATGACATGCTGCGCCAGCTTGAAATAATCCCAGACCGTGCCGTCGGCATATTCGAGGCGCTCGATCATGTCGCGGAAGCCGAACGGGAACTCATTGACATACTGGTCTTTGAGGATGACGGCGTCTTCCGTGCCCTTGACCCGCATCGTGATCGTCGCCGAGGCGCCTTGGCGCTCAAACTCAAAGTCTGTCCAGCGCAGCCCGTCGGTGAATTTCAGCGTGTCAAAGCTGCCGCCAAAGAAATCATTGGCGCCGTCTTCAACGACGTCGCGGCCATAGTTGCGGCCATAAATATAAGTGTCGTTCTGCGCCCGGCCGACGAGCACGTCATCGCCCTTGCCGCCGTCCAGCTCGTCATCATTGTTGAAGCCGAAAATAATGTCCGCATTGTCCGTCTTCAGATCGCTCAGCACCCGGGCCATCAGATCGGTGTGGCTCATGAACGAGCCGTCGCTGAAGCCGATGCTTTCGATGCGGTGCGGGAACAGGAGACCAAGAAAGGGGATATTGGCCCAGTAGAACTGGTCCTCAATCAGCATGCTGTCGCCGGTCGGCGCGCCATTGGCGTCGAGCACCGTGATCAGCACATCGCCGCTTTCGCCGGCCCGGTAGAGCTTGATGTTCTCCGGATTGATCGCTCCGCCAAACTGCAGGAAATCGTACTTGTTCTGCTCGGTGTCCGACCACCAGTCGTTGCTTTCGGCGATGCGGTCATTTCCGTCGCCGGCCTTGAACACATAAATGTCGCCGTCGCGGCCGCCGCGGATGATGTCATTGCCCTTGCCGCCCTCGAGATAATCCTTCGACTGGGTGCCGAGCACCAGATCGTCTGAATCCAGCGGATGGCTGACGGATTTGGCGATTTCCAGCCGGTCCCAGATGACGCCGTCGGCGAAGACGATCGAGGCGATCTGCGTGGCCGGCGAGGCGTTGATCTTTTTGAACAGCGGATCAAGCTTGTCGCCGAGAAACTGGTTGCGCACGCGTAAGACGTCATCCGTGCCGTTGACCGTGATGACGAGGTCCTGGCCGTCGCGCAAGGCGTAGACATCGGTGGAGCGGGCATGGGCGAAGCGGATCTGGTCGGGCTTTTCGCCGCGCAGGATGTTGTCGACATCGGCAATGACATCCTCGCCGAAATTCTTGCCGATGAAGAATATGTCCGCGCCCTGGCCGCCATTATAGGTTGTGGCGGTCTCGGAGTTCACATAGATATAGTCAACGCCCGCCGTGCCTTCGACGCTGACCGCGTTGGACAGGTTCTGGATAAGCCTGGTTTCGTCAACGCCCAGCGCGTGCAAGCACGCCCGGCAGGTCGAGATCGATGCCGACATTCTCAAAAGCCGGCAGCAGCATCTGGAAGACGAAAAGCTCGTCGAGCTTCATCGTGCCGGTGATGAAATTGCCGGTATTGTCGAGCTTGTAGTCCGGATAGACCACCTGCAGGATTTCGTCCCAGCTGACCAGATAGTCGAAAGCGGCGGTTTCGCCGTCCGGCGAACGCTCGAAAATCGCTTCGAACACCGGCGCCAGCTCGCGGTCGGTGGTGGCGTAAAACTTGTCGATGCCGCGAATCATAGGCGAGGCCGCGCGCATAGTCGGCCAGCCCGCCCTGCAGCGCGATGCGGACCGAAAAGCCGCGGCTGACCGCGATGTAATTGTCGATCACCAGCGCCATCAGCTCGGTGGCTGTCTTGATCGAGGAGCGGTACGAGCCGTCGTCATTGGTGTCGTCGGCGGCGCGGCCGTCAAACGTTCCGGTTGTGTAGGTGATGCGGTGGGTGAGCGGATCAATGGCGGCGGTCATAATCTCCGGCTGGAAATCGACGCCATAGGCGGACGTGGCGAAATGGAACTGGCCGGCGGTCAGGATTTCGACGCGGTAGGCGCTGTCCTCGGTGGAGCCGACCTCGTCCAGCGTGTCGAAATCAATGGCATAGGAGCGCAGGTTGAACTCGCCCGGCTCGCCTAATTTGTGCTGCAGTTCGAGCGCGCGGTCGAGATTGCGCGACCAGACATCGAAAGACCCGTCCTCGTCAAAGACCCGCACCGAATAATCCACGACCTTGCCGTCGATCATATAGACGCCCATCCGGTCGACTTCGAGCGCGGCGAACGGGTTGAAGCCGAGCGCCTCGACGCGCCATTCGCTGCCCGGCGGCAACGGCCATGCGGCGGATGTCGTCCACGGTCGGCGCGGCAATTGCCGCCCCGTCCGCGCCCGTCACCGGAGCGCCGCTGGCGAGCCGCCAGGAGCCGTCGGCGTTCTCAATGCCGTAATCGCGCACGACGACGCGGCCTTCGGCGATTTCCGCCAGATAGGGCGCGGCCTCGCGCTGTGCTCAGCGCCGCGGCGCGGGACGAGGGCGAGAACATCTGCTCCAGCTGCCAGACGGCGCCGGAGGCGGTGGCCTGGCTGAGAACCTGTTCAAGGCTGGCATGGAAAATTGCCGCGCCATTGGCGTCGAGCACCGCCGCGCCGCTTTCGCGCTCCCACCAGCCGCCATTGGCGTCTTCACGCCACACGGCCCGGTCGGCGAGAACCTTGCCGTCCGCCCCAGTTTCAATCAGAACGGGTGTCAGCTCGCGCGTCAGCTCGAGCGACTGCGCCCATTTGCCAAACACAGGCGTCGCCGCCGCGCGGATGGCCTTCAGCGTCGGAACCGTCATCGCCGAGGCGGCGGCCGCGACGGTCTCCTGCAATTCGAAATCATTCGACTGCCCGACGCTGAGCGATGTCATCGAGCCGAAGCCCTTGGCGTCCGGGGCGGCGTTGGCGCCCTTCAGCCAGGCTGCCACGCCCTTCTCGCCGCGGAAAATCGTGTCGGTGGAATTGGTTTCAAATCCGGCGTCGTAGAGCTTGCCCACGCTGCCGTCGGCGCGGGTGTAATCACCCTTGGCAAACAGGGTTGTGCCCTGCGGGGTCTGGAAATTGTCCAAATCGGTCTTGCCGGTGGCGAGCGAGACAATCTCGTTCTCGGTGAGCGTTGAAAGCTCGCCTGCATCCGTCGCGCCGTCCTGATCGAGATCCTGCCAGATGCGCAGCGCCGCAAAGCCCGCGTCGGTGACCGTGATGAACCCGTCATCATTGTCATCGAGCGCGGCCAGATCGCCAAAGCCCGACCGGTCCGGCCCGCCGAACATCTCGCTGATATCGTCAATGACGCCATTGCCGTTGCGGTCCATGACGATGAACCCGTCATCCCCCGCACCCAGCCGGTCTGCTCGGCGAAGAAATCGCCGTCGATGTCAAAATGCACGCCCGACTGGCTCTGGCTGACCGTCTCGATCCCGTCGCCGTCGAGGTCGATGATGAGGGGGTCGTTGGCGGGCAGCCAGCGCATCAGCTTGGTCAGAACCAGGAACACGTCAATGTAAGTGAGCAATGAGCCCCAGACGAAGTTCCAGATCGATATCTTCTGCGCGCCCTCTGTGTCTTTTGCCACCGCGATGCGGAAGCTCATGCCGAGATCGCCGGGCGCAGGGCGGCCAAAATTGCCGGGCTTGAAGCCGCCGAAATGATAGTCCTCGACGACCTGAATGCCCTCAAGCCCGTCCGGCCCGATGTCCAGCGCGTCGGCGATGGCGTTGTAGACGATCAGCTGGCCGCTATTGGTATAGGCGTAGAAGACGAACCAGAACAGCCAGTCAATCGCCATCGACCCGTCGCCAGCATAGATGCCCGCCACTGAGTTCGAGCCGCCGAGCAGCGGCAGGCCGAACATTTCAAGGATGTCTTCCGGACCCGCGTCCATGATGAACGTGCCGGGCCAGTACCAGAATATGTCGGTGTCCGTTGTGCCCTGACCGTCAATATTGCCACCGTAAAGCTGGCCATATTCGGCGGTGTTGAACAAAAAATCCGTGCCGTCGCCGCCGACCGTGATGGTGCCGACGCCGCCATACGAAATCAGCCGGTCGTCGCCCGCCCCGCCCTTCAGCGTCAGGCGGAATTCCGCCGCCGCAGTCGTCACGCCGTCGGCATTGCCGCCGAGCGCCTCAGAAATTGTTCCACCGCTCCCCACATATTTTGCGCCGCGGTGGAAGATGATGTCATTGCCGCCCGCGCCGTCAATCTCGCCGAAGCGCGGACGCTCGCCATCGCTTGGCCAGTTGGCGAGGTATTTTGCGATAAAGCCGACATCGCCAAACCAGAGGTGATCGTCAAATTCCGTGCCGGTGATCTTCTCCGCGCCCGAGACGCGCAGCGCGTCATTGGTCTCAAGAAAGCCGAACGACAAAAGCCCGGGCGGGAAGCCGAACAGGCTTGGAACCAGCTGGACCAGCGTGGCGATCTTGTTGAAAAACCCGCCGGTGATTTCGCCATTGTCCGAGCCCATCCGCGTCGCGCCGTTGACCATGGTGATGCCATGGCTCAAATCCTGATAGGAGACCTCGTCCCAGTCATCCTTGGACACCGAACCTTCCGCAAACGCGCCCATGTCGATCCAGAGCGGCGTCTGCAGCATGGTGTCCTTGACGCGCAGCATATCGCGGCGGTCCGTCAAGACCGCTTTTTCCACCGCAACCAATCTGTCTTTGGTTTGCGTGGAAGTGGCCAAATCCTTGAATGTGAGCTCGACGGCCTCTTTGCCTTCAAACTGCTTCAGCTGCAGATCAACGATCTCAATGCCCTTTTTGGACGGCGCCTGGCGTGAGAACGGCGAAATCGTGCCGCGCAGACTGTATTCAACCATGTCCTCGTCCACATCCGGCGCGCCGCCCAGCCATTCGTCCTGAGCTTCTTCGAGCGTGCCGCGCAGCGACCCGCCCGCAATGGATGATCCTTCCGCGACTGCCCCTGTGGTTTGCGGGTCTATGCTGCCCCGGATCGCGCCAAGGTCGCGGATGATCGCGGTCCGACCCGCCGCCGCCTTCGAGCCAGTCAATCCCGGTGGATGAATAGAAAGTGTCATCCTCAGAGCCGCCGATGACGAGATCATTGCCCTTGGTGTCATGGACAATGTTGGCCTTGTCCTGATAGCCGATATAGACATCGACATGCGCCGCATCGCCTTTGATCTCTTCCACCTTGTAGGAGCGGTCGGCCAGTTCGACTTCGGCGATCTCCGACAGCGCCCGGAAATGCAGCCGGTCAAAAATCCGCCGGTCCGCTCGCGCCCCAGACGCTTTGCGCAAATCGTCCAGCGAACTTCGTCAAACAACCCCAAGAACCAGCTGTCGGTGACGACGCTGGTCTGGTCGAAATAGGTCTCCACCAGTTCAGCCTTACGGAGCGGCTGTTACCGCATCAGTCAAATCGGCATTCCGCTCGACTTCAGGACATCCAGCCAAAGGACGCTGGACAGATCAAGTGCAAGCACATCCTGATCTAAATTGATTGTCAAAACACCGTCAGTGGCAGAATGGTCAGCGGTAAACTCGACATCCTCAGCCGCCTTGGCCTTTTCGACCTTGTTAAGCGCCAGCGCCCCGGCATATTGCACAGTAATTTGCGCCAAGTGATCTTTGATTGCGTAGTCGGTGTTGTAGATAAGCCCGCCATCATCGTCAGCTTCGTAGGAAAACGTCTCAAAAAAAGGATTCACGCCCTGCTGATCAATTGCATTGCCCAGCTCATTTGCATCATTGAACAGAGACAGTGCGCCAGTATTGCCAAACACGAGGCCATCGGTGCCTTCGAGTGTTGAATAAGAGAGGCCGATAACCATTTTCTCGGCAGCACCGGCATAACCCGTATATCTCGAAGCTCCTGCCGCTTCGCCGACCTGTGTGTTGTTCAGGGCATTGAAAAGCTCTTCTCCAATGTCCTGCCAATCGGTGTAGCCCTTGTATTTGCCAAACAGATGAACGACCATGAGCGCTTGCGAATGCAGGGCGCTTGAGTCAAGCACACTGGTATTGGCGTGCGGGTCAATTGTCTCGGAGGCCAACTCCGATGAAAATTTCTCTTGGAAGATAGCTGCAGCAAGCGTTTTGATGGTGCTGACGCTCACTGGCAGTGGCACTTCCAGCGAACCGGTAACCTTTTCCAAGAGTTTGGTGACACGCCCGCCAATCAGTTCTGAGACGACGGCTGAAAGCGAAGCCCAGAATGACCCGGTTTCGCGAACAAAGCCCGCAATCTCACCGTCCATTCTGAAGGACTTGAGTTTTGACAAGTCCGGCAACTCAAATTCCGTAAAATAATATCCCTCCACATTGACCGGTTCGCCATCGGCTATCTGTCTCAGTGCCGTGATCAGCGCGCTGTAACCATTCGACACATTCGTCTCTATGAACATGCCGAGCTTGGTGTAAAACGACATCGCCAAAAAGGCGATCTCGTTGAATATGACCGCTTTTTCGCCGTCAAATGCCGCGACATAGCCCGCAAGCGCGCCGCCGAGCGAATGGCCTGTCAATTGCACGTCGACAGGGCTCTTTTTCGGTTGTTTGTCGGCCAGGTCTTGCTTGGCCCCAGCGAGCTGCTGCTCAATGTCGGTTTCATCCGCTTCCGCATTCGAATAACGATCTTCAAAATCGTCCACGACTGATTGCTTGGCGTTGAGGTCCGTTTGTGAATTTCCCACTGCTGCCTGAAGCGCAAACTCTTGCGGCGTGTCGATTTCGCCAACAATGCCAGCATTTGCCTCTGCTGCCGCATCATCAAAAACAGTCTGGCTGGAGTCGCGTTCGTGCCTTGCTATTTCAAGCTGAGGCAACAAGGCATTTTTTTCCTGCGTAGCGGTTTCGAGCTGGGTCTCAAGTTGGGCCACCCGATTGCCTGCAGCGATCAGCGCCTCTTTCTCTTCTTCGCTGAGGATGATCTTTGCGCCAGTAACGAGCTCAAAAAACTTCACGGCATAATAAGGCTGAAAATTCACAAGGCCGTCGCCCGGACCAATATCAAGCTCCTCCGGCGAAACCAAACCAAAGGACTGCGCCCAACCCGTGCTTACGTCCAGTGCGAATTCCTTTATGCCCTCCAAAGAGCTGAAGTCAAAATCAGTGCCTCGATAGGAAATGAGCTTCTTTCCGCCGCTCAGATCGTAGTGAGATGCGCTGAAACCGATGTTGTTGGAGCCAGAGAGCGTGTCATTATCCCGCTCCATGCGATCGGAAGACTCTTTCCACGTCGCCGTTCCGATTTGCGTGTAGATTTCTTCGTTATCCTCAGAAATCTTGACTTTCACGTATCTTCAGCGTGCCGATTGTAAGCGTCAAGCGCCAGAAGAGCTAACAATACGTCATTTTGCGAAACTGACATTAACGTCTTCCCCGAGCAAAAAAATCTATAGTTCCAATTTTATATTTGAATGGCTTGTCGACATAGGCGAGCAAGTCGCCGTTAGCGTCCCTAATTTCGTTCTTGGGAGCATTCTTGGCAGTTTTAAGTAGTATCGGCAATCGTTTTTCTACAATATCTTGGGTTACAGGATCATCTGTAATTTCAAAATCAATCCCTATAAAATTAACATTCTCGCCAAAGTACTGACTAAACTTCTCTGGTTCAACACGATAGACAGAACGAAACTCATTTTCGTCTTTGAAAGCGACTATCAATGGAAAGGTCGCACCACTTCGCGTTGGTTTGAATGGATATCTTCCTTGAATCTCATTGATCGCATCGAGGTCTTCCTTACTACCTGAACCTGTAATACCAAGGGCAGCTCTAATTTGACTTTCCCAGATACTAGTATTAATCATTCCATTTGGATGATGAACTGCGGACAATACATAGACAGTCCCCCGACCCCCTAACTCCAACACTACGGCTTCGCCGAGATGATCGACATTCATCCCGCCATCACTTCGTAGCCTCCACGTAATCTCCGTCACGCTCGTGCCCTCAACCCGCTTGCCATCAACCTCGGCCGTGGCGATAATTTTGATGCGCTTCTTGACCTCAGATTCGGACCCGCATCCCGCAAGCGGCAGCGCCGCTACAGAAGCTATCAGCGTAGTAAGTAACTGCCGCCGCGAGATCATGCCGCAATCCTTTCAAAGCCGCGAAGGGGCGCAGAATAATAGCCATGAACCAGAGCGCCGCCGCCAACCTCCGCCAGCCTCGCGCCCAAGCCCCCGCCGCTTATTAACCGCCCCGCCAAGTTCCCCGCCCCATATCCGCGCCCGCCAGACGCGCAGCGCCCGGTTTCGGGTTGCACACAGCACAGGCGGACGGCGGTTGTAAAGAGGCGGAATCACAATTGTGGCAGCTTTGTTAACAAAAGTGTTCACAGCCGCGGGCTGTTGCAGAAACGCCAGCATTTTCAGCGCCATGGCCGTGCCGGGACTTCCCCAGCGTCATGCCGCGCGCCGCCGCAGACGGCGGCTTGCCCAGCCAAGCGCACCGTCGCCGCCGTCCGGGCAAATCCGGATTTAATTCGGTCATCGCCGCCGCAATCCGCGCCGCACACTTTCATGCAGTCAGCACCCGGCAGGCGGGACCCGGACTTGCCTGAACCTTCAAGCACCGTATGCGGAAGCCGGCGCGGCGACGGGGGGCTGTCCAGCCCCCGCCCTTTTGTCAGCCCTGTCCGGCGGCGGCCATCGGGCTGGCGCCCATCTTTTTCAGCGCTTCCGGATCGACCAGCCGCGCCACCATCGGATGGATGCGCAGATCGCCCTCTTTCAGCACCTGCTTGAAATTGGCCAGCACGGCGGTGGCGAGCTTCGGCGAGGGGGCGATGACGTCCACCAGCCAGTTGATCTTGCCGGAATTCCAGTCATCTGATTTCAGCCGCAGCGGGAAGACGCCGGATTTGATCTGCTCGCGGATGCGCGCGTCCACCTCTTCCGACACGCTCGCCCAGATGGCGATGCCGGCGAGGCCGCCGTCCTCCGGGCCGGGCTTGGCCGGCTGGGCGATGGCGACGCGGTCGCGGATCAAAGGGTCGAGCACCAGATGGGCGAGATCGCCGATCGCCAGATGGCGGTAGCGGGGCGTCGCCATCATGGCGAGCGCCACTTTGCCGAAGGTCTCATTGACCTTGGAGCGGATCGCCGCGATCTTTTCCAGCATGGCCGGGTCGAGCTGCTGCGCCTGCGCCGCCTCGGCCTTCGCGCCCTGCTTGTGTGTGCCGCCGTTTGCCGCAGCTTTTTCCGTCTTCTTCGCCATTGCGCCTTTTCCCGATGTTTTCCCGCCGGACCGCCCGGCTTTGCAGCGGCGCACTATAGTTGAGCCGGATTGCAACACAACCCGGATTCCGGAAGTCCGCGCAAGCCGCCTTCCCCAGCGCAATTTCCGATTGACTCAGGTGCTGAAAACAGGCCAATTAGGGGCGGTTAACCGGTTGTTCGCCGTGGTTTGGGCAGCGTTTGCGCGCCGCCCTTGTTCTTGTGCGGGAAATCCCTAAAGCGGCACAGGCGCTTGAAGGCAGCAGATTCGGTCCCGCAGGTCCGGATGCGGGACAAAGTTCCGCAGATTTTGCATAATTGGCTGCGTCGGGCCTGGTAGTGATAAACAGGGGCGGAACCTAAATGTGCGGAATAGCCGGGGCGGTGGCGGGAAGCGGGTTCCCATTCAGCAAGGCCGCGCTTCAGGCGATGACCGACTGCCTGGCGCACCGCGGTCCGGATGCGGACGGCCAATGGATCGAGGACGGCGTCTTCTTCGGCCAGCGGCGGCTTTCCATCCTTGATCTGTCCGAGGCCGGCCACCAGCCGATGCTGTCGCACAACGGCCGTTTTGTCATCACGTTCAACGGCGAAATCTACAATCATCTTTCGCTGCGCGCCGAGCTTGAAACTCAAGGCGTCATCAACTGGCGCGGCCATTCGGACACGGAGACCCTGATCGAGGCGCTGGCGCTTTGGGGGGCCGAGAAGACCCTGCCGAAGCTCAACGGCATGTTCGCCTTCGCCCTGTGGGACCGCCAGTCAAAGACTTTAACCCTGGCGCGCGATCCATTCGGCGAGAAGCCCCTGCTCTATTGCGATCTTGGCAGGTCCATCCTCTTCGCCTCGGAGTTCCGCGCGCTTGAAAAGGCCGGGCGTGATTGATGTCTCGCCGAGCCCTGAGCGGGTGGCGCTGTATCTGCGCCGCGGCTATGTGCCCGCGCCATTCACCATTTCCAGTAACGCCAGCAAGCTGATGCCGGGATCCATGCTGGTCTGGCGGCAGGGCGAACCGGCTGAGATCAGCGAATACTGGTCCGTGACCATGGCGGCGCAGCGCGGCCGCGCGGCGCCGCTTTCCGACCCGCAGGAAGCGCTCGCCATCCTGGACGGGCTGCTGACCGACGCGGTGCGCCTGCGGCTGATATCCGATGTGTCGCTCGGGGCGCTGCTTTCAGGCGGGATTGATTCCTCCATCATCGTGGCGCTGATGCAAAAAATCTCCAGCAAGCCGGTGCGCACGTTCAGCATCGGGTTTGAGGACAAGGGCGTCAACGAAGCGCCGCATGCGAAGGCGGTGGCCGCGCATCTGGGCACCGAGCACACGGAGCAATATCTGACGGACCGCGACGTCGCGAACACGGCCCAGCGCATGGGCGAGATCTATGACGAGCCGTTCGCCGACGCCAGCCAGGTGCCGACCTATCTGGTCAGCGCGCTGGCGCGGCGCGATGTCACCGTGGCGCTGACCGGGGACGGCGGCGACGAGCTGTTCGCCGGATATGCCCGCTACCGGCTTGCGCCGGGATCCTGGCGGCGCATTTCCCGCCTGCCGTTCCGCAACGCCTTGTCAGCGATCATTTCCGGAGCGCCCGATCCGGTGATCAAGGCTGCGGAAACCGTCCTGCGGCCGTTCATTCCGCGCGGGATCAACAGCGCGAACCTTGCCAAAAAGATCCGCGACGCCGCGCCGCTGATGCGGGCGCGGAACTTTGACGAGTTTTATCTTGGCTATCTGATGCCGTGGCACGATCCCGCCCGGCTGCTGCTCGACAAGACAGTTTCCGAGCCGTCAGCCGCGCGCATGGACACGCCGGACTTCACCGATGAGCTTGACCGGATGACCTGGTGGGATTCGGTCAATTATCTGTCAAATGACCTGCTCACGAAGGTCGACAGAGCCAGCATGGCGGTCAGCCTTGAAGGGCGCATTCCGCTGCTCGACACACGGATCGCCGAGTTTTCATGGCGCCTGCCCGCCGAGATGAAATGGAAAGACGGCGTCGGCAAATGGATTTTACGGCAGCTGCTGTATAAATATGTGCCGGAAAGCCTTGTCGACAGGCCGAAGATGGGTTTTTCCGTGCCGCTCGATCATTGGCTGAGGGGGCCGCTGAAGGAATGGGCGGAAGATTTGCTCAGCGAAGACCGCCTGCGCCGGCAAGGGCTGTTTGACGCCGCCGAAGTCAGCCGGGTCTGGCATGCGTTCAAGAGCGGCGGCTCCTGCACGGGAACCCAGATGTGGGGCATATTGATGTTTCAGGCATGGAGCGCCGCACGGGGCGGATGAGCGGTCCGGCAAATACGGAGGCGAGGCGGAGAGACGCTTTGACGCGCAGCCCTGAGGCGTTTAAACTTGACTTGTGAATGACATTTCTAAAGGGCGGAAAGCGTTCGGCTGAAAATTTGGGCGCGTCAATAAACTGCTGGACAATTGAGGCAGATCGCCGGTTGTTTTGGCTCCACCGCAGCGGTGTCCGGGCGAAGACAGGCGCACCGCGCAATATGGGGCGGCATATGAGTTTTTGGGGAGATTATTGTTGAGCACAGGACCGGTGATTGTCCGCTTTGACCGCGCCAGGGATGCGCTTTTTGCCGCCAATGCCCGCGCCAAGGCGCTGGTTATGCTCATGCGGCTTGCTGAACGGGCGACCGCGCCGTTTGGCCATATCGGCATCTCGCGTCTGCACGGCGCGATCGGCAGGCTTTTTCCCGGCGACAGCATCACAGAAATCGGACTCCGCAGCGGAGGCACTTTTTCCTATCCATCCGGCGACTATTACTGGAACCGGCTCTTGTCTAAAAACTGGGACTACGAAGAAGACATTCAGGCAATTCTCCTAGCCCTGAAGGACCAACGCTACACGTTTCTCGACGTGGGCGCGAATTTTGGATTCTTCTCCTGTCTTGCCGCCAGCCCGGCATTTGGATCTCAGAAAATTGTCACCGTTGAGCCGCTTCGGTTTGCGTTTTCGTTCCTCGAACGCAACCTGTCCGCCTACAAGGGGCAGTGCGAGAACTTCCGGCTGGCCATAGACGAAGTTTCCGGAACGACCGTGGCCCTGCACGGCGCGCGCCACGCAGGCATGTCCCTTTCCGAGAAATGGTATGGGGCAAATGCGTCGGTGAGCGACGAAGTGCTCACGACAACGATAGATGACTTGATGCAGGCGGCACGCATGGATCAATACAGCCAACCTGTGCTGATCAAGCTGGAAGTTGAGGGAATTGAAATGCGCGCCCTGCGCGGCGCGCGCAAGACCATCGAAGGCGACGTGGCTTTCATTGTTGAGGAAATAGACGCGACAGGCGTCAGCGAATGCGCGCGGCACCTGCACAAAGACCTTGGCTTCACCATGTTCTACGCAAGGGACGAGGCGTTCGTCGAATTGAAGGACTTGGAAAGCTTCGAGATGTACCGGCGTACCCAGCAGGGACTGCAGCCGAGGGGCACAAGCCTGCTCGCCTTCAAACTGCCTGTCTGGCGCCAGCGCTTCAAAACGCTCATCAATCAGGACTGAGTGTCTGACGGCATTCCGGTCAAAGTCGGCGCTGCGCCGCCGAGGCGCTCAAGTTCCGGTTTTTTGCGGTCCGAGACCCTCCGGGGACCTGCGGTAGCGCCTGCTCCAAAACAGGATTGGCGCCACGACGAGAAAGACGTTGCCCGCCGCTTCGGAAAGCGCGGCACCCGAAATTCCCCACACCGGCACAATGAGCAAGGTCACCGCGCCCGTAATCAATGCGCCAGCCAACGCGAAACGGGTCTGGAGGCCGCCTTTGTCAAGCATCGACACAAGCTGCCAAATTCCAAATCTGAATAGGTAAACCCCGGATGCGGCGAGTATCAGCACAGCATCCGCAGGCAGCAGCAGCCTGTTTATGTCGTGTCCCAAAAAATGGACGAGGTCCGCATACTCAGCAAGAAACCATGCAGATATCAAACCCGCCGCCGCGAGGACCGACATCGAGAAGAATCCCAGCGAGGACATCATGACCGCCCGCAGCGGATTTTTGGCGAAGGCCGCCTGAAAGACGCGGACAACGGGAACAAAGGCGGCTTGCGCCAACAGCGTGCCAATGCGGATAAATGTGGAAAGCAGCGAATATATCGCCTGGTGCTGGGGCGAAACCATCAGTTCAAGGCCCAGACGTGGAATGTTCCCCTGGACCGAGTTGAACGAAATCGCCAGGCTTCGCGACACGTTGCCACGTATGAATGCCAACGCCCCAAAAAACCGGGGCCAGCCGTCAGCGGCAATCTCCCGGCGAAGCAGGCTGGCGGCGAGGCCGGCCTGCAACAGCGAAGCCAAGAGCATTGCAATGGACAGTTCGAGCGCGGGCGCGGCTAAATCGGCATAGGCAAACAGGGCGGCGGCAGCGCAAAAACATAGAAACTGGATAATTCCCAAAATCAGAATAGCGCTGAACCGCTGCTCTCTACGAAGCACATTCAAGCACAGAAGAAACATGACATCTGAAAGCTTTGTCAGGGAGACCAGCGTGAAGACGCCGAGATAGCCGCGATAGAAGACGGCCATCATCAAGCCCGCCACAGCGCTTGCCAGCAAAAAAATCAGCAGCTGCGCCAGCGCGATTTCCGGCAGGCGCCGATAGTCCTTGTGATTGGAAAAAATCAGCTCTGTGACCGACATGCCCGCGAACAGCGAGATCGGGCCGCAAATCGACAGGCTGAGGGTGAAAGCCGCCGCGCTTGAGAGGCTGTCCTGGCGAATGATGAGCAGCGCGGCGACAAGCGCCGTGAGCTGCATGAGAAGACTTGCAAAAAAGTCCATGCCGGCGCGGGCAAGGTACCGGTAGCGTTCACGCATGTGCCATGTCACCGATCCGCAATTGCGCCGGGCGCATTTTGGCGCCTGCTCTGAAGCGGCCCGGGCGCGGCTGCGGCGATGGAAAGCACGGCATGCATGGCGATCCAATAATTTGCGTGCCGCAGCACCGTGTGAAACATGCCGAGCACAAGAAGCGCAAAAATTCCAAAAACCAAGCCAGGCTGGCGGCTCTCAAGCGTCAGCTTCCACATGGCCGCAAACAGCATAAGATAGCTGGACAGCGCCACTATTCCGCCGCTGAGCATTGCATCCAGAAAAACGTTGTGGGCCTCTTGAAGCTGCTCGGTTCCGGCGATGGAAATGTGTCCGCCCGGCCCAAACCCAACTATGGGTGAGATCAACGCTTCGCCCAGGGCCGTCGTCCAATAAGCGACCCGGACAGATCCTTTGCCATAACCGCCATAGTAGATGGTGCTGATCTCATTCATCAGCTCTTGCCAATAAAGCAGCAGCAAACCAATGGCCGCAACAACAATCACGATGGCGGCAATGTTGGCGGCCCGCCTCAGCAGCGCGTCGTAACCGCTGCGGAACCCGATGTAGGCCAATCCCGCCGCCAGCGCGGCCACAAAGGTGCCGCCAATCATGGTATAGCTCAGGGAAAAAAAACCCGCTGCGGAAATGCAGAATGCGGCAATGACGTCAGTTTTACGAATCCGCTTGTTGTATTGAATGATGGCGGCGGTCAGGATCAATCCGGTCACACTGAGCCCGGCGAGTTGATTTGGATTGTCAGACAGGCCCATAAAGCGAAACTCGTCCAGCCAAAGGCCTGACAACGCGGGAACGTGCAACATTGCAAACGGAAGCATGAGGGCGCAATAACCGAACACATAGTTGCGGAGCAGCAGGATCTTGCCAAGCGTTCCGCGCTGTCCAAAATTCACCCAGCCAAGCACAATCACAAAAATGAACAGCGTCGCCAGGAGATCGCGCGCGCTGAAGTGACTGGGAACAAATATGAGCGCCACAAGGGACCCGAGAACAAAGGCGCCGGTAATCGCAGTCATGGCCCGCGTAAAATAAACGTCAGCCTTCGAATAAACCACGCCGTGCTGGAAAATGAAAAACAGCGCGGCCGCCAGTCCTGAAATCTCAAAGAAGCCGACTGATTCGCCAATCAGTCTAAGCTGTTTCAGCAACATGCCAACAATCGACAGGCAGAAGATGTGACCGGCCCATTGAGCTTCGCGGGAAGAGTCCGCCGCGCCGATGGTTTTTCTGCGGCCAATTCCTGCGGCGCTATTAGCAACCGGCATCACGCCATTCTTCCATTCGACACAATCATTGGCGAACAAAGCGCAGAAGATGACCGCCCGTCACGAGGAGAGTGGCCAGCACCAAGCCAAGCGCCAACCCCCTCAGTATGCGGTCGAGCATGTAAATGGCTGCGCTGAAGTCGCCCTTATTCGGACGCTGGTCCAGCTGCATCATCTCAAACACCATCTTTTCCGGCTGTATCTGGTCGAGCACGCGCTTGCGCTCCACTATTTCCGAATAGTCCTCAAAATACGCCTCGACGCTTGTTCTGGATTTGATGGCTTCGGCCTCGCGGTCAAATTTCAGCAGTTCCCCGTCGCGCAGTATCTCCGCAACGCGGCTGTCGTCATGATCGTCCGAATTGCGGTTCAAAAGCACCCGAAGCTGTTCATTCAACGCTTCGGAGCCAAACAGGAAGAGCGGCACGCTGCGTCCGTCGAGGCCCTGAGCCCCGAGAGGGCGGCCGGCGTCATTGGCGGCGATCAAAGCGGCCGGCTTGATCTGACCAACAGCCTGCGCAACCTTTATGGCCTCACCCAATTGCTGAATTCTTGCCTGGCGGCTGGCGGCCAGCTCAAGCCGCACAGCGCGAAGCCGGTCGGCAAGCAGCAGCTTTGCCTTTGCCCCCGCCTCCTCCAGTTTTGCGAGCTCTGCGCTCGTCTTGACCCCATATCCATTGCGCGCGGCGTCGAGCTTTAGATTGACTTTGGTTTTTTCGACATTCAAAGCCGAACGAAAATCAGACAAGAGTGTCGTTTTCATTTCAACCTCCGCCCGGGCGACGACATCCTTGAGGATTTCGACGGCAACAAGCGGATGGGTGCCTGTCAGCTGGAGCCGCAGCCCGCTCTTTTGCTCAGCGCTCGGCTTTCCAACAGAATCGAAGGGCTCGACATTCAATTGGATGCCATCCATCTGTAAATTCGCACGGGGCAGGTAAGTCAGCAGATTTGCCGAATTGCCCTTGGCCGCTTCTATTGCCTCACTTAGATTCGAACTGGCTGACAAACCATACTGTATCCGGTTGATCAGCGAATCACGGTCGAGCGAAAACACATCGGGAACCTGAAGCGCTTCGTATTTCCAGGGTGGAACCTCCCTGACCGTCGCATATGCGCCAGTGCCGGCGCCCACGCCCATCAGGCCAGCCATGACACCCAGAAGCGCGCCGACCAGCGCGCCCGCGATCAGCCAGCTTCTCCGCTGGGCAATCACACCGGCCAACGCAGAAAGCGTCGCTTGTTCAAGAAAGCCCGATGCAGGCTCCCTAC
Source organism: uncultured Alphaproteobacteria bacterium (assembly GCA_963802455.1). GTDB lineage: Bacteria > Pseudomonadota > Alphaproteobacteria > Rhizobiales > Rhizobiaceae > JANOYJ01. Next base: position 69,914 of record CAWDIY010000019.1, on the reverse strand, counting down.
GGCGGTTTTCGGTCATTTCGGCCCCAGTTCTTTCCTCGCGAAAGCAATCTTTCCAAGTGAATCAAGCATAATTCATGTTTGCAGAGATTGAGGCTGCCGCAATAACTGTAAAAATGCGTTCCCGCAACGCCCCTTGAATTCGCTGCACGCAAAAGATTAACACCGCAGCGCCTTGAGAGAAGGCGCGCGGGAAATGGCCGTGGCTGAATGGATAACTCTTTACATCCAGCTTTGAAGTGCGGGGGCAAATAGGCTATTGAAAGATGATAGGCGCAGGGCGCGGTTTCGGGAAACGCACCGCCAAGGGAAACTTTTGGCAAAACGAACGGCGGCGCTGATGGTGTTTGCCGAGCTCGCAGGCAGGAAGCTGCGGACGCGCAATCTGGGGTCCGAAGGGCGGACGGCAATTTTTTTCAAGAAACCGGGGCGAGTTGAAAGTTGCGAAAGAACGTCGAAGAACAAATAATTGAGAGTATTGGGAAGGAGTGGCCGCGCTTTGGTCAATTGAAGCTGCACCCTTCTGGTGTGCAGTGCGCACAACGTCCGCGTCCAAGGCCCAGCGGCGATGCTTGCGAAATCTGTGAGGGTCAGGGGCCCGCGCGCCAAACATGAATGATCCGATCACGAGTGCCGGTCCGCTTCGGCGCAGTATTCCGCGCTTTCGCAGGCCAAGCCTTGGCGATGTTGATGAATGGTGGACGGGCTACGCTGCCGCCATTCCCGGATTTGCCGGGTCGTGGCTGACATTTTGGTACTTCTCAGCAGTGATATGGGCGATTGTGAGTCTCGCGCTGCGGCGCTACCCGTTCGTCATTCCCGCGCGCGCTTGGCCATTTGCGCTCGCATGCTGGCTTTTTTCGGCGGTTATGCTGCTTTCCGCGGCGATAAACAGCGGCGCGGCAGGTGTCTGGGTGACAGTTACAAAAGTGGTCGCCGTGGCGTCGGCACCGCTCATCATCGCGCGGTTCAGGTTCTCTGATCCCGCCCGAAGTCTGGAGGCGCTTTTCAAATACGCTCCGCTGGGCGGCGCCCTTGGCTTTGCCATGGGCTTGGCGCAGGTGCTTGGCATGCAGGGACCAGACGCGGGGATTGCGAGGGGCGGAGCGGGAAACGCCACAGTTTATGGCGTTGCCATGGCTTGGATGGGGCTCTTGTCGTTTGCAAACTGTCAAAGGGGGAGCTGGACGGCCAGGGCTGCCGCAATGGCCGGTTTTTTGCTTTCAATGGCCGCAGTCGTCCTGTCGCAGACGCGCAGCCTCTACCCTTGCGCTTTGATTATTCCGCTGATCTATTTTTGGACCCACCGGCCGCCGCTCAACCGCGCGGCAAAACTGAGTTTCCTGGCCCTTGCCGCATTATTGGCAGTTTCCGGATTTGTTTTGAAGGAGCGCATCAGCGAGTCGCTGAGCGCGGCGGCTGCCGATGTCCAGCTTTTGCAGGAAGGGTCCTATAATTCCTCACTGGGAAACCGCGCCGCGCTTTGGACGGCGGCGCTTGCCGCCATTGCTGAAAAACCGGCGCTCGGCCACGGCGAAGCCGGCAAGATGGACGCGGTCATCCCGCATCTGCCAAAACAGGTGTCCTACTTGCGCTACAGCCACGTTCACAACGCGCTGCTTGATGTCGCGGTATCGGGTGGCATGCTCGGCGCAGCCGCTTTTTTGGGGCTGTTCATCACTCCCTTCTTTCTGACAGGCGGGATGAGCAGCCGCGAAGACCTTAATCGGAACCGTTACACGGTCGCGTCAACTGTCGCGGTTTTCGCCATGAACGGATCGGTCAACTCCCTCTTCACACACGACCTGATCGGAGTGCTTTATCTGCTGCCGCTGATCCTTGTTGCGTCGGTCGGCGGCGATCCGGAAGTGACGCCTTTGCGATAGAGGCGCGCCCCTTTAAACTCGCAAATCAGTTTGCCAGCGGCGAGAGCTGCTGAAGGCGCTGCTTCGCCTCTGTCACGCCCTTGTCCGCGGCAAACTGAAGCCTGTCGATGGCAAGAGCCAAGTCCCGGTTTGGGTTGTCGCCCGCCGCAAGAAGCTCTCCCAGAAAATATTGTGAGTATGGCACAAACCTCAGGAGCGGATTCTCCAGATATTTTTGCGCCCGCTGATAGTCTTTGGGGACATGCCGCCCAAGATAATTCTCCACCCCGGCGCGGTGCAGCAAGTTGGCGTCGCCATAAAGGTCGGCGCCGTTTTCAGCTATGACGGCGCCTATTTCCGCAGCGCGCGGAGCTTTTGCTTCGACGATGAGGAATTCGGAAATGGCCACCAGCTCGTATGGGCTTTTTCCAGCCGCAATCTGATTGGCCAAAGAAGCGACGTCTTTGTTCCCGCCGTTTTGTATGAGTGCCAGAAGGCTTGGCTCCAAGGAATCCGCGCCCTGCGCTGGCATGTCATTGCGGACCATTGAGATAACGCGGTCGATCGGCACCGACTTTCTGTTCGCCGTCAGAATTTGCGCAGCGGCAAACGTCAGGAGGATTGAAAAAACAATCACGGCGGCCATCCCGCCTCCGGGCGCCTTTCTCTCATTTTCCGTCGTGTGTTCGTCCATGAGATCCTCTTCGGAAAATTCGCGGACCTGAGCCGAAAAATGCCACCGCAGGCGGCCGGCCAGCTCAGACTTTCGATTTAAGCCAGACTGGCTTGCGCGCGGTCAGCATTGCACCTTGCTCACCGCTGCGCCTGCCGCGCCACCCCAGCGCAGACCTCAGCGGCCTTTTCAATATTCTCCGCGGCCAAAGTGGGATGCACAAGAAACATAAGGCTGGTTTCTCCCAGTTCGACAGCGGCGGGGAGCCGCTGCGCCGGGCCGATGCCCAAATCGGCATAGGCCTTTTCACGGTAAATCTCGGGGCACGATCCCGTATAGCACGGCACGCCCTGCCGGTTTATCTCCTCCACAATTCTGTCCCGCGACCAGCCGGCCTTCAGGTTCTCCGGCCTCGCAAAAGCATAGAACTTGTACCAGGCATGCTCGAAACCTTGCTTAGGGACAGGAACGCGCAGCGCAGGCAAGTCGCCCCAAGCCGCCTGAAGCCGCTCGGCATTTTGGCGCCTTGCCGCAGCCCACTGCGGCATCCGCCGCAATTGGATGCGGGCAATTGCGCCCTGCATTTCAAGCATGCGCCAGTTGGAGCCGATAGTTTCATGGAGCCAGCGAAATCCGGGCGCGTGTTGACGGTTATAGACCGCATCGAAAGACTTGCCGTGGTCCTTCAGCGACCAGACCTTTGACCAAAGCTCCTCGTCAGATGTTGTCACGGCGCCGCCTTCGCCACCCGTCGACATGATCTTGTCCTGGCAGAAAGACCATGCTGCGGCATCGCCCAGCCCGCCGACAGGCGTCCCCATATACTCAGCGCCATGCGCCTGAGCACAATCCTCGACCAGCTTCACCGAGTTTTTCGCGCAAATCTCGCGGATCGGATCCATGTCGCAAGGCCAGCCCGCAAGGTGCACGCAAAGAACCGCCTTGGTCCGCGACGTGATCAATGGCGCGATGGTGGCTGCGGTTATGTTTTGGCTGTCCCGGTCTATGTCAGCAAAAACCGGCGTCCCCCCCGCCATCACAACCGACGACGCGGATGCAGTGAAGCTGCGGGGCGTGACAATCACTTCATCGCCGGCGCCAATGCCCATCGCCGCCCAAACCGCATCCAGCGCCAGCGTGCCGTTGGCAAGCGCCACAGATTTGGAAGTTCCGGCGAACTCCGCGAACTCTTTCTCGAACTCCCTGCACTCCTCGCCCGTCCAGTAATTCACCTTGCCGGATTTTAGAACTTGGGCAACAGCGTCGGACTCCTCCGGGGAGAAGGCGGGCCAGGCTGGGAACGGCGTATTAAGCATCGATTTCTCACTCTCTTTGACTTGGGCGGTGCACTTGGCGCTGGAGGGCCGGATAACAGACCCGCTGACAGAACGAACCGGCGCTTAAACTGACTGCGGCTTTCTGCCAGCCGCTTCGGCTGATTGCCTTTGACTTCCTTTGAATGGCGGCATTGTGGCCTCTTGCGCTGCGGATATGCCTTCTCTGCGCAGCACAGCGGCGAACGTCCGAAAGATTATCTTGATGTCGAGCCAGAGTGTCCGGTTTTCCACGTACCAAATGTCATGCTCAAACCTGTCCTCCCAGTTCAAGGTGTTGCGTCCATTGATCTGCGCCCATCCCGTCAGGCCCGGACGCACTTCGTGCCGGCGCGCCTGTCTGGCGTCGTAGAGAGGCAAATATGCGGTCAGCAGCGGGCGGGGGCCGACAAACGACATTTCTCCTTTGAGAATATTCCACAGCTCGGGAAGTTCGTCCAAGCTCGTTGCGCGCAGCTTTTTTCCAAACGGTGTCAGCCGTTCGGCGTCGGGCTTGACGGTGCCGTCTGCAGAGGCGGCGTTGGTCATGGTTCTGAACTTGACCAGGTTGAAAGGAGCGCCGCCAAGGCCGGGCCGCTCCTGGCGGAAAAGAACGGGCCTTCCAAAATTTCGCCGCACAAGCAGCGCGGTCGCCGCAACGACCGGCAAAAGCGCCAAGAGCGCGGCGCCAGACAGAGTGATATCGAACAAACGTTTTGCGGTGAGCATCATATCAGGCTGCGAGGTTCTCATTCACGAGGCCAGGAGCGGGCGGCAACAACCCGATCCGCTGTAGCATAACATCATATACTTTTGTTGCGTCATATCGCGCAACGGCGATTTCGCGCCCCCGCAGGCCCATTCTGCCAGCCGAATCCGGATCATTGACAAACCTTTCCATGGCTTCGGCAAGACTATCCGCATCTTTTACCTTCACCAAATAGCCATTGTCCCCGTCCTTGACGGTCTCCCGGCATCCCGGCGCGTCGGTAGTGATCACAGCCCTTCCACAGGCCATGGCCTCGAGCACGCTTCTAGGTGTTCCTTCGCGGTATGAGGGAAGCACATAAACGGCACACGCCGCAATCTCCGGCCGCACGTCATCCAGCCATGGCCTGTGCTCAATCCATGTCCACTGGTCAAGCTCTTCCTGCTTTATCGCCGAGGGGTTGGTGTCCAGCGGACCAACCAGCCTGAACCGGACGCTGGCGTGCCTGCTTTTCACAATGCGCGCCGCCTCTGCGAATTCCCGAACGCCCTTGTCAGCGATCAATCTCGAGATCATCAAAAAATAGAGACCATGCGACCCGTCTGGCAGCGGCACCGCGCCGAACTGGTCAATGTCAACACCAGACCCGGCCAGAATTGACCACCTGGACGATTCAGGCAATGCGCCGCAAGCGCGCAGGTCCCTGGGGTCATCGCCATTTTGAAAATACAGGTGCTCGCAGCGGCTGAAAGCCAAGCGGTAAAGTTTCGTGACAAGATACCGCGTAAATCTGGCGGCCGCGTTTTTTGGCTCTCCGATAAAAACAGATCCGAGCCCTGTGACAATGGGCAGTGTCTTTGGCACCCCGGCGAGGCGCGCCGCGAAGGTGCCAAACACAACGGGTTTCACCGTGTAGGGAATCAAAAAATCAGGCCGGCTTTGCTTCAATGCGTTTCGAACCCTGAGCATGTAGGCCAGTTCCGTGATCGGATTTAGGCCATGCCGCGCCACGGGCAAATCATAGACTTTCACCGCCCTATGCCGCAGAATTTCCAAATCGTCCGCCGAAAATTCCGCGACAGGAGCGCCAACGCTGACGTCTCCTCCAAGCGCGAGGATCTTGTCGATCAATGGAAGTCTGAAACGCACTATGGATGGTGCAAAACTGCCCAGCAGAAACACGCGGGGCCCACTGTTTTTGTTCATTTGGCACGTCCTGAATGCATCCGCTCTCCTTCAACGCTGAGTTTTGGCCGAGCCGGCCAGGACATCGCCCATCCCGGATTTGGCGAAACAATTTTGTGGCATTAGACGAAAAAGAAAGATAATGCCATCGGCGAAAATCGAACCTTGCAGGCAATATTCGCATGAAACTCAATGATATCGCTGACGTGCGGATTGGTTTGATTGGATTGGGTTACGTTGGGCTCCCCTTGGCCGTGCTGCTGGCGACGAAGTATCCGCTGACAGGCTTCGACATCAACTCCGCAAGGGTTGGCGAGCTGGCGGCAGGCAAAGACCGCACGCTGGAAGTCACTGCGGCGCGGCTTGCCGCGACATCCGCCAAGTTCACATTTGATCTTGAAGACCTGCGCTCGCTGCAACTTTTACGTGGTGACTGTTCCCACTCCCATCGACAACGCCAAGCGCCCTGATTTGGGACCGCTTCTTGCGGCGTGCCGCTCGGTTGGCAAGGTGCTTTCCAAAGGGGACATTGTCGTTTTTGAATTGACCGTCTATCCGGGAGCCACGGAAGACGAATGCGTGCCAGTGCTGGAGAAAGTCTCCGGCCTCACTCTGAATCGGGATTTCGCCGTTGGCTACAGCCCCGAACGGGTCAATCCCGGCGACAAAAATCACACAATCGACAAGATCGTCAAAGTTACGTCGGGCTCAACACCGGAGGCGGCCCGGTTGATCGACCAAGTCTACGCCGGCGTCATCACAGCTGGAACTTACATGGCGCCCTCAATCAAGGTTGCCGAGGCGGCAAAAGTTATTGAAAACACCCAGCGCGACGTCAATATTGCGCTCGTCAACGAACTGTCGACGCTGTTCAACAAGCTCGGAATCGACACGCTGAGCGTATTGGACGCGGCGCAGACAAAATGGAACTTTCTTCCGTTCCGGCCCGGACTTGTCGGCGGGCACTGCATCGGCGTTGATCCATACTACCTCACACACAAAGCGCAGCAGGTCGGCCATCACCCGGAGATCATTCTCGCGGGCAGACGCATCAACGATCTCATGGGAGAGCTGGTCGCGGCGCGGTTCATCCGCGCTTTGATCGGCAAGGGGGTGAATGTGGCCGCCTCAAAGCTATTGGTGCTTGGGTTCACATTTAAGGAAAACTGCCCTGACATCCGAAACACGCGCGTCGTGGATGTCATCTCGGAGCTTGAGAAATATGGCTGCTCCATCGATGTGCATGACGCCTGGGCCGACGCGGCCGAAGCGCAGGAGGAATATGGATTGGAGTTGGTTGCCGAACTGACGCCTGGCATTTACGATGGTGTGATCCTGGCCGTTGCGCATGACCAATATTGCGCGCTCGGCTCCGAAGGGATTAGAAAGCTTTTGAAGCCCGGCGCCCCCATCTTTGATGTTAAGGGAATTCTTCCAAAGGGCGAAAGTGACCTCAGAGTATAGATGCTTCACTTTCCTGACTCTATTTCAGCGCCTCCGTCACTCTTTCCGGGTCTCGGCGGTCTTCTGCTGGCAAAGGTAGGCAAATTATGAGAATTCTGGTGACCGGCGCGGCTGGCTTCATCGGATCGCACGTTTCGCACAGGCTGTTGCAACGTGGCGACTCCGTCTTTGGAATCGACAATCTCAACGCTTATTACGATCCGCGGCTCAAACGTGACCGGCTGTCGCGTCTGGAGCCGAATGCGGCTTTCACATTCGAGAAAATGGACGTGTCAGACAGGCAGTCCATGGAAGCGCTGTTTGCCGGGAACAAGTTTGACAAGGTGGTGCACCTCGCCGCCCAGGCGGGCGTCCGCTACTCGCTGGAGAATCCTCATTCGTATATCGACGCGAATATTGTGGGCTTTATCAATATTCTGGAAGGCTGCCGGCATTCCGGCGCCGATCATTTGGTCTATGCCTCTTCCAGCTCGGTTTACGGCGCCAACGAGTCGCTGCCCTTTTCTGTTTCTGACAATGTCGATCATCCCGTGAGCCTCTATGCCGTGACCAAAAAGGCCAATGAGCTGATGGCCCACTCCTATTCCCACCTCTTCAAACTGCCGACCACCGGTTTGCGCTTTTTCACCGTTTACGGCCCGTGGGGCCGTCCGGACATGGCCTTGTTTCTGTTCACAAAGAACATTCTCGAGGGCAAGCCCATCAACGTCTTTAACAATGGCCGCCACATGCGGGACTTCACGTTTGTCGATGACATCGCTGAGGGCGTCGTGCGCACGCTTGACCAAACGGCCCGCCCATCCAGTTCGTGGAGCGGCAAGGATCCTGATCCGGCAACTTCTTCCGCGCCGTACCGGATTTACAACATTGGCAATAACAGCCCGGTGAAGCTGATGGACTTCATCGCCGCCATCGAAAAGGCGCTCGGGATGAAAGCGCAGCTGAACATGCTGCCAATGCAGGCGGGTGATGTTGAACAGACATACGCTGATATCGAAGCCCTGTCTGAAGCCGTGGGTTTCAGGCCGGCAACGACAATTGAAGAAGGCATTGGAAAATTTGTCGCCTGGTACCGAGATTATTACCGGCTTTGAGAATAACAGGTGCTGGATGTCAGCTGCGTCAGCCAGCGGACACAGCAGGCGGCGATGCCAGGAACGGCGGACGTGATGCAAGAGCTTTTCATCATTGGGTCTGGAGGCCATGCGCGCGTGGTCCTGGACATCGCGCGCGCGGCGGAAGGGTTTTTGGTTCTGGGTTTTTTTGACGACAACCGGAAAAAAGGTCTGCTGATCGACGGAGTCGCTGTCTTGGGAAACACTTCTCAAATCGCCGCACACCTGGAACTGCATCCGCGCGCAGGATTTGTCGTGGCGGTCGGTGACAATTATGCGCGCTCGAGAATTGTTGCAAAAGTGGAAAATCTCTATCCTGCGGTGCGATGGCAAGCGCTTGTTGACCCCTCGGCAAATATCAGCCCGGGCGCGTCCATCGGCGAAGGCGCGATGGTTTTGCCTGGAGCCGTTTGCAACACAGGCGTCAAGATCGGACGTCATGTCATTCTCAACAACAGTTCATCGATTGCCCATGACAGCGTCTTTGAAGACTGCTCAAGCACCGGGCCGGGCGCAGTCACCGGCGGCGGGGTGCGCGTTGGCGCAATGAGCCACATCGGAATTGGCGCAGCAATCAGTCACGGAGTTGCCATCGGCGCGCACTCAGTGATTGGCGCAGGGTCTGTCGTCATCAAGCACTGTCCCGACCAGGTTGTCATGTTTGGCGTTCCTGGAGAAGTTATCCGCAAACGGGCCATCGGCGAAAGCTACCTGTGAGAAGCGGATAGTATCGACGGCTCCTGAAACATCCAAAAAAACCTCAGATGGCTTCCGCAACGGCTCTGCGGCATCGGCAATGCGCTTTGCTCAGAAGAAGCCGGTTGAGGTGATTTCGCCGCCGAGGAATGTCTCGAGCTGAATGTCGCGCTGGTCGGGCAGCATGACGCGCACATGCACCAAAAGATCCCCATGTCCAACTTCCGGCTTTGGCATTCCTTTGCCGCGCAGGCGCAGGATTTTATCCGAGCTGGACCAAGGCGGCACCATGATGGCGATTTTGCCGGAAAGCGTCTCCACCGGCATTTTCGCGCCGAACACCGCCTGTTTCAGCGGCACGGCCAGATCATAATGCAGGTCATGGCCGTCGCGGCGGAACTTGGCGCTGGGGCGCAGATGGATCGTCGCCACCGCGTCGCTGCGTTTGCCCAGCCGGTCGGGATTGCCCTGGCCGCGCAGACGGATCACCTGCTTGTCCTCGACGCCGCGCGGCAGCTTGACCGCGAGTTTGCGGCCGTCTGAGAACTTGGCGTCAACCAGCGCCTCGCGTGCCGCCTCTTCGAGCGTCACATGCAGGTCGAATGTGAAATCCGCAGTCTTCGGCGGGGTCTGTTCGCGGGTTCCCGCGCCAAAGGAGGAGCCAAAAAACTCGCGCAGCATGTCTTCGTTGCCCGCAAATGAGGAGCGCGTCTGCCGGCCCGAGTTGGAACGCGCGCCGCTGAAACCTTCGAAACCGGCGTGGCGGGGCTTGCCTGTGTTGTCGATGACGCCCGAGTCGAACTGGCGGCGCTTGTCTTTATCACCCAGAATTTCATAGGCCTGATTTGCCTCGGAAAAATGCTCCTTGGCCTTCGGGTCGTCCGGGTTCTGGTCGGGATGGAATTTTTTCGCGAGCTTGCGGTAGGCCGACTTTATTTCGTCGGCTTCCGCATTTTTCGTTACGCCCAACACCGAATAGGGATTGCGCACGGATCAAACCTTTCGCGGCTTCCCGCATCAATGAAATACATGGGTTTAGGTTCGGTTGTCACCGATTCACCCGCCCTGACGCGCTATATGGCGATTCACGTCATGATTACCAGTGAATTAACAAGAAGCGGTTAAAGCGCGCCGAAACTGGACATGGCCCATTCGCCGCTGTCGTCCAGGCAGGCTTTTCCTGCGAAAAGCGCGATGCCCTCAAAGCTCTCGCGCGAGGTCTTGAACTTGCGGCAGAGCTGGCCGTTCTCTTTGGCTTCGGCGATCTCGGAGACCGAACCGACGCTGCCCGTGTCCTGATTGGCCCAAGACAGGGGCTTCGGCCCCAGCACGCCAAGATTGGCGGAGGAGACGGCGTTGCGGATGGTTGCTTCGTCGGAGATCTGGTCCGGGTTTGCGGCGGCCGTCTCCGGCACAGAATTGGTCACCAGCGACGGGTCCGCCGCAGTCTTGTCCATGCTGCTTCCGGTCATGGCGCAGCCGGAAAGCAGCGCCGCCGCCAAAGAAGCGATCAACGCGGCATGGCAAATCCGCCGCAATGCGCTATCATTTAAGTATGCTGAGCTGTTCAACGCGCCACCCACGGACCCACCTCAAACCAGAGCCCTTTGTGAATTATGAATGCAACTGAGTTAAAAAATGATGACTTCACGCTGGAGAACGAGCCATACCGGCTGTTTGCGGGCTGGCTGAAGGATGCGACCGGGTCTGAGATCAATGATCCGAATGGAATGGCGCTGGCGACCGTGGACGCATCGGGTCTGCCGAATGTGCGCATGGTGCTGCTGAAGGGGCTCGACGAGAAGGGGTTTGTTTTCTACACGAACTTCGAAAGCCAGAAGGGCACGGAAATCCTTGGAAACATGAAAGCGGCGCTGTGCTTTCACTGGAAGTCGCTGCGCCGGCAGGTGCGGGTGCGCGGCGAAGTCGAAGTTGTCACCGACGCCGAGGCTGACGAATACTACGCCACCCGCCCGCGCGGCAGCCGCATCGGGGCCTGGGCGTCGAAACAGTCGCGGTCGCTGGAGAGCCGTTTTGCGCTGGAAAAGGCGGTGGCGGAGTATACGGCGAAATATCCAATCGGCGAAATCCCGCGGCCCAAGCACTGGTCCGGCTTCCGAATCCTGCCGTCGAGCATCGAGTTCTGGCATGACCGGCCGTTCCGGCTGCATGACCGGCTGGAGTTCAGGCGGGCTGGGGACGGCTGGGAGAAGGTGCGGATGTATCCTTAGGCCTTCTTCCGGCTCATGAAAGCCATGAAGGCCGCCTGCGCCTCTTTAGAGCGCAGCCGTTCGGCGAAGATTTTTGCTTCCTCGTGGATGCGCTCAATCACTATTTCCGGCTGGCGCTTCATCAGGCGGCGGGAGATTTGCAGCGCTTCCGGCGCGCGGGAAGCCACCTTTTCGGCGAGCTTCAGCGCCTCTTCTTCAATCGCGTCTTCACTCACAATCTTATAAATCAGACCGGCGGCGAGCGCGTCCCCAGCGGAGAAATCTTCACCCATGGCAAGGAGCGCAAAGGCCTTTTGATGCCCCGTGATGGCCGGAACGAGCAGGCTGGAGGCGGCTTCCGGGACGAGGCCGAGATCAACGAACGGCGTGCGGAACAGGGAGCGCGGGGTGGCGAGCGTCAGGTCGCAGTGCAGGTGGATTGTCGTGCCGATGCCGATGGCGAGGCCGTCCACGGCGGAGACGACAGGCTTGCTCAGGCGCGCCAACGTTTCGAGGAAGCCGATGAGCTCGGGCATGTCGCCGCCGCTGGTGGCGTAGGCGAGGAAATCCTGCATGTCATTGCCGGCGGAAAATGCGCCGGGCACGCCGAGAAAGACGTGGCAGCGGATGGCGTCGTCCGCCTCGCCCGCCGCCAGCCCTTTCCACATTGCGTCATACATGGCGCGGGTGAAGGCGTTTTTCTTTTCCGGCCGGTTGACGCGGATGATCTGGACCGCGCCTTGGCGTGAAATTTCAATATGTTGGTTCATGAATTTCTCAATTTGATTCAAGCGGCGGCCAAGGCAGCGTCCGCGCCCTGCAACAGGCTCGGCGCGCCGTTTTCCACCTGGTCGCGCAGCGCGGCGGTTTCGGACAATGTGTTGTCGGCAAAGTAGCGGAACAGCGCGATGCGTCCCGCATCGCCGCCTGCCAGCGCGCCCTTTGCGAGATAGGCCCCGCCGGCGGCGAGTGAAAACAGACGCTGATACGGTGTTGCGCCGGCGAGCGCCATGTCAGTTTTTCCGTCCTTCACCGCAGTCTGGAGAAAATGCGTTGTGCCGACCGCATCGCCCAGCGCCGCCTCGAGCCGAGCCGCAGTTCCCTCAAGACCGGGAAGATTTGATTTGCGCAGGTCCTCGGCGATGTTGCCGAGCTCGACCAGATAATCGAACACGCTCTGGCCGCTTGCCGAGCGGCAGTTTGCGCATGACAAGGTCAATCGCCTGAATGCCGTTGGTGCCTTCATAGATCGGCGCGATGCGGGCGTCGCGCATGTAGCGGGCGGCGCCGGTCTCCTCGATGAAGCCCATGCCGCCATGCACCTGCACGCCGAGCGAAGCGACCTCCATGCCGATGTCGGTCGCAAAGCTCTTGGCGAGCGGCGTCAGGATGCCGGCGCGCGCCGACCATTCCTGCGCGTCCGGCCCGCCTTTGTGCGACATGTCGATGGCGTGGGCGCAGGCGTAGCAGATGGCGCGGGCGGCCTGCGTCATCGATTTCATCGTCATCAGCATGCGCTTGACGTCGGGATGCTCGATGATCGGGCTCATGCTTGCAGATTTTGAACCCGTGGCCCGGCCCTGTCTGCGCTCATGGGCGAACGCGAGCGCCTTCTGAAATGACGCTTCTGCGATGGCGAGGCCCTGCACGCCGACGGCGAGGCGGGCATTGTTCATCATCGTGAACATGCAGGCGAGGCCTTTGTTCTCCTCGCCGACCAGCCAGCCGACCGCGCCTTTTTCAGCACCCTTCACATGGCCGTCGCCATAGATCATCACGCATGTGGGCGAGGAATGGATGCCCATTTTGTGTTCGATGCTGGAACAGAAAAGGTCATTGCGCGCTCCGGGCGTGCCGTCTTCATTGGGCAGGAATTTCGGCACGAGAAACAGCGAAATGCCGCGCGTGCCGGCGGGCGCGTCGGGCAGCCGAGCAAGGACGAGATGAATGATGTTTTCGGTGATGTCATGCTCGCCGAATGTGATGTATATCTTCTGGCCGAAAATCCGGTAGCCGCCGTCATCTCTTCGTTCGGCCCGCGTGCGCATTTCGCCAAGATCCGAGCCAGCCTGCGGCTCGGTCAGGTTCATCGTGCCGGTCCATTCGCCGGAGATCATTTTTGGCAGATACTTTGCCTTCAGCTCCTCGCTGCCATGCGCGGCAATGGCCTCCACCGCGCCCATTGTCAGCGTCGGGCAAAGGCCGAAGGCGAGCGAACAGGCGCACCACATTTCCAGCGCCGCCATCGACACCATCAGCGGCAGCCCCTGCCCGCCATACTCGACCGGCGAGGCGACCGAGTTCCAGCCGCCGTCTTTCCATGCGTGATAAAGGTCCTTCCAGCCGGAGGGCATTGTGACCACGCCGTCTTTGAGCGCCGCGCCGGTTTTTTCGGCTGGGACGACAATGGGCTCGACCTCCTCAGAAGCAAAACGCGCCGCTTCTGACAAGACCGCGTCCAGCAGCTCGCCATTCAAATCGCCGAACGCGCCGCTCTCCAGCCCGTGTTCAATGCCGATGACATGGCGGAGCGTATGGCTCATTTCGGCGACAGGCGCTTTGTACATTCTGGCATCTCCCGCAGGCAACAATCAGCTCTGAATCGAGCTAGCTTTTTTTGACGTAAACGTCAATTAATTGCGCGGCTTCGCGAGCCTGACACAGGACTTTACCACCGATTAACCATAATCGCCCATTCTTAAGGCTTGTTGGGGATTGGGTTTTACCCGGATTGGGCTTGTTCGTGTTGCATCGCAAGTTGGTAATCGCGTTCGCCGCGGCCTTCATGGCCGTCCTTCCCGTCATTGCGCAGGCGGAATCGCAGATGAACGCCGCGTGGATGGATCCGAGCCGGGCGCTCGTGCTCGACGGCTATGAATATAACAGTTTTGACCTGAAGCAGATCGCCAAAAATCCGCGCGTCGCGGGCTTCATCCACAAAGGTTCCGACGGACTGCCGCCGCGCTATGGCTGCGCGGCCTCTGCTGACCTGACGGCCAAGGCGCTGTGCAAGAAGGACTGGAAGGTTTACTCGGTCGGACGCGAGCTGTTTCACGCGCGGCGCGGGCTGGCCAAGTCGCACGGCCTCAAATGGGGCGCCTATCATCTGGCGCGGCCCGGAAATCCGCGCGAACAGGCGAATCATTTCCTCGATTTCGCGGAACCGGCACCTGACGATCTGATGGCGCTTGATCTGGAGGACAATGATCCGACGAGATTCATGTCGCTGGCCGACGCCGAGGAGTTCGCCCGGCATATCAAGCGGCGAACCGGGCGCTATCCGCTGCTCTACACCAATGGCTCGACGGCCAAATTCATCGCCGAGAACGCCAAGACCTATCCGCTCCTGTCAAAGCTGAAAATTTGGTACGCCCGCTACAAGCCGGACATTGTCGGGCATTTCCCAAAGGGCGAATGGGAGAATTACACGCTCTGGCAGTTCGCTTCCTCGGTTAATTGCGGCGGCGATGACTGCCCCTACAGAATTCAGGGAACTGCGAAGGACATTGACATCAATGTCGCCAATATGAGCCCGGCGGAGCTTAGAAAGGCTTGGCCTTTCGACGGCCTTTCAGACGTCAAAGTTTCCAAAACAGCAGCAACGATTCCAATATTGAAAGTTGCCAGCGCTGGAAAAGCCTCAGCAATTGCCGCCGTTCAGGCAAGCGCAATGCTGCGCTGGTCAAAGCGAACCGCTCCGGCGCGCGAGCCTTCGCCAATCAATGCGCCGGACTTTGGCATCGACATGATGCAGACCACATCAGTCAGTGTCGCTTTCTATAACTATCCGTCTCAGCGGCGCTGTTCGCGGGTGATTTCCCGCCATCCGATGTCGGACCTGTAGAAGCCTTCGGGCCAGTCGATCTCGTCCACCGCCTCATAGGCCTTGCGCTGCGCCTCTTCGGTCATCTTGCCCAGCGCGGTGACGTTCAAAACGCGGCCTCCATTGGCGAGCAGCTCGTGGCCGCGCGCCATGGTGCCAGCGTGGAAGACTTTGACGCCGTCCTGCAGCTCTGCCGCTGAAATGCCGTTGATGACAGTGCCCTTCAAAGGCGTTCCGGGATAGCCGTCCGCCGCCATGACCACGGTCAGCGCGGACTCATTGCGCCAGCGGATGGACATCTGATCCAAGACGCCGTCCACGGCGGCGTTCAGCAAGACCAGCAGGTCGTCCTTCAGCCGCATCATCAGCACCTGCGTCTCCGGGTCGCCGAAGCGGGTGTTGTATTCGATGAGCTTCGGGCCGTCCTTTGTCAGCATCAGGCCTGCGAACAGGACGCCCGTGAAAGGCGCGCCGCGCTGCGGCCATGCCGCGCATGGTGGGTTCGATGATTTCGCGCATGACCTGCGCCTCAAGCTCGGGCGTCATCGCGCCCGTCGGCGAGTAAGCGCCCATTCCGCCGGTGTTCGGGCCGGTGTCGCCGTCGCCGACGCGCTTGTGGTCCTGCGCCGAGGCGAAGGGCGCGGCGTGTTTGCCGTCGCAGAGGCAGAAGAACGAGACCTCCTCGCCTTCCATAAACTCTTCGACCACGACTTCCGCCCCCGCCGCGCCGAACGCGCCGTCGAAACAGGCGTCGATGGCGGACAAGGCTTCGTCCAAATTCATCGCCACGACGACGCCCTTGCCTGCCGCGATGCCGTCGGCCTTGACGACGATGGGCGCGCCGATTTTCGTGGTGTAAGCCTTGGCGCTCTCCGCATCGTAGAAGCGGCCGTAGGCGGCGGTGGGGATGTTGAACTCGGCGCACAGGTCCTTGGTGAAGCCTTTGGAGCCTTCCAGCTGCGCGGCGCCTTGGCGGATGGGCCGAAGACGCGGATGCCCGCCTCTGTCAGCGCGTCGGCGATGCCCGCCACAAGCGGGCCTTCCGGGCCGACGACGACGAGGCCGATGTCCGCTTCCTTGCAGAAATCGATAACGGCCTCGTAATTTTCAGTGTCGAGCGAAACGAGTGTGGCGCATTCGGCGATGCCGGGATTGCCGGGGGCGGCGTAGAGCACATCCAGCTGCGAGGACTGGGCCAGTTTCCAGGCCAGCGCATGTTCGCGGCCGCCGGAGCCGATCAGGAGAACGTTCATCGCGTCATCCTCATTTCAGAGAACCGCCCGTAAGCGGCACGCCCGGCGCGGTCAATGCTTGACCCGGCCAAACTTGCCTGTAACGAGGCGTCATGGACAAGATTCAATCAACAGAGGCGCAAGGCCGCGTGGCGGACGCGCCTTCGGGCACTGGGTCTACCGGCTGCTCCCCCGCGCGGTCTGGCCCTATGCGCAGCTGGCGCGGTGGGACCGGCCGATCGGCTGGCAGCTGTTGATGTGGCCATGCTTCTGGTCGCTGACGCTGGCGGCGACCGCGACGGCGGGGCGCTATGCGGGGGAATATTCCTGGCAGCGGATTGTCTGGCACCTCCTGCTGTTTTTCATCGGCGCGGTGGCGATGCGCGGCGCGGGCTGCACTTGGAATGATTTTCTTGACCGGGACATTGACGCAAAGGTCGAGCGCACGCGTTCAAGGCCTTTGCCATCGGGACAGGTGACGGGCAAGCAGGCGCTTGCCTTTCTTGTCGTTCAATCGCTTGTGGGGCTTGCCGTTCTCCTGAGCTTCAACTGGTTCACAGTGATCCTCGGCGCGGCCTCGCTGCTGATCGTCGCCGTCTATCCGCTGATGAAGAGATTCACCAACTGGCCGCAACTGGTTCTGGGCTTTGCGTTTTCCTGGGGCGCGCTGGTCGGCTGGGCGAGCCTGCGCGGGGCAGATCGAAGCCCCTGCCCTCCTGCTCTATGCGGGGTCGGTGCTCTGGGTGATCGGCTATGACACGATCTATGCGCATCAGGACAAGGAGGACGACGCGCTGGTCGGCGTGCGCTCCACGGCGCGGCTGTTCGGGGACAAGACGAAATACTGGCTGATGGGCCTTTATGGCGCGGCGCTGATGCTGTTCACCGCGAGCTTCGCCGTCGCCATTGCGCCGATGCCGGCGCTTGCGGGTCTGCTGGCGGCGGCGAGCCACATGGCGCGGCAGATCAGGACGCTGGACATTAATGATCCGGACCAGTGTCTGAAACTGTTCAAGTCGAACGGCGTGGTCGGGCTGCTGATATTTCTGGGGCTGGCGTTTGGCGGGCTTTGGGTGTGGGTGAAGCCGATGGTTTAGAGCAGTCAAAATCCGCTGATTCTTCAGAATAGTTTGAGGCGTCTTTGTCCGGAAATGCGGTTGGACACAAGCTGCGCAAAGGCGACGCCGGCAGAGCGGCCTTATGCAACCGGCCTGGAAATCTCGCGCACCAGCTTTAGCCGGATCGCATCTGCAAATGTTTCGTAGCCGCTGGCCTCGATGACGAAGCTGCCCGGACCGCCAATCACATTTTTCTGGTAGTAGGCTGTCAGGTCCCGGTTGTCATTGTTGATCGCAAGGCCGTTGATGACGATGCCAAGCGCCAGCGCGCGGTCCCGCACAATTTCGATCCGCTCTCCCACAGTATTGGCGCCGTCTCCCGAAACATCGATCACATGGCGGCCGCTCAGCCACGGGACCGTTGACAACACTTCGATACCTCCGGCGATGGCAGTGGATATTGAGGTGCCGCCGAACGCGACCCGCCCCGCCTGTTCGATACGGAGGGCAACCGCCTCTGCGGAAGCGGGGCCGTCGACGATTGTCCATTCGACCACCAGCGCCTTTTGGTAGAAGTCCGACCATTCGAACAAGGCAACGGCGATCCTCCCGTTTGGACCCGACTGGACGGCGCTATAACTTCCGGGCTGCGGAACGCATGCGCAAGGCCATCGATCTGCAGGCGGAACTCGCTCCTGTTGACGCTGTCTGAACAGTCAACCGCCAGCACGAGCGCAAGATCGACATGCGGGCCGCCGCCGCCTCTTGCGGGAACAATGACCGTGACCAGCAATGCCGCGATGGCCAGCATCCTGACAGCCCGGGATAAGTGTGACTGGACTGTGATTGAAGCTGCCAGCATCATTGCGATCCTCCACTGCGCCGCAGAGAGGATGACAGCCGTCCAGCGTGCCGTCCTTAAGAAATCTTAAAAGTTCCAAAACCGCGCGAATATCCGTGCGAATACACGTGGCAGTATCCCGCGCATTGCTGTATGATGCGGCGATGAGCTACAGGAAGGCCGTCATCGGCCCCTTTGAGTTCGACGTTGCAAATGGCCGCTTGTCGCGCGCTGGCGAGAGCATTCCTTTGGGGTCGCGCGCGGCTGCGGTGCTCAGCCGCGCTTGCTGAGGCACGGGGGCGCACGCTGACCAAATCCGAGCTGCTCGCCCGGTGCTGGCCGGGGGCGGCAGTCGAGGAAGGCAACCTGACTGTCCAGATATCAGCTCTGCGCAAGCTGCTGGGCGATGCCGATGGCAGCGCGGACTGGATTGTCACGGTTCCCCGCGTCGGCTACCGCTTGGCGGCAGCCGGCTCTTACATAAACATGTCCGCCACATTGCCCGGGGTGCCCGTGCTTGCCATCCTCCCCTTGGCCTGCGACGGCCGCCGCGAGGAAGACGCCGCGCTTGAACACGGGATAAGGGCCGGAATTGACGCAGCCCTCACCCGCCATCGCAATCTGATCCTTGCGGAGCCGACCCGCGAGGGACCGGACCACTCCCTTCGCGATCTCGCCTTGCAGGGCATCAGCTACGTCATAGACGGCTCGTTTCACCGGGTCGGGGCAGATGTGAGGGTCAACATCCGTCTGCTCGACACCGGCAGCGGCTTCGTGCTCTGGTCGGATCACTTCGACGGCACCGTGGACCTCTATTTCGGCTTCGAGGACCGCGTCGCTTTCGCCGTTTCCGCCCATGTGGGCGCGGCAGTTCAGACGGCGGAGCACAGACGCTCGCTGAAGGCGAGGCCGGACAGCCTCGCCGCCTACGATCTCTATCTGCGGGCCATGCACCTCTACCAGGCCTTTGCTCCAGAGGACCATGCGGCGGCGTATCGCCTTATGGAGCGGGCGCTCGAGCACGAGCCGGAGAACGCCGCATACCTGTCATTCGCCGCAGACGCGCTATGCGGCTCGATCTGCTATGGCTGGCCGTCCATCACTTCGGATGACAAGGA
The DNA here is from genome assembly GCA_963802455.1 of uncultured Alphaproteobacteria bacterium. Lineage (GTDB taxonomy): Bacteria > Pseudomonadota > Alphaproteobacteria > Rhizobiales > Rhizobiaceae > JANOYJ01. The sequence goes on along the minus strand of CAWDIY010000019.1, from coordinate 50,615 downwards.
GCGCTGTGTGAGCCTCGCCAGGGCGGCGCTGGAGCGGGCGGAGGGCGACCCGCTGGTGATGGCCGCGAGCGGCGGGATTCTCATCGAAGTCGCGCGCGACTACGATGCCGGCATGGAAGCCAACCATGCCGCGATCGAGGCGGGCCCCGACCACGACTGGCGCACTGTGATCACTGGTTTGATGTCAATGCACTGCGGAGATCTCGACGTGGCGATGAAGGATCTTGGCGCCGTCGTTGCGCTGGGGCCGAAAAGTCAGCACTACTACTGCGCTGCCAACGGGACCGCGCATGCCGAGATTGTGCTCGGCAACTATGAGGCCGCGAATCAATGGGCCCTGCGGTCACTTTCCGCCTGCGGCGCCTTCACTCCGGCGCTTTGGATGCTGATTGCCGCGAATGCTCATCTCGGCAGGCTGGACACGGCGCGGCGCCACCTCGCCGATCTGAGGCGGATCGTGCCGGCCATATCGCTGGCGGGCATAGCACGCGGCCAAGTTCACCAGCATCCGGAACGCTTCCTGCCGGTGCTCGCCGGCATGAAGCAGGCCGGACTGACGTGACCTGGGCGGTGTCCGGTCTGCATGCGCCGGACCCGGCCTGCTATCACAGGCAAAGATGATGCCTAGCAACGGCAGGCGTCAGATAATTTGATGGCAGAACATGATCAACCGGGACTAAGCGCACAGTTAATCCGCGCCGGCAAACGCCGTTGCAGTTTCAAGCAAATTCTGTTACCAAATATTGGCATCAAGCTGACCGGGAGAGGCGACTTGGGAAAGAATACATCCGTGGTCCTGGGCGACTCCCAGGAAGTGTTCGTCAAGAGCCAAATTGCCAAGGGCAGATACGCGACCGTCAGCGAGGCTGTGCGCGAGGGCCTTGGAATGCTTGAACAGCGTGAGGTGGAGCTTGAGCATCTGCGCAAGCTCATTGCCGAAGGCGAAGCGTCCGGGGACTTTCAGGAAGTGGATTTCGACGAGCTGCTTGCTGACGAGGCAGCGTGAGCTGGCGAATCAGATATTCGGCAGCAGCGAGAAAAGACCTTGTGGCAATCAAGGCCTGGACGGCTCAGAAGTTTGGCCGGACGCAAGTGGCGGCCTATGTTCGGCAAATCGAAGCAGCTATGCAGGTGATTGCGGATAATCCCGGGCTGGCTCGAAGCGCTGAGAACTTGAGTCCGGGGCTTCTCAAAACTTTTGCAGGCTCACATGTCGTGTATTTTCGGAAGGCCGACGACGGGATAAACGTCATCCGCGTTTTGCACGGGAAAATGAACGCGGAAAACTGGATGACGCGTCCTTAAAGTTCGGCTACACTGGTATACACGCATCCCAGGACTTTGCCGCCATGAGCAAGCAAACCGCAATACGCATTCCAGATGAGACTTTTGACCGCCTCCAGTCGCTGGCCGCAAGGACCGGGCGGACCTGCACATTTTATATAAGGGAGGCAATTGAAGCCCATCTCGATGACCTTGAAGATATTTACAGCGCGGAACTCGTGCTGGAGCGCAGGCAGCGCGGCGAGAGCCGCACAATGACGTTGGAGGAGATGGGGCGCGAGCTTGGCTTGGACGATTGAGATTGACGAGAGCGCTGCCAATCAGCTTGCGAAAATTGGAAAGCCGGACGCCAGGAGAATCCGCGACTATCTGCGCGACCGCATTGCGAACCTCGCCGACCCGCGCCAGACCGGAAAGGCGCTGCAGGGATCAAGGTTTGGCGATTTGTGGCGCTATCGCGTCGGCGACTTCAGGATCATTTGCGAACTGCAGGACGCAAAGCTTGTGGTGCTGGTCGTGGAAATCGGCCACCGGCGCGATGTCTATCGCTGAGATTTCCTACTCAAACGAAATCATCTCGTCGCCATTGACCACAACGCGCAGCCCCAGATCCCCCGTCTTGCGCCGCGCCAGAAAGCGTGGGCGGCGCTCGGCGACGTTTGATGGATGGCGGCGGGGTTTGACGGGCTGGGTTTTGACCTCGCCGATGCTCTCTTCGAGCGGGCGGGCGATGCCGTCGGCCTCTACCAGCATCATCGGCAGACCGAAAGCTTCCGACCAGGCGCGCCAGTCGGCGGCGATGTCGTCGAAATCATCGGCCACCAGAAGCGGCACTGACAATTGCGGATCATTATGCATGAGTTCGAGCGTCACGGTGACCTCGCCCTCTGCATCTTCAATCGCCCGCGCCGTCACGCCTTTGAAGGCTTTCGGCGGCAGGGCGATGGACATGGGCAGATGGCTGTTGGGCAGGACGCGCTTGATGACCGCGCCGCGCTCGTCGATGGTGAAGGACACGTCGCCGTCGGCGTCGCGGGTCGCATAGGTCACCGCCTGCGGGAGGCGGAACGGATCGAGCCGCATGTTGCGGCCAGCCCAAACGGGCTTGCGTGCCTGGTTCATGTCTTTACTTCCCTGTCACTCTTGAGAGCCGGTTTTCCGGTCTTCTCCTCGGGCCGTTTGTTGCTGGCCTCGTTACGCAGACAATAGGGGCGCACCTCCTCGAACCGGCTTAAATAGTTCGGTTAAATTTTCACTGCTTTTGCGTGTGGTTACCGGAATGCGACTTGACGGGTGAGAGCGAAAGGTCTTGGCAAGGTCAATGAAGATCGGCCGGGGATCAGATTAATTTTCCGGGATTCATGATGCCGTTCGGGTCGAAAACGCCCTTGATCCGGCGCATCAGGTCAAGCGCCAGCGGCTGCTTGTAGCGGGTCAGCTCGGCTTTTTTCAGCTGGCCGATGCCATGTTCCGCGGAAATCGAGCCGGAAAATTCATGAACGATATCATGGACGAGCGCGTTGACCTCGTCCCAGCGGGCGAGAAAGGCGGCTCTATCCGCGCCGATTGGCTGGGAAATGTTATAATGAAGATTGCCGTCGCCCATATGGCCGAAGGTGACGAGGCGGGCGCCGGGGATGAGTGTCTGCACCGCTTTCCCGGCAATTTGAATGAAAGCAGGAATCTTTGCCACCGGCACGGAAATATCATGCTTGATCGAGCCGCCTTCCGGCTTCTGCGCATGCGACAGGTTTTCGCGCAAACTCCAGAACTCCGTCTGCTCCCGGAGGCTGGCGGCAATCGAGGCGTCAGTTATGATGTCCTTCTCAAGAGCCGTCTCCAACAGAAGCCGCATCATCTCCTGCGCATCCTCAGCAGACCGGCGTGAGGAATATTCAAGAAGGACGTACCAGGGCGCGGCGGCGGAGAGAGGCTCGCGCGCGGCGGCATGGCGCAGGGCGAACTCCATGCCGATGCGCGCCACAAGTTCGATGCTGGTCAGATCGCCCGCCGCGCGCGCCGCATGGAAAAGCGCAGCGCCTTTTCCGGACTTTCGACGCCCACCCAGGCGACGGACCTGCCCTTGGGCGCGGGATAAAGCTTCAGCACAGCAGCGGTGATGATGCCGAGCGTGCCTTCCGCGCCGATGAAGAGATTGCGCAGGTCATAGCCGGCATTGTCCTTTTTCAATCGCGACAGGCCGTTCAGCACATCTCCCCCCGGCAGAACCACTTCCAGCCCAAGGCACAGGTCCCGCATATTGCCATAAGCCAGAACCTGCGTGCCGCCGGCGTTGGAAGAGAGGTTGCCGCCGATTTGGCAGGTTCCGGCCGAGCCGAGCCAGAGCGGGAACAGGCGGCCATGCTCCTGAGCAGTCTTTGAAAGCGTATCGAGGATGACGCCTGCTTCCGCGACGATGCACTCGCCCTCGGCGTCGACCTCGCGGATGCGGTTCATGCGCGACAGGGAGACAATGATCTGCCCGCCGCTGGCGTCAGGCACCTGGCCGCCGACAAGACCGGTGTTGCCTCCTTGCGGCACAATGGGGGTCTTGGTTTCGTTGGCAAGTTTGAGGATGGCGGAGACTTCGGCGGTGGAGCCGGGCTTGAGGACGAGCGGCGATTTGCCGTGGAAGAGGTCGCGGTTTTCGATGAGGTGGGGGGCGATGTCCTGCGGGGCGGTGAGCGCGTGTTTTTCGCCGGTGATGGCGCTGAACTGGGCGATGAGCGAAGAAGTGAGCATGTATGCGCCTGCGGGTTAGGGCTGAATTGACTTCCCCCCTCCGCCGCGCGAGAGCGCGGCCCCTCCCCCACAAGGGGGGAGGTTAAGCGCGGCGCCCAATCTCCCCCCTTGTGGGGGAGACGCCGCCGAAGGCGGCAGAGGGGGAAGTCAATCCAGTTCGAATGATAACTAGAGGCCGAACCGCCTATTGTCCACGCGGCGCGGCGGCGCGGGCCAGCCGGTCGTTGATGGCTTCGCCAAGGCCGCGCATGGGGACCGGCTCAACTGCAATTGTCCGAGCGCCGCCCTTATCCAGCGCCAGCAGATGCGCAAACAGGTTCGCCGCAGCCTCGGTTAAGTCGCCTGCCTCGCTTAAATTGAGCATCTGGGATGCATTGGCCGCGCCGGCCGCGCGTTTGGCACCGAAGGCCAGCAGCGCTTCGCCGGGAAGTGCCCGGTCCACATTGAGCCGCAGCACAGCGTTCGGCGCGTAGTGGCTTTCCAGCATGCCCGGTGCTTCGACGGCCCCGCCCCCGGCACGCTCCAGCTTCATGCCCAGCACATTCTCAATCTCCTCCACCGGAACGCCGCCGGGGCGCAGCAGACGGACCTTGCCGCCCTCCACTTTCACAATCGTGGATTCAAGCCCAACGTGCGACGGGCCGCCGTCTATGATCAGCGGCACGGCATCGCCGAGGTCATCGGACACGGCCTGTGCGGTCGTGGCGCTGATCCTGCCGGATGAGTTGGCGCTTGGCGCGGCGACAGGGCGGCCAAGGAGGGTGATGATTTCGCAGACGACGCCCTTTGGCGCGCGCAGAGCAATCGTCGGAAGTCCAGCGGTGACGAGCGGATGAATGGCTGCGCCTTCGCGCAGCGGCAGAACAAGGGTCAGCGGGCCCGGCCAGAAGGCATGCGCCAGACGCTCCGAGACCGGATCGAAGACGCCAAACATCTGCGCCATACCGAGGCCGGAGACATGACAGATGAGAGGGTTGAAGCTTGGCCTGCCTTTGGCGGCAAAGATCCTCGCCACGGCCTGTCCATTAGACGCATCTGCGGCAAGGCCGTAGACCGTCTCGGTCGGCAGCGCGGCGATATCGCCGGCCGCGAGCGTTGCCACGGCGCGGGCGATGCCTGCGGCGCAAGGCATCATGATCGTTGGCATCCGGCTTTCCCCTTTGCCGCTCTCCTATAGATGCGGCGGCAAAACGGCAAGAAAGCGGAAAGCTCATGATTTGTTAAGCAAGCCGTCAAACGGATTACAAAGGATTTTTGCATATAAGAATGGTTGAACCAACAGGTGGAGCCCTCCCTTGAAATCCTTCCAACGCCTCCTTCTGGCAACCGTCGGCCTTTTGACCTTTGCCGCCCCCGCAGCCGCCCAGCCGTTTGAAACTGTCAATTTCAAGCAGGGGGCCGAGCATGGATCCTTCATCTATCTGGGCCGGCCGCTCGACTGCAGCGTCGATATCTGCCCCAAGCCGGAAGAAGCGGCGGAAGGCCCCGCGCCGAAGAGCAGAGCCATGGTTGACGCGTTTGGCATGCCAACCAATATGCCGACGGTGCTGCGCGGCGGCGAAAGCTCGGATAGTCCGGTTGTGATGGCGCCAAAGGAAGCCGCGCCCGCCACAGCGCCGGAGCCAGCGCCGGAGCCAGAGACAAAAGCGGAGGCGCCGATGGAAGAAACTGCTCCGCCGAGGACAGTTGAGGTCAGATAAGGCTGGTCAACCTGCAATTTTCGAGAAGTCGGCGACCCTTGCGGTCGCCCTTCTTATTTCAGCGAGCAGGGCCAGCCGGTTCAGACGGACCCTGTCGTCTGAATCGTTTACGAGCACTTTCTCAAAGAATGAATCAACCGGCTCACGCAGCAGGCTAAGCGCCTGCATCGCGCCGGAATAGTCTTCCTTTTCAATGGCCTGCCCGGCAAGGTTCGAAGATTGATTCACCGCTTCGAACAGTGCTGTCTCCTCCGGCGCGGTGAAAAGGGTGGCGTCGATGACATTGTCCACCATTGCGCCCTTCTTCTCCTCGGCGGCCAGAATATTGGCGGCGCGCTTGTAGCCGGCGACGAGGTTTTTGCCGTCTTCGGTGTTGATGAAGGCGGTGAGCGCCTCGACGCGGCGGGCGATGGCGAGGAGGTCGTCGTTGACTGACGTGCGCTTGCGTCACTCCGCTCATGCAGCGATGCCTTGGCGAACGGAGGTAGCTTTCGAGCGCTGTCGAACAAAGTCGAGGCGAAGTGCCTTGTTCGCTTGGTCAATTGCTGAAACCGTTCGATTACGAAGATTGCGAAGATGCTCGCGGAAGCCTTAGGATACATTCTATCGAGAATAACGTTTACAAAGGACTCATTCACTATTTTCTTTCTGATATGTCAGAGGCCGTCTTCCGAAGGCGATCAATTCAGTAAATTCATCAATTTTGCCGAAATGGAAGGATTTTGCAATGTAGTCATTGAAGCGATCCTGATATATTTGGTGTTTTTGAAACGCTACGCTGAATCCATTGGATCCATTGATCAATGACAAAATTGAGATTGAGACTCAACTATCCTCTGCTCCAGCACAATCCTAACCACACCCAGCGCCGCCCGCCTCAGCGCATATGGGTCCTTGCTCCCGGTCGGCTTCTCGTCAATCGCCCAGAACCCCACCAGCGTGTCCAGCTTGTCCGCCAGCGCCACGGCGATGGCCACCGGGTCGGACGGCACGCGGTCGGCGGGGCCTTGGGGTTTCCAATGGTCCTCGATGGCGGCGGCGACGGACGGGTGCTCGCCTTGCAGGGCGGCGTATTTGCGGCCGATCAGGCCCTGAAGCTCGGGGAACTCGCCGACCACTTCGGTTTGCAGGTCGGCTTTGCAGAGGATGGCGGCGCGGCGGGCTTCGGCCCAGCGTCTGCGCCGACGATGAGGTAGCCAGCTCCTCCGCCAATTTCGCAATCCGCATCACCCGCTCGCCCTGCGTCCCAGCTTGGCGTGGAACGTCACATTCAAATGATCGAGCCGCGCCATGCGCTGGTCGAGGGGTTTTGACAGGTCAAGCCCGAACTTCTCTGCTGATGCCTGCAAATCCTTGAGGTCCGGCACATTCCCCTGATCGGTCTTCCAGAAATACAGGGCGTCGGACAGGCGCGCGCGCACGACCTTGCTATTGCCGCGCGCGATTTCCGCGCCGTGGTCCTTGGCTTCGATATTGGCGACGAGGATGAATTTGTTGGAGAGTTCGCCGCCTGCGGCGCGCGTGACGAAGCACTTCTGGTTGGTCTTGATCGTCAGCCGGATCACTTCCGCCGGTATCGTCAGATAATCCGCCTCAAACTCGCCCATCAAAACGACCGGCCATTCGACCAGTCCGGAGACTTCCTCCAACAGCGCCTCGTCCTCGATCAGCTCCAGACCCTGCGCAAAGCAAAGGTTCTTCGCGTCGGCGAGGATGATCTCTTTGCGCCGTTCGGCGTCGAGCACGACTTTGGCCTTCTCAAGTTTGGCGGTGTAGTCCTCGAAGCGCTTGACAGTGATGGCTTCGGGCGCGTGGAAGCGGTGGCCGTAGGTGACATTGCCGGAGCTTATGCCGTCCACCTCGAACTCTACCAAAACCGGCTCTTCCGGCTCGGTGGAGAGCATGCAGACGATGCTTTGCAGCGGGCGAACCCATTTGAGCGCGCCGGGCTTGGCCGAGGCCTTGCCGGAGCGCATCGACTTTGGCCAGGGGAATTCGCGGATGATGCGCGGCATCAGCTCGGCGATGACTTCGCCCGCCGCCCTGCCCGGCTTTGAGATGACAGCCACATAGAAATCGCCTTTTTTCGGGTCGTTTTGTATTTGGGCTTCGGAAATGGAGGCAAGTCCGGCGGCGCGGACGAAACCGTCAATGGCCTGCTGCGGCGCGGAGACAGATGGGCCTTTTCGCTCTTCCCGCACATCTTTGGACCGCGCGGTTAGACCGCGCAGGTCGAGCGCCAGACGGCGCGGCGTCCAATATTCCCGCGCCGCTTCATAGGTCAGCCCGGCTTCGACCAGACCGTCGGTCAAAAGCCTCTTCAAATCGCCAGCCGCCTTGCGCTGCATGCGGGCGGGGATTTCCTCGGATCTCAGTTCAAGAAGCAGGTCTGGCATGGTCACTCGCGGTCAAAATTTGCTGCGCGCGCCTTAGCAAGCCACCCGTTTATTGTCACCTGCAAGAAAAAGGGCGCCACGAGTGCGCCCTTTCGGTCCGGCCTCGGCCAGATCAGTCCTTTGGGAGGATAACTGTATCGATGACGTGAATGACGCCATTGTCTGCGGCGATGTCGGCGGTCACAACTTTTGCGCCGTCAACCGTGACGCCGTCGGCGCTCTTCATGACCTCGATCATGTTGTCACCGCCTTCCTTGATAGTCTTCACTTCGGCTTTGCCATCGGCGATGTCAGCGGCCATGATTTTTGAGCCGACAACATGGTAGGAGAGAATCGCGGCAAGCTTTGCCTTATTCTCCGGCTTCAAGAGGTCTTCCACCGTTCCGGCGGGGAGCTTCTTGAAGGCGTCGTCCGTCGGCGCGAACACGGTCAGGTCCTTGCCGGTTGCCAGAGCTTCGGCAAGACCCGCAGCTTCGGCCGCCGCCAGCAGTGTCGAGAACGTGCCAGCTCCCTTCGCAGTCTCAACAATGTTCGCGGCCAAAGCGCCCGATGCGCCCATGGACAGGGCCAGCGCAGTGCTCAGAATAATCTTCTTCATAAACAAACTCCCGATTTTTGCTTCGACTGTGCCTCGCTTAAATGTCACAAGGCATTGTTATAAATGGGCCCGCACCTGATCAAATCAATGAAAGATTTGATAAAATATTGATAAAATTTGTATTGAATCTTTATTGATCCAAATTCAACAAGCATCGTAAGCGCCCCACACCTGTATATTATGCCAGATACCCGATTTATAAATTCTGCAACAAAAAAAGGCGCCTGCTCTGACGCCTTTTCCTTGTTCCGTTATTTCTAGCTTTTCGGCAGCATCACTGTGTCGATCACATGGATGATGCCATTATCGGCCTGAATGTCGGCGGCGATGACTTTGGCATTGTCCACTGTGACGCCGCCGCCCTTCTTCCTGATGGCGAGCGTGCGATCACCTGAGGCTTTCAGCGTGCGCACATGGATTGCCTTGGAGGGTATCTGACCGGCGGACAATTTGCGCGGCAACACATGGTAGAGCAGGATTGCTGCGAGCTGGTCCTTGTTTTCCGGCTTGAGCAGGCTTTCGACAGTGCCCGCAGGCAGCTTGGCGAAGGCCTCATCGGTCGGTGCGAACACGGTGAGGTTCTTGCCCGTCGCAAGCGCGTCGGCCAATCCCGCCGCTTTCGCTGCCGCGATCAGTGTGCCGAATGTTCCAGCGCCCTGCGCAGTCTCAACAATATTTGCGGCTGATGCAGCCCCGGCGGTCAGCGACAGCGCCAAGGCTGCTCCCAAAAATGTATTCTTCATGGAGTTCTCCCATCGTCGATATTGATTCCGCGTGTCGCGGCGCCGCGATCACCATGATCCCGATGGCAGTTTTACGACGTGTGTCTGCAATGGATTGGGATGGTTTTCAGTCAATTCGTCACATTATTGTGCGGGAACCGTGTGTGATCCAAATGCGGAAAGCGGCGTAACGCCGCCTTTGAACCTTTCTGCCGCCTGACGCGACAGACTTACATGAAACCGCTCCGCCCCATTCTTCACGCACTCTGCCTCACGATCCTGTTCGTGACGCACGTGGACGCGCTGAACGCCAAGCCGATCCCCGGCACGCGCCGCGCGGTGGAGCGGCTTTCGGATGCGCAGTTTGGGAGCCTGCCGGTGAGCGAGCTGGGGCTGCTGGGTTGAATCAGGAAGCAGGCAGCGCCTTATGGCTGCCGTCACAAAACGGCTGACCGCCTGTCTGTTTGCAGGCGCAGAAATATTTGGTTTCGTCGGCGTCGGCGTGCCACATTACCGGCCGAAACTCGGAGCCTTTGTGCGAACCGTCGCAGAACGGCTGGCTCTGCGACCTGCCGCACTGGCACCAGAAATAATCCTTGCCCGCCTCGACATCGACAGGAATGGGCTGCCGCGCCGCGATTTGTCCCTTGGCCATGTTTCGTCCTCCCGTTTGCGTCAGGGGATACTGGACCACTATTCGCGGGAAAGCAAAAGGCCGGATCGGACGACGCAGCGTTCAGGAATGGGCTCCAGCCCCGCCCGCATCCGTCAGCAAAAACGCCTCGCCGCACTCTTTCGACAGCGCCCGCACCTTCTGGATATAGCTGGCCCGCTCGGTCACCGAGATGACGCCGCGCGCGTCGAGGAGGTTGAAGGCGTGGCTCGCCTTGATGCACTGGTCATAGGCGGGCAGCACCATTTTGTGGCGCGGGTCGTTGGCATTGGCAGCGGGAGCGCCGGCGGCGAGGAGCGCCTTGCATTCGTTTTCGGCGTCCACAAAATGGCGGAGCAGGGTTTCGGTGTTGGCGAATTCGAAGTTATGGCGCGAATATTCCTGCTCGGCCTGTAGGAAAACGTCGCCATAGGTTACCTTCTCATCTCCTTCCAGGCCGTTGAAATTCAGGTCATAGACATTGTCGACGCCCTGCACATACATGGCGAGCCGCTCAAGGCCGTATGTGAGTTCGCCCGCCACAGGGGCGCATTCGATGCCGCAGACCTGCTGAAAGTAAGTGAACTGCGAGACCTCCATCCCGTCGCACCAGCATTCCCAGCCAAGGCCCCAGGCGCCGAGCGTCGGGCTTTCCCAGTCGTCCTCGACAAAGCGGATGTCATGCAGCAGCGGGTCAATCCCGATGGCGGCGAGCGAGCCGAGATAGAGCTCCTGTAGATTGGACGGGTTCGGCTTCAGGATCACCTGATATTGGTAATAGTGCTGCAGCCGGTTCGGATTCTCGCCATAACGCCCGTCCTTGGGGCGGCGCGAGGGCTGAACATAGGCGGCTTTCCATGGCTTTGGGCCGAGGGCGCGCAAAGTGGTGGCCGGATGGAATGTGCCGGCGCCGACCTCCATGTCATAGGGCTGGAGAATGACACAGCCATGCGCGGCCCAATAGGCGTGGAGCGTCAGGATCAGGCCCTGGAAGGAGCGGGAGGGGTGCATGTGGGGGGCATTGTCGGACAATGATTTCACCAGAAGGATTTGAGCAGCAGGCGCGTTTTATTGTTGCGGTGGAGATGGGTCAAGCATTGCGGCTTTTCACGCTACCCTTTGCCAATCAAAGCAGTGGCCTTGCCGCGCACTTCCGCCAGCTCCAATTCCGAAATCCTGCCTTTGCGCTTGGCCTTGCGCGCCCGCCAATCAACACTTTTGACTTGATCGGCCAAGACAACGCCCCCGCCCGAAATCGACACTTCAAACGGGTAGCCCTTCACCTGTGTCGTCATCGGACAGCACAGCATCAGGCTGGTCTTGCCGTTGTAGCCCGCTGGGCTGAGTACAATCGCGGGACGGTGTCCGGCTTGCTCATGGCCAGCCTGCGGGCTGAACTGCAGCCAGACAACATCGCCCGCCTCCGGCACGAATTCCGCCACTAGAACGCCTCTTTGCCGAGAGGCGCGCCGAAGTCGATGCCGGAATGGATGTTTTCATCGGTTACGCCGGCAAGCAGCTCATCCAGATCAATCTCGGGCGCAAGCAAGGGCGTAATGACGATATTTCCCAGCTCTTCACGGACATCGACCACTGAATCAAGCTTGAGCTTTGCCGCCTCCATGACAGAAGACGGGATGCGCACCGAGGCGCTGTTACCCCATTTTTTCACGATTGCACGCATCGGATTCTCCCAAGACGATCAAATCAATGCAATAGTGGAGACGGCCAATCGTGTCAACAATGTAGATACACACATCGTGGCGGGTTAGGATCACCCTTTCCCCGCATTCGCCTCCGCCACCAGCGGCGCGGGCGCCTTGAGCTTGGCCTGAATTTTCACAAGCTCCGCCTCCTCCGGCTTGCCGTCGATGGCGTGCTGCCACTGGAAGCGGGCCTCGAGCTTGCGGCCCACCTGCCAGTAGGCGTCGCCGAGATGGTCGTTGATCGTCGCGTCCTCAGGGCGCAGTTTGATGGCGCGTTCGAGCTCGATCACCGCGTCTTCGAACTTGCCGAGCCGGTAATAGGCCCAGCCAAGCGAGTCGACGATGTAGCCGTCATCGGGCCGCAGCTCGACCGCTTTGCGGATCATGCCGACCGCCTCGTCGAGGTTCTTGTTCTGGTCCACGTAGGAATAGCCGAGATAATTCAGCACATTGGGCTGATCGGGATATAGTTTCAGCGCCTTGCGGAAGCTCTCTTCGGCCTTCGGCCAGATGTCGAGCTGCTCATAGGCGATGCCGCGCTGGTAGAACAGGTTCCAGTGGCTGCGCAGCGGCGCGGTGATGGCCGTTTCGGCGCGGTCATAGATGGCGGCGGCGGATTTGAAATCCTTCTTGGCGCCATAGACGCCGCCGAGCGCCAGATAAGCACGGGTGTCGGTCGGCTCGGCATCCAGCAAGGCGGTCAGATGTTTCACCGCCTCATCGCGCTTGTCGAGATCGGCGAGGTTGAGGCCAAGCTGCAGCTCGGCGGCGCGCTTATAGGGCGAGCCTGCGTCAACCTGGCTGTAAAGATCAATGGCGTTCTGCTGCTGGCTCATCTCTTCCGCAAGGGCCGCGAGCTGGATCAGCGTCACATCCTCCTTCGGCCGCGCTGCGAGCGCCAGCTCGAGATAGAGTTTGGAAAAGGCTTCAGAGCCTTCGCGCTTGATCGCGGTTCCGATGCCGAACAGCACTTCCGCGACGCCGTCGCGGGCGCTTGATATGACAGGCGGCAAGGATTGATTGGCCTCAATGCCCATGCGCAGGGCTTTCAGCGCCGGACGCTCGGGCGCGAAATCTTCGCCCCGGTCCAGCACAGCGAGCGCCAGATCTTTTCTGCCGGCGCGCGCATGGAACCCGGCATAAGACTCCAAAAGCCGCAGCCAAGCTTCAGGCGCGGCGCTGGCATCCGGCGTGTCAAGCGCCTCCTGATAGGCGGCCTGCGCCGCTTCAGCCTTGCCGGCATTGTCGAGGATCAGCGCCTTGTGGATGCGCTTGAACACGTCGTACCAGTCCGGGCCCTGTAATTCTGTGATGACTTTGATTGCGCCGTCTGTGTCCTTGGCGCCTTGTTTGACCCAAGCGGACATCAGGCCTGAGACCAGCCGGTCGAGGTCGTTCTGCAGCGCCAGTTTCAACAGCGTTTCCGCCTGGACAAAATCATCCTTGTTGACGGCATTCACGGCCAGTGCGATGCGCGAAACCCGCTCGATCTCCGGCACGGCTTTGAGGCGCTCGGCATAGGGCAGCGCCTTGTCGAATTCGCCCTTGGTGATGAGCGCCACCATCAGGCTCTGCTCAAAACCCTGATTTCCCGGATCAAAGCCGAGCGCCTGCTGGTAAAAATCAATTGCTCCGTCGAAATCATTGTCGCGCTCGGCGACCTGCGCCGACAGAAGTGCGCCGGAGAGCGAGGTGGCGCGCACCGGCTTGGCGGAGTCTGACGCCGGGGCTGCGGCAAAAGTTGGCGCGCCGAACGCCAGAAGCGCCGTTGTGGTGAACAGTCCAAGAGCAATGCGCCGCATTCAAGTGCCTTTTTCGGTGAATTTCCGTGAACATCTTATGCAAATCATTGATTTACAATGACGTTAACAATGGCCTTTTTACGTGTGAAGGGCAAGGAACGAAGCGGACGCCATATTCACGATGTGCTGAGCGGCTGGGAATAAGGCTCAATTCACCCGAGAAATGCAGAACTCGATGACCTCCAGCAGCGCATCCTTCTCCGCAGAGGCGGGCAGTGGGGCAAGGGCGTCTTCGGCGATGGCGCCGAAATGGCGGGCTCGCTGGATTGTGTCGGAGATCGCGCCGTAGCGGGTCATCAGGCCGAGGGCTTTTTCGAGCGATTCGTTCGACGCCTCGCCGGCCTCGATCGTGCCGCGCCAGAATCCGCGCTCATTGTCTGTGCCGCGCCGGTAGGCGAGGATGACGGGGAGCGTGACCTTGCCTTCGCGGAAATCATCGCCAACATTCTTGCCAAGATCGCGGGCATTGCCGCCATAGTCGAGCGCATCGTCAACCAGCTGGAAGGCGAGGCCGAGATTGAGGCCGTAGGAGCGCAGCGCCGCCCGCTCGGAGCGACCGGTTCTGGCAATTATGGGACCAACTTCGGCGGCCGCTGAAAAGAGCGCGGCGGTCTTCGCCTTGATGACGGAAAGATATTCGTCCTCGGTCGTCTCCAGGTTTTTCGCCGCCGACAGCTGCATGACCTCGCCTTCGGCGATGACGGAGGCGGCAGTCGAGAGCACGTCCAAAGCTTCCAGCGAGCCGACATCGACCATCATGCGGAACGCCTGACCAAGGAGAAAATCGCCGACAAGCACGCTCGCCTGGTTGCCCCAGATCATCCGCGCCGTCTTGCGCCCGCGCCGCAGATCGCTTTCATCGACCACGTCGTCGTGCAGGAGCGTTGCCGTGTGCATGAACTCGACTGAAGTGGCGAGCTTGACATGGGCGTCGCCTTCAAAGCCAAACATCTTGGCAGCCGCCAGCGTCAGCATCGGCCGCAGCCGCTTGCCGCCGGAATTGATCAGGTGGCTGGCAAGCTCGGGGATCATCTCCACGTCCGATCCGGCCTTGGACAGGATCAGCTCGTTGACGCGGCGCATGTCGGCGTTGGTCAGATCCATCAACGGCCTGACCGACCCGCCGCTCCTCTTCTTCTCGTCCAGCGGCAGAACTACGCCCACAATGATGCTCCGGCTATTTGAGCCAGTTTAGAAAAGGAACGCGGCAAGCTCAAGCGGCGAATTGGCGCGGGGCGGAAACGGTGTGTGCAGTGGCGGCGCATGTGTCTTGCTTCCGCCGAGCCTTGCATTATCACGGGCGGGCACCCGATTGCCGTAACAGCAGGATACAAATGACCATGAAAACCGCTTTGGTGACCGGCGCGGCGCGCGGGATCGGGCTGGCGACGGCAAAGCTGTTCATCGAACAGGGTTGGCGGGCGGCGATGATCGACCGCGATGCCGAGGCGCTGCGCGATGCGTCGGAGGAGCTGGACGGCGCGAAGCCGTTTTTCTGCGATATTTCTGAGCCCGGCCAGGTGGACGCAATGGTGAGCGACGTGCGCGCACGCTTTGGCAGCATTGACGCCGTCATCAACAATGCGGGTGTCGCTGAATTCGGCCCCATTGAGGAAACCGGCTTTGCGGCCTGGCGGCGGGTGATGGAAACAAATCTTGACGGCGTGTTCCTCGTTTCGCAGGCGGCCATACCGGCGTTGAAGGAAACACGCGGCGCGCTGGTCAACATCGCCTCGATCTCGGGCCTGCGCGCCTCGACGCTGCGCGTTGCCTACGGCACGTCCAAGGCCGCCGTCATTCATCTGACCAAACAGCAGGCGGTGGAGCTTGGCGAACATGGCATCCGCGCCAACTGCGTCTGCCCCGGCCCGGTGCGCACCAAGCTCGCAATGGCCGTGCATTCGCCGCAAATCATCGCCGCCTACCACGATGCGATCCCGCTGAACCGCGATGGCAGCGAGCGGGAGATCGCCGAGCTGATCGTGTTTCTATGCTCGGAAAAGGCGTCCTATGTGACCGGGCAGGTGATTGCGGCGGACGGCGGGTTTGAGAGCGCGGGCGTGGGGCTGGCGGCGCTGCGGGGGTAGACGGAGCGCAAGATATGCGGCTTGGCTGGCGCTGTTGCCAAGAAGCGCCAACCAATCACACTAGGCGGTCAACGCGGCCAGATTTGCGGCGGATCGTTTCCAGAACCGCCGCTTGCACCTGACGCAAAAAGGGTCGGCTGAACCGGCCTCGAGGCGGCGTGTGCACAGGGAAATCCCAAGAACGCTCGAGAATATCATAATTGTATTCTGAAACGGTGATCCAGCCGCGCTTTGCCTCTGTCAGTCCGGCCCGCCTCAGTTCAAGCTGCGGGATTTCAATCGCGGTTTGGTCCTGCCTTGGCGGTGTGCCCGAGATCGCGAGCAAGACCAGATGGGTCAGATTCTGCGTCTCGTTTCTGAACATCAAAGCGAGGCAGGCTGGGCGGTCCTTTTCGCCTTCTTCCCGGCCAAGATCGCGCTGCCAGAGCCATAAATAAGGGTATCGGACAATATGTCCTTCCTTGAAAGGCTCAGTCGGCATAATCGACCGCGCCATCGCCGACGCGCCGCTCAAGCTCAGACGCGAGCATATCCGCCAGTTCCGGCGGCGTCTCGCCAATGCCATAGGCGCGCCTCGGCCGCCCGCCCTCGCGCATCTTTTCAAAGTCCTCCATGCTCATCAGCACAAAACGCGGTTTGCGGTGATGGGTGATGGTCACGGGTTCGCGAGAGGCGGCGTGGGTCACTTCGCCGATTTGCTGGGTGAGTTCGACAGTGCTGAAGGTGCGCAAGGGAAGAGGTTCCTTTGGAATATTCATAATATATAGATATTCTGAATAATCTCAAATTGCAAGCCGTGGAAGAGACTCCTCACACCGACCCTCAAACACCAGCCTCCCCATCCCCGCCAGTCCCGCATCATCGCCCAGCGCCGCTTTCACCACCTCCACGTCCCGGAACGGCGGCATCAATATCTCCCGCATCCCCGCACTGATCCGCCCCGCCATCAAGTCCAGCGCCTGCGAGACGCCGCCGCCGATGATGAGTTTTTCCGGGCTGTAGAGGTGGAGCAGGCTGGCGAAGCCGTAGGCGAGGAAGTCAGCTTCCTGGTCCATGAGGGCAAGCGCGGCGCGGTTGCCTTCGCGGGCGGCTGACACAAGGCTCCTGCCGTCGGCAAAGCCGATTTTGCGGGCGGCGGCGTTGAGCGCGGTGCCAGAGGCGTGGGCTTCGAAGCAGCCATGGCCGCCGCAGGCGCAGCGCGAGCCGTTGGGGTCGATCATCAGATGGCCGACATGGCCGGCCATGCCGCGGCGGCCGCGCATCAGCCTGCCGTCCACTACCACGCCGCCGCCTATGCCGGTTGAGACCGTGACATAGACCAAGTGGGAAAGGCCCCTGCCCGCGCCGAATTTCCATTCGCCGTTTGCGGCGGCGATGCCATCGTTTTCGAGGATGACGGGCAGGCCAAGCGCCTCTGAGAGCGCGGCACGCAGCGGGAAATTCTCCCAGCCGGGAAGGGTCGGGATACCGATGATGGTTCCAGTGTCGCTGTCGAGCGGACCGGGCGCGCAGATGCCGCAGCCGGTGATTTGCTCCCGGCTCAGTGAAAAGCCGGCCGCGTCCGCCGCTTCCAGCATCTGCTTTAAAACTGCTTTCGGCCCGCCCTGGACGTCCGTCGCCAGCGAGGCGCGGCTGAGCAGCTCGCCGCGCTCGTTGACTAAGGCGGCGCGCAGCTGCGTGCCTCCGAGATCGATGGCGAGCGCGAGCGCCATTTCAGGCGACTTGCCCGCGCACCCACTCGATGCGGGCGGCGAAATCCGGCGCGCCAAACGCCAAGGAGCCCATGACCACCGTCTCCGCGCCGGACTGGCGCAGCAAAGGAACCGTATGCTCGCGGATGCCGCCATCGGCGGCGGTTATGACGCGGCGGCCTTTGACCTTATCCGCCACGAGCTTGCGCGCCTCGATGAGGCGGGCGGGGGCGGTGTCGTCGAGCGACTGGCCGCTGACGCCGATGCGCGTGCCCAGAAGCGTCAGCATGTCGATATGGGACATCAACGGCGCGGCGGCGGCAACGGGCGTCTGCACCTGCAGCACCACGCCGCTCTTAATGCCGCGCCGTGTGATGTCTTCCAGCGCCTCCGCAGCGTTGGCATTCTCCACATGCACGCTGATAAGGTCCGCGCCCGCTTTGGCGAACTGATCGATCTGGGACATGAGAACGGCGTCGGCGACCATCAGATGTACGTGGAAAGGTTTGGCAGTGACCTTGCGCAGGCGGGCCACAAGGTCTGGGAAGAAGAGGAAGGCGGGAGAGAAATGGCCGTCGGCGACGTCGATGTGGAAAATGTCGGTGCCTTCATTGACGCGGATAAGGTCGGATTCGAGCCGCGCGAGATCGGCGGACCAGAGCGACATTTCGACGAGAAGGCGGTTGGACGGGAGGGATTCGAACCAGTTGGGGGCGGGGCGGGTGGTCATGTTGCAATTTCCTTCTGGGCCAAAAACTTCTTCACAGTTTCTTTGAATTCTTGCGCATGAACCGCCTTGTCCAGTGATTTCGGCGCGATTTCCACGTATTGCGCACCGGGAATGCGACCGGCGATCTCCTTTGCCAGCGGCATTGGATGCACGATGTCGAGATCATTGCCGATGACGAGCGTTGGAACTTTGATCGAAGCGGCCTGTTCCCGGCTCACGCCCGGCCCGTCCGCAGCGATTGCGCTCAGCAGTTTGGCGGTGGTTGCAAGGTCCGCGCGGCCGAAGAAGCCGAGCATGGAGGCGAGATTGTCCGGGGCCTCCATGGCGAGACGCTGGCCGAGCGCTGAATTTTTAAAAGCCTCTTTGCCTCCGTTGACAAGATGAGCGGCAACTTCCGCCAGCGCCCGCATGTTCTCCGGCGCATTTTCGAAACCCCAGGCGGGCCGCGCGAGGATGAGCGCGTCAACGCGGTCGGGATGCCGAACGGCGATGTTCAGCGCAATCGCCGCGCCCATTGAAATGCCGCCGAGGGCGAAGCGCTCAACGCCGCGCGCACCGGCAAAGGCGAGGACGTCATCGGCGAAAGTTTGTATGGAAAAATGGGCTGGATCGCCCGGCTCCGAGCGGCCCTGCGCGCGGCATTCCAGCGTCAGGCGGCGGAAGCCATGTTCGGGGAAATGCGCGGAGACCTGCGCCTCGTCGCCGCCGAGGCCGTGCTGGAAAATCACCGCCGGACCTTCGCCAATCTCGATGCCGGCAAGCGCCGCGCCGTCCCTGATGAGCTCGTGCCGGCTCATGCGCGCATCGCCTTGGCGAGCAAAGCGGATACGGCGGGCGCTTCGGCCTCGCTCAAGCCATGCGCCACCAGCGGGCCGTCGAAGCCGGACTGTCTGAGGCAGGCCAGGAAGTGCGGAAAATCAATGACGCCGGTACCCGCCGCGACAAAGCCGCCCGCAGCATCGCGGTCTTTCGCGTGCGCCATGGAGATGCTGCCTGCAAGCGTTTCGGCGGCGTAGGCGACGATGCTGCGGCGTTCCTGTTCGGAGCGCGGTTTCAAACAGATTGGCCGGGTCGAGGACGATGCGCAGGCGGGGGGACTTGACTTCATTCAAAAGCCTCTTTGCCGCGTCCGCCGAATTGACCACGTTGGCCAGTTCTGGCTCAATGCCGAGGTCAACGCCATATTGGCATCGGCGAGCGCGGCGGCTTTGGCCATTTCGCCAAGCAAATCGTGCCAGGCGTCCGCGCCCCGATTGTCCGGATGATGCCGCCACTGGTCCTGCGCGTCGCGCGTGCCGGTGCACAGGGTAACGAGCGCGGTCCCCATGCCGCGCGCGGCTTTGAGGATGACTTCCAGCTTCCGCAATCCGTCCGCCCGGACCTTTGGCTCAGGATGGATCATATTGTAAGTGGCGGAGATTGCGGCGAGGGAAACACCTGTTTCCCGGCTTGCGGAGGCAATCTCGGCAATCGTTTCCGCCGCGATTTCATCCGGCATGGCGGGCAGGCCGCAACAGGCCATGTTGAACTGCACGGTTTCAAACCCCGCCGCCTTCGCGGCTTGCAGCGCGCCGAGCACGCCCGGAGCGGCAAGAAGGTCTTGGCGAAAATCCCCGCCTGCATCAGACCGGCCCGCTGACATCGGCGAGCCGCACTGGGTTTGCCGGTTTCGACAGAGCGGGCTATCGCCGCCATGGCGCGCACGGACGCAACGCCGTCTTCAATGTCCGCGCCGCGCATCGGCGCGCCGGTCAGGATCACATCGGCGAAGCCTTCCAGCTGGCGGCGGTAGAAATGGCCGTCGGCGCCGAGCGGGCGTCTGTAAGTGGCGTCTTTTTCGTGGAAGATTTCGACGTCGGAACTCTTGTAGTACCAAGGGTTATAGGTCTTGGCGGTCACGCTGCCATTTTCGCCGTAAATGGTCAGCCCTTCGTGC
Organism: uncultured Alphaproteobacteria bacterium; assembly: GCA_963802455.1. Lineage (GTDB taxonomy): Bacteria > Pseudomonadota > Alphaproteobacteria > Rhizobiales > Rhizobiaceae > JANOYJ01. Next base: position 30,569 of record CAWDIY010000019.1, on the reverse strand, counting down.
CAGTCCATCCGCACGGCGACGGTCAGGTCCAGATGGCCGATGCAGCCGTTTTCGAACGCCACGTCGACGAACCATGAATAAGCGCCGAACTTCTCATGCAGCCGCGCCTGCACCTCGCGGATGGGGCCGCAGAAGAAGCGGGCGGTGTCGGCCAGATGGCTGCCATGGGCGAGCATGTAATAGCGTTTGAGATCGGCCTTGGGATTTCCCGACGGCTTCCTCGCACCGCCGCTCAAAATCGGCAGCGGCTGCACGGCGTCGGTCATTGTGTAACGGTGAGTGGAATCGCAGTACCAGGCCTTGAACGCGAGCAGCCCACCCATATCGTCCCGGACAAAATCGCGCGCCGCCTCAAGACCGGGGTCGAAGCGCTTCATATGGCCGACCTGCAGCACCTTGCCGGAGGCGCGCACGGCCTTCTGCAAGGCTTCCGCCTCCTCGACCGATACGGCAACCGGCTTTTCGCACAGGACATGTTTCGCGGCCTCCAGCGCCATGATGGAGGCCGGGACATGGAAAGCGTCGGAAGTGGCGATGATGACCGCCTCCAGCTCCGGGTCGGCCAGCATCGCGTCATAGTCATGATAGCGCTTTGTGGGCCGCCATGTGTCGCCCATGCGCTGCACAAGGTCCGCCGCCACGTCGCAGATGGCGTAAAGCTCAACATTCTTCGCCTTGGCCGCCGATTCAAAATGCGCGAACTGCGCGATGGGGCCGCAGCCGAGTATGCCGGTGCGCAGGAGGCGTGGTTCCTTGACGGTCATTTGGATTGCTCAGCCTCACTGTCGCGGTGAGCCCATAAAATGCTTCGCGTCAATTCTGTCAATTGCGCGCGTCAATTTCGCCGCCTCAATTCCAGGACGGGAGAGAGGACAGCGGCGCTTGCAATACCTTCCCCGAATTGCAACATCCCAATCATGATCGAACTCATGCGCACCAATGACGCCGTGCTGATCTCTTATGTCGAGGCGCTGCTGCGCGACTCTGAGATTGCGCATTTTGTCGCCGACCAGAACATGAGCATTCTGGACGGCTCTATCGGCGTTCTGCCGCGCCGGATAATGGTGGATGCGGATGAGGAAGCGCGGGCGCGGCAGCTGATGCGGGATGCGGGGCTGGGGGATAATCTCAAGTGAGCGGCGGCACGGTTGACGCGTTTCACCGGGGGAAGTTTATTGTCGTCCAGCCGGAGAAGGAAGGGCACCGATCCGGCGTCGACGCGATGATTTTGGCCGCCGCCGTTCCGTCCGGTTTCGACGGTGCCGTTGCGGATTTCGGCGCGGGGGCGGGCGCGGCGGGGATGGCGGTTGCTGCGCGCTGCCAGTCGGCGCGTGTGACGCTTGTTGAGAATGATCCGGTCATGGCGGAGTTTGCGCGCCGCACGATCAACCATGAAAAGAATGCCGCCCTCTCTTCCCGACTTTCTGTGCTTGAAGCGGATGTTTCTCTAGCTGGTAAATCCAGAGTCAATTCAGGCCTTTGCGACCGGTCGTTCGACTATGTCATCATGAACCCGCCGTTCAACTCGCCGCGCGACCGGACGACGCCGGACGCGCTGAAGGCGGCGGCGCATGTGATGGCGGACGGCATGTTCGAGGCTTGGCTGCGCACGGCGGCGGCGGTGCTGAGGCCGGGCGGCGGCGTGGCCGTCATTGCGCGGCCCGCTTCGCTGAAAGAGATTTTGATTGCCTGCGAAGGGCGCTTTGGCGCGCTTCGGATCATGCCCATTCTTCCAAGGCCTTCTGAAGCCGCCATCCGAATTGTCATCACCGGCGTCAAAGGCAGCCGCGCCGGGCTGAGCCTTGAGCCGTCGCTTGTGCTGCACGAAGAGACGGGCAATGGATTTTCGGCGCGGGCGGAGGCGGCGATTAATGGGGAGGCTTGGTGAGTCGTTGACCACTGCAGCTCCAACGTCCAACCCGGACTCCACATTGGTTGTGTGGCGTGCTTAACTCGCTCTCCTAGCAGTGGGATGTCTGCAGGAGGGAAAATTGACCGATCTTTACATGAAAGCTGTGTTGACGGTGATCGCCGGGGCGCTGTGCGTCATAGCTGGTGGGCAGTTAATGCCAGGCCCGGCGTCGGCGCTCACATTTGAAGACACATGCGGAAACAAGATGAATAATGCTTGCTGGGTGATGCTCACGCCCGGTGCCGTAGAAATCAAGGCGGACTATCCGCTGCCCGTCCGCGTCTTCAACTAGAGAGGCATTCATCATGAAGTCCAAAATCGCACTGCTCTTCATTGCCCTGCTTGCCGGATGCAGTCCGTCCTGGTTCTTTTATGATCGTTCCAGCGGGCTTCGCGTGGACAGCAATCCAGCGTTGTTCGCCCGTTTCAGTGATGCCAAGGTGCAATGCGACGCGTATTCCGCCGAGAAGGCACTGACCTCAGTGGAACGGGATATCTTCATTCATAACAAGAATGTGAACCTGATCTATTGGGGCTGCATGGCTAAGGCCGGTTACGATGTCCGTCCCTGACATCACACTTTGCCGCCCGCGGAACTCTTTTCAATGAAACCCGCAGATTACCTCCATTGACGAATTCGCCATTCTTCTGCTGCCGCACCAGATGCAGCGGCCATTGCACCCTCGCTGAAACACACTACATGCGGCCTTGCACCAATAGGAAAATTCAGTGAAACGCCTCCTCGCAAAACTCCTTCCCCGCCGCTTCCGCAAAGGCTCGGTCGAAATCCCCGTCGTGCGCCTGTCCGGCACAATCGCCGCCGGAGGAGGCCTGCGCCCCTCGCTCTCGCTGGCGAGCGCCGCGCCGCTTTTGGAGAAAGCGTTCGCCGACAAGAGCGCGCCGTGCGTCGCTATATCGGTCAATTCGCCCGGCGGCTCACCGGTGCAGTCGCGGCTGATATACAGGCGCATCCGGGATCTGGCGGATGAGAACAAGAAGCCGGTGTTTATGTTTCTCGAAGATGTGGCGGCGTCCGGCGGCTATATGATTGCCATTGCGGGCGATGAGATCATCTCCGATCCCTCGACCATTGTCGGCTCCATCGGCGTCGTCGCGGCGACGTTCGGATTTCCGGAGCTTTTGAAGAAGCTCGGTGTCGAGCGGCGCGTTTACACGGCGGGGACCAACAAGAGCACGCTTGACCCGTTTCAGCCGGAGAAGAAATCCGATGTGGCGCATCTGAAGGCGCTGCAGCTCGAAGTGCATCAGACATTCATCGACATGGTGAAGGAGCGGCGCGGGGCGAAGCTCGCCAACGATCCGGACCTGTTCACAGGCCTGTTCTGGACCGGGATGAAGGGAAAGGAGCTGGGGCTGGTCGATCATCTGGGCGACATGCGCTCGTTCCTTAAAGCGCGGTTTGGAGAAAAGGCGAAGCTGCGGCTCATCACCCAGCCGCGCGGCCTGTTCGGTTTGCGCCAGGGCGGGACGCCGGGGATCGGCGGGTCGAATGCCGAGCGCGCTGCGGTCGCCGCGGCCGATCACATTATGACGAGTTTGGAGGAACGGGCGCATTGGGGGCGTTTCGGGCTTTGACTTTCGGGCAAACTGGAATAGATTCTGATTTGTCCGCTGTTTTGTTCAGGAGGGACCGCTATGCCACAATTGCTCTTCCTCGGCGCTGCCGCAGCCGTCGCCTATGTGGGCTACCGCGCCTTCAAGCGCGAGGCTGAGCGGGTGCATGAGCGCGTGCGCCGCGCCCAGCGCGAAAGCGACACCCATGCCAACGGCACCTTGGTGCAGGACCCGAAGACCGGCGAATATATCGTCAAGCGCGACTAGTGCACATTTGAAAGTTCAGGCGCCCGCCAAAATCAATCTCGCTCTGCATGTCACCGGCCAGCGGGCCGACGGCTATCATCTGATCGACAGTCTGGTGACGTTTCACCGACTTTGGCGACGAGCTGACGATTTGAGGCGTCGGAAAAGGACGAACTTGTCGATTGGCGGCCCGTTTGCCGAGCAGCTCCATGGACAGGAGCCGGGGCAAAATCTTGTCATCAAAGCAAGGGACGCGCTGCGGTCATTGGCAGCGGGACGCCCCTGCCCTCCTGTTTCCATTCACCTCATAAGAACCTGCCCATTGCGTCCGGGTCTTGGCGGCGGGTCGAGCGACGCGGCGGCTGCGCTGCGCGGACTGAATGCGCATCTGGGGCCTTCGCTCTTCCGGATGCGCAGTTGAGCGCGGCGGGGCTGGCGCTGGGGGCGGATGTGCCGATGTGCCTTGCCGGCAAAGCCGCTGCGCGCCACCGGCATTGGCGAGGAGATCACGCTGCTCGACGCTTTTCCGGCGCTGGACCTTGTGCTGGTCAATCCGGGTGTGGAGGTTTCCACGCCCGCGATATTCAAATCGCTTTTGAAAAAGGACAACAGGCCCATGTCTTCCAAAGCCAACCTTTCGTCCTTTCACGCCGCCTGCGAATTTCTGTCGGCGCAGCACAATGATCTGCAGCGGCCCGCCATTGCGCTTGAGCCGGTCATTGCGGACTGTCTTGCGGCGCTTGAGGACAGCGGGGCGATGCTGGTGCGCATGTCCGGCTCGGGGGCGACATGCTTTGGCATTTTCACCAACGCGGCCAATGCGGCGCGGGCGGCAAGGAACATCAGTGCGAAGCATCCGCAATGGTGGTCTGTGGCGACGAAAAGCATCCCGGCTTAAACGGCGGGCGCGATCTCGCCGCTGAGGCGCTTGGCCGCCAGACCGCGCGCCAAACCTTGCGCGTTCATGCCGTCCCGCGCCAGCGCCAGCGCCTGTTTCCGGAGGATGAGACAGCCCTTCGGCCAGCGGGTCCGGGCCGCCTTTGAGGCGGGAGAAGAGGCTGAGCTTGTGGGCGCGCGAGCGGGTGAAGCGGGCGGGCGAGGTGAGCTTCTGAATATGGATGGAGGCTGGCTCAATCCAGCCATCGATGAGCCTTGCGCCGGGAGCGAGGAATAGCAGCCAGTCGCAGCGCGCCGACTTGATGGCCTCGGACAGTTCGCCGCCCTGCAGCCAGCGCGCGCCGGCATGGTCGCAGACTTTGCGTGTTTCGTCCGTTGATCCCAGAGTCTCGCACGGTGACATCGCGCACAAAGCCTTCGACGGCGGCGGGGACCAAGGCTGCCCAGCGTGCGCGCCAAGTCTTCGGCATGGTCCTTGGTTTCAATGATGACGGAGATCAAGCTTGCGCCCCCTGCTGCGGAACTGATTCAAAGGTCTGGCAGCCAGATCATTGATTTATATCATCTATCAGTGCGCGCAACTCTCCAAGATGGGCAATCTGGCGAAAGCGCGCCGCGTCCTGCGGGGCTTCGGCATGATCCAGCTCCCACGACAATTCATGCGGCACATGAACGCCCCAGCTTCCCGCATCAATGGCCGGGACAATGTCGGACTTCAGCGAATTGCCGACCATCATCGCATGTTCCGGCCCCGGCCCGTGCATGGCGAAGACGCGCTCATAGGTCTTGGCGGATTTTTCCGAGACGATCTCGACTGCGGCGAAATAATCGCCGAGGCCCGACTGGGCGATCTTGCGCTCCTGGTCGAACAGGTCGCCCTTGGTGATGAGGACGAGGCGGTGGCTGCCCGCCAGCGCGTCCAGCGTTTCGCGCACATGTGGAAGCGTCTCGATCGGATGGGTCAGCATTTCGCGGCCCGCCGCAAGGATGGAGGCGATGACTTCGCCTGACGCCTGGCCGCCCGTGACTGTGAGCGCGGTGTCGATCATGGACAGCGTGAAGCCCTTGATGCCGTAACCATAAAAGTTGAGGTTCTTGCGCTCGGCCTCCAAGAGCTCGGCGGAAATGTCGCGCCCGTCCGCGTGGGGCGAGAGAATGTCAAGCAGCCGCGCCTCCGTCTCATCGTAGAAGCGCAGATTTTCCCAGAGCGTGTCGTCGGCGTCGAAGCCGATGGTGACGAGGGACGGACTCATGTTCGGCATCCGGTTTTCAGCCTGCCTATAGAACCGCGCCCGCATGGAGGCAAATGATCCATGCGCCTCAAACGAAATTTTGTTCTTGTCTTGTTCTCCTTGTTGCGCTAGGAATTCATTCCAACACAAAACCGAATCGCTTTGACAGGAGCGGCAGATGGACAGGATCATGCAGGCGGACAGGATCGCTTTCTCGCATGGCGCGGGGATTGCCAACGGCATGCTGGCGGACGCGCGGCTGAATGTGGACCGGCTGCGCGGGCGCGGGGCGGCGGTCAATCCTGCGCCGCGGTTTGACCGCTATCAGCGGGAGAGCTTTGACGACGGCTGGCAGGCTTTTGAGGAGCTGCCGCCGTTCGCCACCGAAGTTCAGATCGACAAGAGCCGGACGGTGATTTCGAGGAATGACTCGCCGGACCTGCCGTTCGACCTGTCCGTCAATCCCTACCGCGGTTGCGAGCATGGCTGCGTCTACTGCTTCGCCCGGCCGACGCACGCTTATCTTGGCCTGTCGCCGGGGCTGGAGTTTGAGACCAAGCTGTTCGCCAAGCCCGACGCGGCGCGGCTTTTGGAGCGCGAGATCGCCAAACCGAACTATGAAGTGAAGACGCTCGCCATTGGCACCAACACCGATCCGTATCAGCCGGTGGAGAAGAAATACCGCATCATGCGGGAGATTCTCGAAGTGCTGGACGCGGCCTCGCATCCGGTGACGATTGTCACCAAGTCGGCTTTGGTGATGCGTGACATCGACATCCTGTCGCGCATGGCCGAGCGCGGGCTGGCAAAAGTGGCGGTGTCGGTGACGACGATGGACCGGGCGCTTGCCCGCGCCATGGAGCCGCGCGCCTCGACAACCTCGCGGCGGCTTGAGGCGCTTCGGGCGCTGAGCGAGGCGGGCGTGCCGACATCGGTGCTGGTCGCTCCTGTTGTTCCTGGCCTGACCGATCACGAGATGGAGCGCATTCTGGACGCGGCGGCGGCGCAAGGCGTCAAGGAAGCGCGCTATATTCTCCTGCGCCTGCCGCTTGAGGTGGCACCCCTGTTCAAGGAATGGCTGCTGCGCGCCTATCCGGACCGCTACACCCATGTCATGTCACTTCTGCGATCCATGCGCGGCGGCAAGGATTATGACGCCGAGTTCGGCAAGCGGATGAGCGGCTCGGGACCTTACGCCTGGCAGATTGGGCGGCGGTTTGAGCTGGCAGCCAAGCGGCACGGCCTCAACGTTGAGCGCAAGCGGCTGCGGGCTGACTTGTTTGCCGCGCCACAATTGGCGGGAGCTCAGATGAGCCTGTTTTAAAGCTTCCGCCAGCTCCCCCGGCTGGCGGCTGCCGCCCTTCCTATCCCCCGAAACGGGAGGGCTTTTTGGAGAATCGGAACCGGTATAGGCTTGCCGCAACATGACTGGCCGCAATTCCGATTCTCCACTTCTCTTTGACCTGCCGCTGAAGCCGGACTTCAGCGCCGAGGCGCGGTTGATTGCCTCCGGCTGCCGGTTTGTCGCCGGGACCGACGAGGCCGGGCGCGGGCCGCTTGCGGGGCCGGTGGTGGCGGCGGCGGTGATTTTGAAGCCGGACAATCTTCCCGAAGGCATTGATGATTCAAAGCGGCTGTCGAAATCTGGGCGCGAAAGGGCTTTTGAAGAAGTGATGGCCAAGGCTGCGGCCATTGCGTTTGCATCGGCAAGCGCTGAGGAAATAGATGCACTCAACATTCTGCGCGCAAGCCTCATGGCGATGAGCCGCGCTGTCGCTGCGCTGTGCATCGCGCCGGACCATGTGCTGGCCGATGGCCGCGATGTTCCTCCCGGACTTCCCTGCCCCGGCTCGGCGCTGGTCAAAGGCGACCAGCGCTCACTTTCCATTGCCGCCGCTTCAATTGTCGCGAAGGTCATGCGCGACCGGATGATGGCCGTCTCCCATGAGGAGTTTTCGGCTTATGGCTTTGACAGCAATCAAGGGTATGGAAGCGCGGCGCACGTGGCGGCAATTGCGGCGCACGGCCCGGTCACCCGGCTGCACCGCTATTCATTTGCGCCGATGAAAACGCCATGAAAAAAGGCCGCAGTCTGGGCTGCGGCTTTGCTTCAAATCACTGTCAAAATCAGTTCAGACGCGATTTCACGTCCGACAGCGACTGCTTGAACAGGTCGGCGCTCAGCTTCTCGCTCGGCTTGCCGCCAAGGATTTTGCCTGCGGCGGCGACGGCGATGTCGATGGCGGAGGCGCGCACGGCGTTGACGGCGTCGCTTTCAGCCTGGGCGATCTTCTGCTCGGCCATGGCGGTGCGGCGCTTGACGAAATCTTCGGTCTTTTGCTTGGCGTCGGCGGCCAGCGCCTCGGCGTCGCGTTTGGCGGCCTTGACGATTTCCTCAGCGTCGGCCTCCGCCGCTTTGCGCTTCTTCTGGTACTCGGCCAGAAGCGCCGCCGCCTCGTCGCGCAGCCGCTTGGCTTCACCGAGATCGGCGCGGATCTTGTCAGAGCGGGCGTCCAAGCCTTTGGCCATCATGGCCGGCACTTTCATGTAAGCCATGATGCCCAGAAATATCAGCAGTCCGGCGAAGGCCCAGAATGTGTTATCCATTTCGGCCTCACCCTTTCACGGATTTGACGGCGGCGGCGACATCGGCGGCGCTGGCGCTGGCGCCGGTCAGCTGCTTGATGATTTCCGAGACCGTGTCTTCGGCGATCCTGCCGACTTCCTTCATGCCGGACGCCTTGATTGCGGCGATCTTGGCTTCTGCGGCGGAAGTCTTCTTGTCAAGATCGGCTTCGGCTGATTTGCGCTTGGCGTCGGAATCGGCTTTTGAGAGCGCGCCCGCCTTGGCGGCGATATCCGCCGACTTGGCTTTGGCGCTGGCCAGTTCCTGCTCGTAAGCGGCGACGGAAGCGTCGGCTTCCTCCTTCATTTTCTCAGCGGCCTTGAGGTCGCTGGCGATTCTTGACTCGCGGTCGGACAAGATGCCGCCGACGCGGGGAAGGATCACCCGCTTGAGGAACATATAGAACAGGCCGAATGTCAGCGCGAGCCACAGGATCTGCGAGGCATAGGTTGACGAGTCAAACGGCGGAAACACGCCGCCGCCATGTTCGCCCTCACTGCCCGCAGTGGATTCCGTATGCGCCGCGCCTGCCGCCGGGGCTGCGCCCTCAACAGCTGCGCCATGCGCATCCGCTCCGGCTTCCGCAGCCGGTTTCACGTCCTCGGCGAACGCCTCGGTCACAAACATGGGATCACCCTCAAATGGCAGGACCGGCCGCAGAAAGCGCGGCCGGCTTCAACTTGATTGACTGGATTATACCGCGAACAGCAGCAGCAGCGCGATCAGCAGCGAGAAGATGCCGAGCGCTTCGGTCACGGCAAAGCCGAAAATCAGGCGGCCGAACTGGCCGTCCGCTGCCGATGGGTTGCGCAGCGCGCCGGCGAGGTAGTTGCCGAAAATCGTGCCTAGGCCAATGCCCGCGCCGCCCATGCCGAGGCATGCAATGCCGGCGCCGATGTATTTTGCTGCTTCTGCTTCCATTTGTAGCTCCTTTTGGATCGCAATGTTTGAGATTTCATGTGGCGGCTCTCCACCACAATTTGGTGCGCCGGGTCAATGCCCCGGATGAATGGCGTCGTTCAGATACATGCAGGTGAGAACGGTGAACACATAGGCCTGCAGGAAGGCCACCAGAAATTCAAGACCGGTCAGCGCCACAGTCATCACCAGTGGCAGGATCGCGCCGCCGATGCCAAGCGCGCCCATGGCGGAGAGCGAAACGACGAAGCCCGCAAACACTTTCAGCGTTATGTGTCCGGCCAGCATGTTGGCGAACAGACGCACGGACAGCGAAATCGGCCGGGAAACAAACGAAATCACTTCAATCATCACCACCAGCGGCACCAGCACCGCCGGAATGCCGTGCGGAACGAACAGATTGAGGAATTTGAAGCCGTGCTTGTAGAAACCATAACCGACGACCACGGCCATCACGGTCATCGCGAGCGCAAACGTCACGATCAGATGGCTGGTCACGGTGAAAAAATAGGGAATCATGCCCAACAGATTGGCGACAAGCACAAACATGAACAGCGAAAACACAAAGGGGAAAAATTTCATCCCCGCCGTGCCCGCGCTGTCACGCAGCGTGGAAGCGACGAATTCATAGGCCATTTCAGAAACCGATTGCAGGCGGCCCGGGATCAGGCTGCGACCGGCGGTGGCGAAATATAGGAAGGCCGAGCCGAGCACGACGGTGGCGACCATGAAGGCCGAGGAATTGGTGAAAGAAATGTCATAGCCGCCAAGCTCCAGCGGCACCCATTTCTGGATTTGAAATTGATGGATGGGATCGGTTCCGGCCACGCTTTAGTCCTCTTCCTCGTCCGCCCACGCATTGCCTTTCGGCGTCTCGTCCTTGCGCGGGGGCTTCAAGTCGAACCCTCTCTCCGATTTGCTCACGGCAATCAAGCCCGCAGAGCGCAAAACATTCAAAACTCCCGCACAAAATCCGAGGAGTAGGAAAATAATCAGTCCCCAAGGGCCTGTGCCGAACAATTTATCGATCAGCCAGCCCAGCGCCGCGCCGACGACGACGCCCGCGATGAATTCGCTGGATATTTTCACGGCATAGGCCATGCCGTTGGAGCTTTCGCGCCTGCGTCCCGCCGCGTCGCGTTCCGCCCGCTCTTCAGCGCCCTTGTCCGCCAATGCGGATTGGAGCTGCTGTCGGCGCTGCGCCAGCTCGGACTCCGTTGGGCTGTTTGCGGAGCCGGCATTTTCCGGCTTTTCCCCGGGGGCCATCAAAGCCTCCTTGCGCCAGTTAATAGGCATTGGATTGAATTTGGCGGCAACATAGTTTTGTGGCTGGCGCGAGTCAAGCTCGGCCAGCCTTCAAAATTTCGCTGAAAATCTATTTATTTCAATAAGTTAGATGAGCGTGGCAAGTTGACTTGCCGCCGCGCGCCGGCTCAGCTCCAGCCGCCGCCTTTGGTGCGGTAGAAAATGTGGCGGCCGATCTTCTTCATCTTCTTCATTTTCCGCGCCCAGCCGGGGCTGACATAGTCAGCGTAATAGTGGGTGGAAGAGCCGACTTCCGGCAGCCAGATCGTGCCGTCGGTGACCGCGCGCGCCACTTCCTCGGCCTTGCGGAAATGGCCGGACTCGGTGATTTTATCCTTTCGGCCATCGCAGGCGAAGGAAAACTGGCAGCGGTTGCGCCAATTGTCGTTCTGGTAGACGACGCCGCATATCGTATTGGGGTAAGTTGGATTCTTCACCCGGTTCAAAATCACCTGCGCAACAGCGGCCTGACCCTTGACGCTTTCGCCGCGCGCTTCGAAATAGACGCCGACGGCGAGGCAGCGCTGCTCTTTGGCTGAATGAACTGACGCGGGGAGCGGCTTGGCCGCCCATGCATGGCCGCCCGGCTCGACCGGGCCGAGGCTGGCAAGCTTCTTCGGCTCCAGTTTCAGAAGCGAGTCAAACGGCGATTCGCTGGCAAAGTCCGGCTCGGCAGGGGCATAGGCGTTGGCGGAAATCGCCACTGACTTGTCATCCGCCAGTTCCGCGATCATGGAGGAAAGCTTCGGCTTGGCGGTCTTTTTCACTTCCTTCTTGTAGAAAATCTGAGCTATCTCGATTTCCCTGCCCTTCTTGGCGGCTTTCATGAAGGTCATCTTCACTTCGCCGGGCAGGGTCGGGCGCAGCAGCGAGCTCTGGCGCTCAAGCACCGAACCGGCGTTGAAGGCCTTGGGCGGCGCGGTCGGCGCGACGGAGACGATGCGGCCGCGCTTCTCGGCGCGGTTGATGCGCTCTTCATCCGGCAGCGGATCGAGCGCGGCCTTCTGCGTCAGGGAGACGGTGCCGACGCCCTTCCGCGAAATGGCAGCGCCTGCGATGGAGCCGGTCACGGCGTTGGAATCAATGAAGGGCAGTTCGGCCTGATGCACGGAGCCTGCCGCAGCGGGCTTTAGAAACGCATGCCATCTGCCCGCGCCTGACTCTGAGCCGGATATGAGGCTGGACATGTCCTGAAATGCGACAGAAGAGGTGAAGGAGAGGAAGAGCGCCCCGGCGATCAAGACTGGCGCTGCATAGGAGCGGCGCGGCTTTGCCTGCGCCCTTTGCGACTTTAATACCAACACGCGGAAACTCCCGGAACGCTTAACTCACTCACTGATGAGAAAAATGAAGCATTAACCTTGACGGAGGGTTAATCCGGGCGTCCGGTTTCAAGATAAATCAGCGCCCGTCCTTGGCGTAGGGATTGTCCGAAGCCCGGTACACCATCCGTATAGGCACGCCCTGCAGCTTGAACTCCTCGCGCAGATTGTTGACCAGATAGCGCGTGTAGGATTCAGGCATCGCGTCAGGCCTTGTGCAGGACAGCATGAAGCCGGGCGGGCGGGCCTTGACCTGCGTCATATATTTGATCTTCAGCCGCCTGCCGGAAACCGCCGGCGGCGGATGGTGCGCCAGTATGCCCTCGAGCCACTTGTTCAGCTTGGCGGTGGAGACTCGGCTGTTCCAGACGCGGTGCGTCTCAAGTATCGCGTCCATCAGCTTGTTCAGCCCGTCGCCGGTCTCGCCGGACATGGGCACGGCGCGGATGCCCCTGATCTGCGGCAGCAGCCGGCCGGTTTTTTCGCGCAGGTCCGCCAGCACTTTCTGACGGTCCTCGATCAGGTCCCATTTGTTGAAGGCGATGATCGGCGCCCTGCCCTCGCGCACGATGAGGTCAACGATCTGCAGGTCCTGTTTCTCGAACGGGATGGTGGCGTCGAAGACGATGACGACGGCTTCGGCGAAGCGGATCGAGCGCAGCGCGTCGCCGACGGAGAGTTTTTCGAGCTTTTCCTCAATGCGGGATTTACGGCGAAGCCCAGCGGTGTCGTAGAGGCGCAGACTGCGGCCTTTATATTCCCAATCAACGGAAATGGAATTGCGGGTGATGCCGGCCTCAGGTCCGGTAAGGAGACGGTCCTCGCCAAGAAGCGTGTTGATCAAAGTTGACTTGCCGGCGTTGGGGCGGCCGACTATGGCGATTTTCAGCGGCTTGCTCTCGTCATAACCGTCCTCGGCGTCGGGATCGATGACGTCAACGCCTTCGGAGCTCACCTCCGCGTCGTCCGCCTGCTTCTTCGCCAAATGCCCGCGTCCTCGCCCATGGCGGCGATCAGGGCCTCGCGCAGATCATTCATGCCCTGGCCGTGCTCGGCGGAGATGGGGCATGGTTCGCCGAGGCCGAGACGGTAGGCGTCGTTGAAGCCTTCCGCCGAGCCGCGCGCTTCGGATTTGTTGGCGACGAGCACGACCTTTTTGCCGGAGCGGCGGGCCAAATCCGCGAAAGTGCGGTCGAGCGGGGTGACGCCGTTTTTGGCGTCGGTCATGAAGAGGATCAGGTCGGCCTCGGCCATCGCCGCCTCGGTCTGGGCGCGCATTCTGCCCTCAAGCGATGATTCCGCCGCCTCCTCCAAGCCTGCGGTATCTATGACTTTAAAGCGCAAATCGTAGAGTTTGGCGTCATGCATGCGCCGGTCGCGGGTGACGCCCGGCAGGTCGTCGACCAGCGCCAGCTTTTTGCCGACGAGCCGGTTGAACAGGGTCGATTTGCCGACATTGGGCCGGCCGATGATGGCAATGGTGAAACTCACGCCTAGCTGCCCGACTTGCCGCTGGACTTGATGACGTCCAGCATCACATTGGCCCGCTCGGCAATGTTGCGCGGGCCGTCCTTGTCGTCGGCGAGCTGTTTGAAGAACCCTTCCGCCGCCGCAAAATCGCCGCCCTTCCAAGCCGCAAGGCCCATCGCCTCGCGGGCGGAGAAACGCAGCGCGTTGCCGTCGGTGGAGAGCACTTCGACGCGCTTGGCGACAGCCTCATAGGTTCCCGAATCCACCAGCAGCAGCGCCGCCCGCAGCCGCGCCATGTCGCGCACGGCGGCGTCAACCTTTGCATCGCCCGCCACCGCGTCGAACAAGGCGACGGCTTTGGCCGCATCGCCCTTTTCCGCCTCGACAGTGGCGGCGCGCATCCGGGCCAGCACCGGATAGGCGCCGACGCCGGTCTTTTCCAATTCCGTCAGCGCCTTCAGCGCCCCGTCATTATCGCCCGTTGCAGCCAGCTTCAGCGCCGCCAGGAACGCGTCGCCGGAGGCCGAGGCGCGGCTCTCCTGCCAATATTCATAGCCTCTGTAAGCCGCCGTGCCGAGCACAATGGCCACCGCCGCTGTAATCAGCAGGATGCCGTAGCGGTCCCAGATCGACTTGAACTGGTCGGAGCGGATTTCCTCATCAACTTCGCGGACGAAATGATCGTCAGACATGTGTCAGGCCTTATGCAGATGGATGTTTGGCGCGCTTCTATAGGGAAAGCGGCGGGAAGCATAGGGCTGTCAGAGCCCGCATTAATTGAAGCGGAATTCGAACGGAGCCGTCATCAACTCAGTTGACAGGCGGTGCCGTCTGGAAGGCGTCGCGCAGTTTTGCGTTGGCGATGACGATGAGTTTTCGCATCACTGCGGTGAGGGCGACCATGGGCTTTTTACCGTCTTTGATCAGGCGCTCGTAGGTTGGCCTGAGCTGCGGGTTGCATTTGCTGGCGCTCATGGCGGCGAGGAACAGTGCCTTTTTGACCTGCGGTCTCCCGCCGCGTGTGCGCTGGTAGCCGACTGTGGTGGCGCTTCGTTTTGGGTGCGGGGCAACGCCCGCCAGCGCGGCGGCCTTGCGCCGGTCGAGCGAGCCGAGTTCGGGCATGAGGGCAAGCAAGGTTGCGGCGGTTGTTGCGCCGATGCCTTGTATGTCGCTGAGCACCTGTTCGGCCTGACGCAGCTGCGCCGTGTCCTTGATGAGTGCGGCGATGGCGGCTTCGATGGCGGCGATCTGTTCCCTTATGCAGGTCAGGACCGCTTCGAAATGGGTTCCGGCGTGCCCGGCCCCCGGCGCTTTGAGGCGGTTGGTCCAGGCGACCCGGTCAGCGACCATATCTTGGCGGGCCAGGACAAGCGCTTGAAGTTTCTGACTATTTTGACCGGGCTCCCGCCACAGGGGCAGGCTGGCGTGTCGCTCTTTGGCGTAGTTCCAGAGCTGGCGCGCATCAATGTCGTCGCTTTTGCCCAGAATGCCAAAGGAGCGGATGAAGGCCTTGACCTTGCGGGCGTCGGCGCGGTGGGCCGGTATTGCTTGATCCGACAGCACCGAAAGCAGGAGCGCTTCATGGCCGCCGGTCGCCTCGCACACGAGGAGACATTGAGCGTCGAGCGTGCCTGCGAACGCCTCGATGTCGGCCCTGCGGTTGGCAATGGTCTGCGTGCAATCATTGCCGGGTTCGAAAAAGACGAGGCTGGCCTTGCCAACATCGCAGCCGATAAAACGGCGGAATGGATTTGGATGATCGGGCATAATGGGTTATCCTCATGGAGCTTGGGATTGTCTGCGGGCGTTTGCGTGACGCAAAGTGGCCCCCTCAACTCAGCAAGCGTTGATGAAAAAGCGGCGGACGACCATGATGACGACGGGTGCAAGCCCAATTCCGGGACGGCCGGTCCGCCGCGTCACGGGCCGGGCGGCCGCCCGGCCCGTGACAAGCCTTTATGGCATAGTTTCATCAGACAATTCCGGGGCCGCACAGCCGAACCCGGAATCCAGAGTGGCGAAGAACGTGGTTTTGCTCATTTTTTCCGCAGTCGCCCGAAGAAAACCAACCATTCCCGCCCAATCACCACCACACCATCTCTGGATTCCGGGTTCGGCTGCGCCGCCCAGGAATGACGGAGAGAGGGGAGGCCGCCCCGGAATAACGGTCTTGGCCTGCGCCGTTCATTCAACTCTTCTCGCGAGCGCGGATAACGCCAGAAGGGTTGTCGCGCTCGTAGCAGGTCTCATACAAGTCAAGCCATTGCGGATTAAACGCCTCGATCAGATGGAGTTTCCAGCTCCGGCGGTACTTTTTCAGCTCCTTCTCCCGCGCGATCGCTTCCACAATGTTGTCGTGACGCTCATACCAAACCAGCGTCTTGCATCCATGCTTCGATGTGAAACCGGGCGTTGCGCCGGTCTTGTGTTCGTAAGCCCGCCCCTGAAGGTCGCTCGTCACGCCGGTGTAGATTGTTCCGTTGCGGCGGGACGCCATAATGTAAACCCAGCCGGTCATGCTTCTTCCCGTTCGTCATTCAGGCGTTTCCGCCTGGTCCGTTCTTGCGGAGACGCCGTCCCCTCTCTCCGTCATTCCGGGGCCGCGTAGCGGAACCCGGAATCCAGAGCGGCGAAGAACGTGGTTATGCTCATTTTTTCGGCAGCCGCCCGAAGCAATCCGACCATTTCCGCCTCATCACCATCACACCATCTCTGGATTCCGGGTTCGGCTGCGCCGCCCCGGAATGACGAAGCTGATGGCGGCTGCGCTTGAATCCGCACATTCGACGGCCTGTCACACCGGCGAAACGCCAAACAGCCATTCATGCGCCTTCCAGACAAACAGCACATAAACCGCCGCGCCGACCGCCACCGCAATCACATCGTTCGCCAGCGGCCCGGCGACAATCACCGCGCCCTCCCCCGCCGCCTCGCGCCGCTTCACCGAAATCCGGTCAATCACCGCCCAGGCGAGCAGCGACAGAAACAGGACAAGCGAGGCCGCGTCGCCATTGGCGAGGAGATGGGCGAGCGCCCAGATTTTCACCGCCAGCAGCAGCGGATGGCGCACCCACGGCTTGATCCGCCCGGCAGGCAGCTGCGACACCGCCCAGAACACAAACGCAAACAGCATCAGCGTCAGCGCGACATGTTTCATCCAGACCGGCGGCTCATAAACAAACGCCGCCTCCGGCCGGGCCAGCGCATAGCCCCAGATGATGAGGATCAGGCCGATGAGCGAGGCGGCGGAATAGAGGCCCTTCCATGCGTTGAGGCCCATGGCGGCGATCCGGGCGTTGCGCCAGTCCGGCGCGAGGATGCGGACGGAGTGGATGGCGAGGAAGAGGATGATGCCGAGGAGGAGGATGGACATGATGGGGCTCGCGGGGGTGAGGCGGAAAGGTATGGCGGATGGGGGCGAGAGGGCAAGAGCAATAGGCAGCACCAATCGTCGTTATCGGCTTAAAGCGGAATCCGGCTATGCACTACGACAGCTATGCGAAATCCAAAACTACAAGAACTTCGTGGGGCATTTCCTTGGGAGACGTTGAGATTATGATGGGCATGGCGTTGACAGTTTGGCAACAATCACGATATATGTGTTGCATTGCCTTGACCGGCAGAAAGCTCTTAACCGTCAATTTCTGAGTGGGACGTGTTAGAGGGGACTGCATCAGTGTCGCGCCAGCTATGATCAAAAAAGCTGGATTGCTGCACTCGGCGATCAACTACTTGGTAGTTGAATCCGTGGCGATGACTCAGTCCTAATTTGAACGGAGTATGATTTCATACTCCGTTTTTAATTTTCGGGCAGAAGATGGTCATTCGGAAAGATGTTTATGTAAGTTCTGCCTTCACTTTTGATGGCTCTAATTTCTCCCGCTGCATTAGTGAGTTCACACTGAATTGTGGCAGAATTTTCTGAAGAAACATCGTAGTGAAATCCAGCAAAGAGTGCGACTCCATATCGAAATCGTCCACAGGCGAAACTTTTATTTTCGCGACCAATTGGATGTGGTTGCCCGTGGCATTCTGAGTCCTTTGCTGGCTTAAAGATTAGTGTTTTGTCGTCTCTGAAGCCACCAGAAGGCTTGTCTCGGATTTGCAAAAAACGCACTTTGAATGCTCTCAGCTTCGTTAGCAGTTTGTCTTTTTTCAGCTCGTTATACCAATATTTCTTCAAATCTTTCGTGATATTTGAGCTGAAATTTCGCAGAGGCAACGAAAGTGGGGACGATTTTCTTTGGGAGTAAGTTGCGATTGATATCTCGTGCAAAAGAGGTCGAATCTCGTTTATCCGCTGCTGGATAAACTCCTTGGTGGGTCCCACCTTGTGCGAGTAAATTCTTGGCACTGTTTCTACCCAAGCCGAATGACCAAAGGCCTTCCAAACTCGAGCAAATTGCTCGGGGGTGGTGGGATCATACATCCAAAGAGAAAATCGCGCTGGCTCTGTAGGTGCGCTCTCACCGGCCATCTCATCCACGAGTTTTGCTAGTGCTTGGTCGATTGCGGCCTCAGTCGCACCCACGTCTTTCTTTTTTGCTGCGGGAGCAACTATACGCGCATTTACAATGCGAGTTTTCATGGTTGCGAGCTCGGAAGAAAGCGCTGCCGATGCACCGATAAAGACTATGTAGTGTCCAATCGTCATTGTTTTTTTGAATTCAACTTCACCAAAATATCCATTGGGATATGGATGCGAGCCAAATCTTCAAACGAGAGTCCTCCGAATGCGGCTAAAAAATCGCCCAAATGACCGCCGATTACTGTGTCCGGCCTTCGTCTGGCGTGTGTAGAAAAAACCCTTGCTTCTAAGCGATTTTTCTCTAGCCACGCTTCAATCGCCTTGTGAGTTGAAGCCACTCGGTCTGCAATTGATCCACCCATAGGGATCTTGGTTAAGTCTTCCTCAAGAATTTCGTAGCAAGCGTCATTCGATTCACCTGTTGACTTTGCGGCGATGTGAACACTTCCATCTTTGCCGACACACACAAAGCGAGGCTCGCCCACAATCGGCTCGATGAAAGCATCCCAAAATTCTTGCACATAAACAACACTCGGTTTTGGAGCAAGCTTGGGGTCGTTTTGTTGGAATAGCTCCTTTATGTCCTCTGGAAGAACAACTGAGAGTGGAACTGCACCCACCTTCTGATCGACTCCCGGGAACTGGACAACTTGAACTATTGGGTTCTGCCTTAGAAAATTCATTAGGCCCAAAGATAATACCGAAACACTTTCAGGTACTTCACGCTTAACGTTGAAACCAATAGTGCTGAGGTAACATGCAGACCCTTGGCGGTTCCAATAGTCACTGACAAATTTCTCAATGAATTCGGCAGTCGCCTTTTCGGGATCGCCCTGATGTACCATCTTAGTCCCCTTACTGAAGATACAATTTAGAGTTTTGAAATCTCATTCGGCATCTTCCACGCCAGCAGCGACCATGGGCCAAAGGACGTCTAAAATCAACAATTGTCACCCACTCGCTTGCTTGGCACTTTTCCAAATACTGAAGTGAGGGACGTCAGGTCTAGAGCCTAGCCAAAGATTAGGTCCGAAAAGCGCTTGAAGAAGTCCGCTTGGCCCCAAGTCGACCCTTCCTTTACATTCCTCCCTTTCCCTGCCCAAAATCCCCCCGGCCGCCCCCACCTCCCCCCCACACCCCGCGAGGCTCCCATGAAAAGCCCCTACTTCATCTACGGCGAGCGCAAGCCCTCCCGCCCCGAACCCGCCGCCCCCGCCCCGCGGACCCGGGCGCTCGTCCCGCTGCCGCCGCTGCCGACCATTGCCGGCGCCACGATGGTGACGCCATCGCATCCGGATTATGCGGCGCTGAATGTGCTGCATAACAAGCGCAACTATCTCCAGCCGGCTTCCGCGCCGGCGCTGCGGATCATGTGCACGTCGACTCAAGGCGTGGCGGACAGCGTGAACTGGGTGCGCAGCAACAATCTGCCGCTGGCGCTGCGCGCGGGCGGGCATTGTTATGAGGGGTTTTCGCGCGGGGACGGCGTGGTCATCGACATACGGAAGATGGGGCTGGTGACGGTGGACGCGGCCAGCGCGACCGCGCAGGTGAGCGCCGGGGCGTCGCTGGAGAAAATCTACAATGCTGTGGCCGCCGCCGGGTTCGCCTTTGCGGGCGGCTCGTGCCCGACGGTGGGGATCGCCGGGCATGCGCTGGGCGGCGGGATGGGACTTCTTGCGCGGCGCTATGGCCTCGCCTGCGACAATATGCTGGGCGCGCGGGTGGTGAAGGCGGACGGGAGCGTTGTGGAGGCGGACGCTTCGAACGCGGCGGACCTCTATTGGGCCTGCCGGGGCGGCGGGGGCGGCTCGTTCGGCGTGGTGACGCGGTTCAAGTTCAAGATCCATGCGCTGAGCCATGTGAAGACATTCACGATGACCTGGAACTTCGCCAACACTTCCGCCGGGCTGGCGCAGGCGCGGCAGGTGTTCAGCGCCTGGCAGAGCTGGGCGCCGAACGCGCCGAATGACATCACGGCGATCATGACCGTTCAACGCGTGGCCGGGAACATGCTGCGGCTGCGCTGCATCGGGCAGACGACGGCGTCGAGCGGGACAAACGCGGCGCTGCTGGCGCAGCTCTCAAATCTCACATCCATTTCCACGCCTGCTTCCGGGCCGAGCATCGTCAAGCGGACATTCATCGGCGCGGTCAATGCGTTTGCGGGCGGGAGCGAATATGAGACGATCTATATGGACGCCAAGTCCGACTTCGTGCTCTCGCCGCTGCCGAACGCCGCCATCAACCAGCTGTTCACGTCCATCATGAGCTGGCCGATCGGCAATGTCGCGGCCCTGTGCGACGCCTATGGCGGGGCGATTTCCACGTTGGCGGCCAATGCGACGGCGTTTCCGTACCGGTCGCCGGGGGCCTATTCGATGCAGTATTATTCGCGCTGGGTGAGCGGGGCGGACTCGGCGACGCGCGTGGCGCGGCTGAAACAGGTGTATGATTCCATGGCCCCGTGGCGTCCGGCCTCCAAGCCCGCCTATGTGAACTATTGCGACCTCGGGCTTGGGGCGGGGTATGCGGCGTCTTATTGGGGCGGGAATGCTGCGCAGCTGCATGCGGTGAAGGCGGCGCATGATCCGGGGAACCTGTTTCAGCATGGGCAGAGCGTGGTGTGAGGTGGCGCCGTCCGCTTGACGCAAGTTCGGAGCGAGGCGCCCCCACCCCTGCCCCTCCCCACAAGGGGGAGGGGTTCCAGAGCGCGCTTTAGTCCCCCTCCCCCTTGTGGGGAGGGGTTAGGGGTGGGGGCGCCTCGCGCCGAACCCGGCCATTTCACCCTCTTCCCGCCCCCCCTCCCCACAAACTCGCCACATTCCACGCTAAAACGCCCCATAATGCGCGGCGTTGAAAGCATGAGACCTGTCCGATTGCTCCTGGCCGCCGCCGGGACGCTTTTGGCTGGCGCGGCGATGGCGGGGGAGACGCAATATGTGCTGATCTCCTTCGACGGGGCGGGGCCGCAGGCGCAGTGGGAGCGCAGCTTGGCGCTGGGCGCGAAGACCGGCGCGAAATTCACTTACTTTCTCACCTGCTCCAACATTATCGCGCAGGACGACGCGGCGAAATACCGGACGCCGGAGGGGCGCGTTGGCAAATCCAATATGGGTTTTGCCAAGAGCCGGGCGGAGGCGCGCGGGCGGCTTCTGTCCATCTGGGCGGCGGCGGCGCAGGGCCATGAGATCGGCAACCACACATGCGGGCATTTTGACGGCAGGGACTGGACGAAAGACCAGTGGCTGTCCGAGTTCCGCTCGTTCGAAACGATCATGTCCAACGCCTTTAGGGACAATGGCTTCGGCTACGAGCCGCAGGGCTGGCGCGAGTTTGTGAAGGCCGGGATAATGGGCTTCCGCGCGCCCTATCTTTCGACGGACAAGGCCATGTACGAAGCGCTTGCCGCGCGCGGTTTCCGCTATGACGCCAGCGGCGTCGAGCGCGACATTGCCGCGCCGAAGGGCAATGCGCGGCTGGCGAAATTTTCGCTGCCGCAGATTACAGGAAGGTCCGTCCGGGCGGCGGATCATCGCGATGGACTATAACCTCTTCGTGCGCCATTCCGGCGGTTTCGAGCGGGCGAGCGAAAGCGCGGCGTTCGAGGCGCGCGCCTATCAGGCGTTCCGCGGCGCGTTCGACGCGCAGTATCAGGGCAAGCGCAAGCCGCTGCAGATCGGCATGCATTTCACGCTGATGAACGGCGGGGCCTATTGGCGCGCGGTTGAGCGGCTGGCGGGCGATGTCTGCGGCAAGCCGGATGTGCGCTGCGTGACCTATGCGCAATATCTCGAAGAGAACCCGCTGCCCTCCGAAAAGCTGGCGAAGCTCGAGCCGCCGAAGGGCGGCTCCTGAGCGTCAGCTCGCCGGAGCGCTCTGCTCCCCCAGCCATTTCTGGTCGATGTCGGGCAGTTCCTCATCATCAATCGCCGCCTCGAAGGCGCGCAGGCGGCGGTAGATGGAGATCATTTCGATGATCGTCGTCCATGAATTGATGAGATACTGGAACGAGTCTTTCACCTGGCCGAAGGCGTTGAGTATCTGGTTGAACAGGCCGAAGGCGATTTTGCCGGCGATGATGGTCGGGGCCAGCACGATGTAGGCGAAGATATTGTCAGACTGCAGGTAAAAATACCGTCCGATATTGAAATACATATAGTTGGCGTAGAGCCTGAAATAGTTTTTCCGCACATCTGAAAACAGCTCGCGCACCGTCTGCGGCTCGGCGCGCTGGGCATTGTCCTCGCCCAGGACAAGCTCCTTGCGGTAAGCGGCCTCGACGCGCTGGTTCTTGAACTCCAGCCCCGGCAGGCGGATGCCGATCAGCATGAAAAACACCGTGCCGAGCAGCGCCCAGAAGATTGAGGCGTAGACCAGCGAGTTCTGCACCTCGCCGAAAAAGGGAAGCTCGCTGGCGCTGACCGAATATTTGGCGAGGATCGGCAGGAAGGCGACAAGCGTCAGGATCGAATCGACAAAGGCGACGCCAAGGCCCTCCATAATGCCGGCGAAACGCATCGTGTCCTCCTGCACGCGCTGCGACGCGCCTTCGATTTTGCGCAGCTTCGGCCAGTTGTCCATGTAGAAATTGTTCATTGCGGTGCGCCAGCGGAAGACGAAATGGCTGACGAAAAACCGGTTCAAAACAGCGACAAACACGGCGACAAAGGCGATGCCGGCGAAGATCAGCAGGCTGTCGACATATTCCTTCGCCGTGATGGCCGGCGGCTTTGGCGCAGCCGGGGCGGCGGGCGCGGCGCCGTCTGCAGCGGGCATGGCGATGGACAGCGCCTTCTGGATCAGGTCGTAAAACGGCCCGTACCAGTCATTGATCGCCACCGACACCTGCACCTGGAACGAGGTGACAAACAGGATCAGCGCCGAGCCGAGCACCGACCAGATCAGCCATGGATGCGGGCGGTAAGCGCGCCAGAAGGCGTAGAAGATGAAGGTCGCCACCGCATAGTAGATGTAAAACCAGAGGAACGGCTTGGTGATGAATTTGCCGACGCCAATCACCGGCTCCTGCGCCCCGCCCAGCCCAATCCATCCCGCCAGCGTGCCGCCGATTGTGTACCAGCCGGTGATGCAGACAATGCCCCAGATGGCGAGGGAGGCGAAGAAGAGTTTTGGTTCGGGGAAGAAGGAGCGGAACATGGGCGGACGGCCTCGCGCGGATCAGGTGATTCGCGGGGAAGGTAGCTTATCTTAGGGGAATTGACAGGGGCGCACGGGAATGTGCGATCAGGTTGACCGCAGCGGCTTATCGCATTTTCGGGGGCGCCAAAAACTCAGGCGGCGGCTATTTTGCGGAAATGCTCCAGCAACCTGTCCTGAATATCGTCCAGCACTTGGTTCGGCGCCTTTATCTGGCTGAGCCGGGAGGCGGCGATTTCGGCATATTCCTTCTCGCCGCCCTCATGCGTGGTGGTGATGAACATATAGGCCCCCAGCGTGTCGGCGCAGGCGTCGTCGGCCATGAACTGCCCAACTTTGGACAGAGCCCGGTCGAGCGGCTGGTCTTCGCGCACGGAAATGCCCGCCAGCATCGAGGGCTGCCAGTCATTGGCCGTCACAAGGCTCGGATGCGTGTCAAACAGGATGGTCAAGGGGCCGTCGCCGGTGATTTCCAGGCGGTAGAGGCCTTTGTCGTCCGTGTGACTTTTGTCGATCATGCCGTTGCCGCGGTAAGCGCAGACTTCGACCAGAAAAGCGGGCTTTCCGTCACTGTCTGAGACATGTCCAAACATGGCATCCTCCTCACTGCAATCAGCGGCAGGATAGCATTTGGTTTCCCTTGGGTCAATTTTGCTTATTTTACGCGAAGAGCTATTCTCCGGTTGTTACACCAACAAGCGGGATTTTGCCGCGCCCGAACTCAGATTTCCAGGTTTGGAAATCTGTGATGCTGCGGAATTTTTGAAGAAAGGGAGATTTTTGACATGAGCACGCTGACCATCCGGCTGCCCGATGATCAGCACGAGCGGCTCAAGACCCTTGCCGCGCAGCGGGGGTTAAGCCTCAACAAGCTGTTTGAGGAATTCTCGACCAAGGCCATCGCCGAGTTCGATACGCAAACCCGCTTCCGCCTGCGCGCGGCGCGGGGCGACTGGGCGCGGGGGATTGAGATTTTGGACGAGGTTGAGCTGAGGCATACAGCGCATGGGTGATCGGCGCGCCGCTGGTAGTGTTATTCCGCTGCTTGGAGGGGGGTATTGAACTGCGGCGCGGGCAGTTTCATGCCCTTTTCCTTCGCCACATCAAGCCATGCTTCCATTGCGACCCGAAGCTCCGCCACCGCCTCTTCGGGCGATGCGCCAAAGGCCGAGCAGGATTTTAGGTCAGGCGCGTCGGCGACCCAGACGCCGTCGTCGGGGGACCAGAAGGCAATTATCGCGTAGTTTTCGATCATCGAGGCTATCGGTCCAAACCAAGTTCGAAGATTATATCGCGGATTTGTTTCAGTTGGTAGGGCTTTGCGTCTTTTCCAACGGGTTGAATATTGACTGGCCTGTCAATCTGCGGATGCGTGTAGATGTGGTGGCTGCCGGTCACCCGCTCCAAGGTGAACCCCAGCTTCTTGAGTATGATCTGCGTGTCAGCGAAAGTCAGCGCGTTTCCTGATTTTAGTTTTTCCATCAGCTTTTCAATTGAGACATTTTGATCCTCGTGCTTGATCCGCCGACTATGGGAGCATTTTTTCGGTGTTGCGTTATGTTGCCTCCATTTTCGGCGTGCGGCAACGCACTCACCTTTTTCCCGAGGTTGGAGGGATTTGCGGGTTCAATGTTTCTTTTGTCAACTTCTGGCGCACTTTGTGCGCTTAAACTCAAATGTTTGGCCTGTTTGGCGGATACGAACGGGCAGGAAGCACATGTAACTGTGTTGAGGCCTTGTTTTTTGTTCGCTTACACGCGTGCGAACGTGTGTTCGACATGTGCTTGGGTGATGCTTCCCTTCCTCATTTCGCTAGGAAGTATATGGGTCCGCTGTGGGGTTCTCATGGCGCTATGACTTTAGGCTGGGTCAGTTCGCGGGCTTTTCCTATTTGTGCATCCATCGCGGTTTGGTCATCAACTCGGTTCACGCAGGTCCCCAGGTTTCGTCATCCCGGAATTGCGCAGCAATATCCGGGACCCATTCCGGCGAAGAACGTAATTACCTGAATCTGCACCCGTTTCTGCCCTTCAGCATTCCGGCATGGGTCCCGGATCGGCTTCGCCGTCCGGGATGACGGGCTTGGGGGCTGCGCCGCCCGGCTCTACCTATTTGAATCATTCTTGCCAATGTTCCTATTTTGTTCTAACCTCCCCAAATGTCCACTCCCGGCGCCACTGTCCTGCGTTTGGTTCGGGTAAATCCTGCCCGCGATGAATCACGAATCCCCGAAACCTTCGAATCCGTCCGCGCCGCCTGCGCCCCTGCCCCGCTGACCGAAATCATGCCGGCCTCGCCGGGCGATCATGCGGCGGCGCTGGGGTTTGCGCTTTCGTGGGCGGTGGCGGCCGCCAAAGACAGTGTGATTTTCTGGGCGGCGCCGGAGCGGGATTTTTTTGAGGACGGGCTGCCGGATGCGGAGGGGCTGGGGCAGTTCGGGGTTTCGCTCGACCGGCTTTTGATGGCGCGGACGAATAGTCAGATGGACGCGCTGTGGGCGGCGGAGGAGGCGCTGAAGACGCCTGAGACGGTGGCTCTGTGCGCCATTTCGGCCTCGAAAAAGCCGCTGAATCTGACGGCGACACGGCGGCTGCTGCTCACCGCAGAGAGGCACAAGACGCGCTGCATTCTTTTGCGGCTCGACAATGCCGGGGCGAGCGCGGCGTGGAGCCGCTGGCGGATCAGCGCCGCGCCGAGCGCTGGCGAAGGGCGCGAACTCGGCGCGCCGTCATTTGCCGCGCACTTGCTGCGCAGCCGCGCCGGACCTTCCGGCCAATCGTTCAACCTCAACTGGGATAGTGTAAACCATGCGTTCCGACCTGCCGACCCGGCAATGGATGGCGCTGTGGCTGCCGCGCCTGCCGGCCGACCGGCTGACGCGCGCAGCGCCGCCTGAAGCGCCTCTCGTCATCTATGACAAGGTGAAAAACGCCCTCCTCGTGACGGCGCTGGACCGAAAGGCCAGCGCGGCAGGGCTTCATGTCGGCATGAGCCTTGCCGATGCGCGGGCGATGCGGCCGGATGTGATTGCACGCGAGGCGGATGCGGCGGCGGACGCGCTTCTTCTCGATGACATTGCCGAATGGTGCGGGCGCTTCACGCCGATTGTGGTGATTGATCCGCCGCACGGGCTTTTGCTCGACGTGACCGGCTGCGCGCATCTGTTCGGCGGGCCGCAGAGGATGCTGGCCGAGGCGCAGGTGCGGATCAAGGATCAGGGTTTTGCCCTGCGCGCCGCCATCGCGCCGACGCCCGGCGCGGCTTGGGCGTTTTCACGGCTCGGGAAAAATGTTGTCATTGAGGAAGAGGCTCTGGAAGAGGCGCTTTCTCCCCTGCCCGTCGCGGCGCTGCGGCTGTTGCCGGAGGCTTCCACGCTCCTGCGCCGCCTTGGCCTGAAAACAATCGGCCAGATCATGAATGCGCCGCGCCAGCCGTTTGCGGCCCGCGCCGGTCAGCATGCCATGCTGCGGCTGGATCAGGCGCTGGGCCGCGCGGCGGAGGCTTTGACGCCGCGCCGCAAGCCGCCGCCTGTGTTTGCGCTGCGGCGGCTCGTCGAACCGGTCTTGAGCATGGAGGCGGTGCTGATTGTCACGGAGGCGCTTGTGGCTGATCTTTGCGGGCAGCTGGACGAAAGGGGGTCGGGAGCAAGGCTTTTGCGGCTTTCTCTCTTTGGCGTCGACAACCGCGTGCGGACAATCCAGCTTGGCCTCAGCCGCGCCGAGGCCGATCCGAAAATCATGCTGCGGCTGCTGCGCGAGCGGCTTTCTGTTTCTCCCCAAGCGCTCGACGCCGAGTTCGGCTTTGACGCGGCGCGGCTGGATGCGGTCGAGATCGCGCCTGTCATCCTGCGCCCGGTTGACCTTGCGCCGCGCGCCGGGCGCGATGCGGAGGCGGAGGCGCGGCTGATCGACCGGCTGACGGCGCGGCTCGGCGCAGCGCGCATCGGTCGGCCGACGCTCACATCCGTGCATGCGCCGGAGCGGGCGAATGGGTGGGCGGGGCCGGAGGGCAAAGCTGCGCAGGCCCCTGCCCCGCCGTCCGACGGCGTGATGCGCCGCCCGCTGCGGCTTTTCGCCCGCGCGCAGCCGTGGAGGCGGTCGCTTCGATGCCGGACGGACCGCCGATGCGGTTCCGCTGGCGGCGGGTTTTGCATGATGTGGCCCGCGCCGAAGGGCCGGAGCGGATCATGCCGGACTGGCTACGCGCGCCGCATGGCCGCGCCCGCGATTATTATAGGGTCGAGGACGCGCAAGGCCGCCGCTTCTGGCTTTACCGCGAGGACCATGCGGACGCGCCGCGCTGGTTTGTGCATGGGCTGTTCGCATGAGCCAATTCGCCGAACTCTGCGCGGCCAGCAATTTCTCCTTCCTGCGCGCCGCCGCGCATCCGGAGGAGCTGGTTGAGACGGCGAAGGCGCTCGGCCTTGCCGGCATCGGCATCGCCGACCGCAACTCGCTGGCCGGCATCGTGCGGGCGCACGCCATCGCCAAGGAGCTGGAGTTTCCATTGGCCATCGGCGCGAGGCTCGTCTTCCGCGACGGCGCGCCCGACATTCTCGCCTACCCGAAAGACCGCCCCGCCTATGCGCGGCTCACACGCCTTCTGACCATTGGCAACCGCCGCGCGCCGAAGGGCGAATGCTGGCTCGACTTCGGTGATTTCCTGAATCATTGCGAGGGCTTGCAGGCAATTGTCACGCCTTTGATTTAAGCGGGTGAAGCGCCGGATGAAGTTCTGCGAAGCTGCCTTGAAAAGGTGCGGGAAGCTTCCGGCGAGGTTTGGCTGGCGGCGCGGTTTGTGTTTGACGGCGAAGACAGGCGGCGGCGGCGGCTTTTGAAGAAAACAGCGCTTGAAACAGGGGCGAAACTGATCGCCACATCGGAACCCTTGCAGCATTTGCCGGAGCGGCGGGCGCTGATGGATGTGATTTCCTGCATCCGCGAGAAGGTGACGCTCGACAATGCCGGACGGCTGCTTGCGGCGAACGCCGAGCGGCATTTGAAGAGCGGCGACGAGATGGCGCGGCTCTACAAGGATGCGCCGGAGGCGGTGGAGGAGACGGTCCGGTTTCTGCAAGGCGCAAAGTTTTCGCTGGATGAATTGTCCTATCAATATCCGGACGAGACCGTCGAAGGCTATCCCTCGTCGCAAGCGGCTTTGGAAGCCCTTTCATGGCAAGGCGCGGCGCGGCGCTATCCGGAGGGGATTCCGGCGGGGGTGCGCGCCTCGCTGGAGCGCGAGCTCGATATTGTGAAGGCGCTGAACTACGCCCCCTATTTCCTCACCGTCGCCGACATTGTCCGCTTCGCCCGCGAGGAGCGCGGCATTCTGTGCCAGGGGCGCGGGTCGGCGGCGAACTCGACCATCTGCTATGTGCTCGGCGTCACGGCGGTGAACCCGGCCACGTCCTCGCTTTTGTTCGACCGGTTCATCTCGACCGAGCGGAACGAACCGCCGGACATTGACGTCGATTTCGAGCATGAGCGGCGCGAGGAAGTCATCCAGTATGTCTATAATAAATATGGCCGCCACCGCGCCGCGCTCGCTGCGACCTTGATCTGCTACCGAAAGCGCAGCGCCATCCGCGATGTGTGTAAAGTCTTCGGCTATTCCGAGGACCGCATCGCCTCTTTGTCGAAATTGCAGCAATGGTGGTCGAAGGGGACGAGCGAGGCGGACCTTGCGGCGCTGGGGCTGGACCTGTCCGACCGGCGGCTGATGACGTGCCTTGCGCTGGTGAAAGAGCTGCGCGATTTCCCGCGCCATCTGTCGCAGCATGTCGGCGGCATTGTCATCACGCGCGACCGGCTTGATGATGTTGTGCCGATCCAGAACGCGGCGATGCAGGACCGCACGGTCGTTGAATGGAACAAGGACGATTTGCAGGTTCTGAAAATCCTGAAAGTCGACATGCTGGCGCTCGGCATGCTGACCTGCATCCGCAAGGCGTTCGACATGATCGGACAGACCTATCCCCTATGGGATGGCAAAGGCGAAAAGCTGACGCTGGATTCCATGCCGAAGGAGGACGCCTCGGTCTACCGGATGCTGCACCGGGCCGATTCCGTCGGCGTGTTCCAGGTCGAGAGCCGGGCGCAGATGTCGATGCTGCCGCGGCTGAAGCCCGCCTGCTTTTACGACCTCGTCATCGAAGTCGCCATTGTGCGCCCCGGCCCGATCCAGGGCGGCATGGTGCATCCCTATCTGAAGCGCCGGCAGGGGCTGGAGCCGGTGACTTATCCGTCGAAAGCGCTGGAGGCGGTGCTGGAGCGGACACTTGGGCGTGCCTTTGTTTCAGGAGCAGGCGATGCAGATCGCCATTGTCGGCGCGGGCTTCACCCCGCCCGAGGCCGACAAGCTGCGCCGCGCCATGGCGACGTTCCGGCGGGTCGGGACCATCGGGCTTTTGCGCGACAAGTTCATCAACGGCATGATCAAAAACGGCTATGCGCCGGAATTCGCCGAGGCCAGCTTCAAGCAGATCGAGGGGTTCGGCGAATATGGCTTCCCGGAAAGCCATGCGGCGAGCTTCGCGCTGATCGTCTACGCCTCCTGCTGGCTGAAATGCCATTATCCCGGATGTGTTCGCGGCGGCGCTTTTGAACTCGCAGCCGATGGGCTTTTACGCGCCGTCGGAAATTGTCCGCGACGCGGGCGAGCATGGCGTGGAGATGCGGCCGCCGGATGTGAATTTTTCGGACTGGGACAACAAGCTGGAGGGTGGCCCCGCCGCAATTGAAAATCTCCATCCGCGCCATGAGACGATGCGCCCGGACATTCATTCCAAGCACGCCGTGCGCCTCGGCTTGCGCCAGATCAGCGGGCTGCGCGAGGAAGAGCTGACGCGGCTGACGGAGCGGCGCGGACGCGGCTATGATTCCGTGCGCGATGTCTGGCTGCGCGGCGGGGTTTCGGCCTCGACCATCGAGTGCCTCGCCGACGCCGACGCGTTCCGCTCGCTGGGCCTCGACCGGCGCGATGCGCTGTGGGCGGCGCGCGGGCTCAACCGGGTTGGCGGGCAGGAGGACCTGCCGCTGTTTGCCGTCACCTTCGATCCGACGCGGGAGAAGGATTACGGCCTGCCGTCGATGCTGATTGGCGAGCATGTGGTCGAAGACTACCGCACCATCGGTCTTTCTCTCAAAACCCATCCGGCGTCGCTGTTGCGCGCTGATCTCGCGGCGCACGGCGTCACTATTTCCGAACGGCTCGGATCGATGAAGAACGGCGCAAAAGTGCGCGTCGCCGGGCTGGTTCTGGTGCGCCAGCGGCCGGGAACTGCGTCGGGGGTGATTTTCATGACGTTGCAGGACGAGTTCCATGTCGCCAATGTCGTGGTCTGGCCGAAAGTCTTTGAGAAGTTCCGGGCCGAAGTGCT
>CAWDIY010000018.1:0-35433 GCA_963802455.1 uncultured Alphaproteobacteria bacterium | reverse complement strand
CCTTGCTCATATCCGTCACCGCCCGGAACACCAGCCGGTCCGAACCCGCCGAAACCTTGATGACCGACCCGTCGCGGATTTCGCCGCCGAGGATTTTCTCCGCCAGCGGGTCCTGCAGTTCCTTCTGCATCACCCGCTTCAATGGCCGCGCGCCGTAGGCGGGGTCATAGCCGCGCTCGCCGAGCCATTTCACCGCGCTGTCGTCCAGCTCGATGGAAATCTTGCGGTCTTCCAGAGCTTGGCGAGCCGCCTGATCTGGATCGCGACAATCGCGCCCATTTCATTGCGCCGCAGGCGATGGAACAGGATGATCTCGTCCACCCGGTTGAGAAACTCCGGCCGGAACGCGGCTTTCACCATGGCCATCACCGGCTCGCGCGCCGCGTCGACATCCTCGTCATCGGCGAGCGACACAAGATATTCCGAGCCGAGGTTCGAGGTCATGATGATCAGCGTGTGCTTGAAATCGACCGTGCGCCCCTGCCCGTCCGTCAAGCGCCCGTCGTCGAGCACCTGCAGCAGAACATTGAACACATCCGGATGCGCCTTTTCGATCTCGTCGAACAGGACCACCTGATACGGCCTGCGCCGCACCGCCTCGGTCAGCGCCCCGCCCTCGTCATAACCGACATAGCCGGGAGGCGCGCCGATCAGGCGGGCGACGGAATGTTTCTCCATATATTCCGACATGTCCATGCGCACCATCGCCGTCTCGTCGTCGAACAGAAACGAGGCCAAGGCTTTGGTCAGCTCGGTCTTGCCGACGCCGGTTGGGCCGAGGAAATATGAACGAGCCGAGCGGCCGGTTCGGGTCCTGCAATCCGGCCCGCGCCCGGCGCACGGCTTTCGACACGGCCTGCACCGCCTCGCCCTGGCCGACGACGCGCTTGGCGATCTCGTCCTCCATGCGCAGCAGCTTGTCGCGCTCGCCTTCCAGCATCCGGTCCACCGGAATGCCGGTCCAGCGCGAAATGACCTGCGCGATATGATCCGGCGTCACGGTCTCCTCGACCATGTTCGCGGCGGTGCCTTCCTGCGTTTCGGCCTCGACCAGCTTGCGCTCCAGTTCAGGGATCGTGCCATAGGCCAGCTCGCCCGCCTTCTGGAATTCGCCCTTGCGCTGCGCGCTCGCCAGCTCGTTGCGCAGCTCGTCGAGCTGCTTCTTGATATCCGCCGCCAGCCCAAGCTTCGTCTTCTCCGCCTGCCACAATGAAGTGACGCGCGAGGACTCCTCCTCAAGCCCGACAAGCTCGGTCTCAAGCTTCGCCAGCCGGTCCTTCGACGCCTCGTCCTTCTCAAGCTTCAGCGCCTCGCGCTCGATCTTCAGCTGCATGATGCGCCGGTCCACTTCGTCCAGCGCCTCAGGCTTGGAATCCACCTGCATCCGCAGCCGCGACGCCGCCTCGTCCATCAGGTCAATCGCCTTGTCCGGCAGGAACCGGTCGGAAATATAGCGGTTCGACAAAGTGGCCGATGCGACCAGCGCCGAGTCGGAAATCCGCACCTTGTGGTGCTGCTCGTATTTTTCCTTCAGGCCGCGCAGGATCGAGATCGTGTCCTCGACCGTCGGCTCGCTGACAAACACCGGCTGGAACCGCCGCGCCAGCGCCGCGTCCTTCTCCACATGTTTGCGGTATTCGTCGAACGTGGTCGCGCCGACGCAGTGCAGCTCGCCGCGCGCCAAGGCCGGCTTCAACAGGTTCGAGGCGTCCATCGCCCCGTCCGCCTTGCCCGCGCCGACCAGCGTGTGCATCTCGTCGATGAACAGGATCACGCCGCCGTCCGCCGCCTGCACTTCTTTCGAGCACAGCCTTCAGCCGCTCTTCAAACTCGCCGCGGTATTTCGCGCCCGCGATCAGCGCGCCCATGTCGAGCGCCATCAGGCTCTTGTCGCGCAGCGATTCCGGCACGTCGCCATTGACGATGCGCAGCGCCAGCCCTTCGGCGATCGCCGTCTTGCCGACGCCCGGCTCGCCGATCAGCACCGGATTGTTCTTGGTGCGCCGCGACAGAACCTGCATGGTGCGCCGGATTTCGTCGTCGCGCCCGATCACCGGATCAAGCTTGCCCTCGCGCGCATCCTTGGTGAGGTCGCGCGCATATTTCTTCAAGGCGTCATAGCCCTGCTCGGCATTGGCCGAATCCGCCGTGCGCCCCTTGCGCACTTCGTTGATGACATCGTTCAAGGCCTTCGCCGTGACGCCCGCCTTGGACAAGAATGTCCGCCGTCTTCGCCGACTTCTCAATCGCCAGCGCCATCAGCAGACGCTCAACAGTGACGAACGAATCGCCCGCTTTCTTGGCAATGTCCTCGGATGTGGCAAAAATCTTCGCCAGCGGCTGGCTCATGTAAAGCTGGTCGCCGCCGCCGGACACTTTCGGCAGCGCTTTCAGTGCCATTTCCACGGCGAGCCTTACCGCCCCCGCATCGCCGCCGGCGCGCGAGATCAGCGAATTGGCCAGGCCCTCATCGTCATCGACAAGGACTTTCAGGAGATGTTCGGGAAGAAACTGCTGGTGGTTCTGCGACAGCGCATAGGTCTGCGCCGACTGGATGAAACCGCGCACCCGCTCGGAATATTTCTCAATGTTCATAACCGCCTCCTTTTGCCCGAAAGGCCCGCGATGGGCGCCGAACGGTGCGTGGGTGACGAGCCCCCTGAAAAGGCGGGCTCAATTGGGAGGAATATGGGATGGGATTTTGCGATTCACAAGAGCGCCCCTCACCGCCGGTCATCAGCTCAGATGATGTAGGCCCCCAAGGTCCGTCATCCCGGACGGCGAAGCCGATCCGGGACCCATTCCGGAATGGTGGGTGTTTGAAACGGGCGAACAATCACGCTCTTCGCCGGAATGGGTCCCGGCTCGCGTCGCTTCGCTCCTTGGCCGGGATGACGAGGCGATCAGGCCCCGCCGCGCAATTGGCCTATTCGTCCGCCGTCACCGGCTCAGGCACGGGAGCGCGCGCGATGAAATCCGGCAGCGCGGAAAGCGTGTCCTCCCCGCCTTCAGGCTGCGCGCCTTCTTCGCGCGGCGGGCGTGGACCGCGTGGGCGGCGGTTGCGGCTGGGGCGGCGCTCGCCGCCATCATCATTCTGCTCACGCACTGGGGCGGCATCGCTGAGCGCCACTTCCGCCGGAACGCCTTCGATCACCGGCTGCGGCGCATTA
The DNA here is from genome assembly GCA_963802455.1 of uncultured Alphaproteobacteria bacterium. Taxonomy (GTDB): domain Bacteria; phylum Pseudomonadota; class Alphaproteobacteria; order Rhizobiales; family Rhizobiaceae; genus JANOYJ01. The sequence continues at coordinate 32,263 of CAWDIY010000018.1, read as the reverse complement.
TTGTCATAGGGCTGCTGGGCCTGGTTCTCGCCCGGCATCGGATTGGACTGGAAGCGCGCGTCGCCATTGTCCTGGCCGCCGTCCTCGTCGCCCTCATTCTGGCCCTGCTGGAACTGCGGCGGGTTGGCCGCATAGGCTGCGGCGATGATCCGGTTATAATGCTCGGCATGCTGCAGATAATTCTCGGCCATGACCCGGTCGCCGGACGACTGCGCGTCGCGCGCCAGCGTCATGTATTTTTCGGCGATGTGCTGCGCCGTGCCGCGCACTTTGACGTCCGGCCCGTTGCTCTCATAGGAGCGCGTCAGCGGGTTTGGCCCCTTGCGGTTATTGTTGTTATTGTTATTTCCGCCACCGCCGCTGTTGCCGCCGCCGCCAGGGCCGCGTCCGCGCATACGCCGGTTCTGATTATTCTGCTGCTGCCTCATCAATATCTCGTCTTGTTGGGTTTATTTTCCGTGGCAGTTCGCCAGCAAGACACTTGCCGCGTTATCCGCCGCCCCGAAAGGCTGAACCAGTTCCATAAAAATGTTGGACATCCAGTTAAAACGAAGGCGGCCCGTCCGCCTGCCCGAATTTAAATGCGATTCGAATGGCCGCTTGCTTCGTTCAACTATGCCTAATTAGCCCCATTGCGGCAGAAATCCAAGCGGAATCTTCATGCCGCGCTCAGCCGCCCGTTCGTGTGAAGAGCAACGCCCGTTCATTCCCGCCCAGATCCTGCGCAAACTCTGAGAGTTCAAACCCGGCCACTTCAAAAATGCGGCAGACCGGAACGCGCTGGTCATGCCCGATTTCCAGCGCAATAATTCCCTCCTCGGCCAAATGCGCCCCCGCGCCTTCCGCCAAAGCTCGGTAAGCATCCAGCCCATCCGCTCCGCCATTCAGCGCCCGCACCGGATCAAATTCCCGCACCTCCCGCGACAGGGTGCTGATAATCTCCATTGGAATATAAGGCGGGTTCGAAACGATGGCGTCAAACCGGCCCTCGACAGATTCGAACCAATTGCTCTGAACACAGGTCAAGCGCGCCGACACGCCATTCGCCACCGCATTCCTTGCACACATCGCAAGCGCGCCCGCAGAAATGTCCGTCGCCACCGCCCGCGCATTCGGCAGATTGGCAAGCAGGCTCACCGCGATGATCCCCGTGCCCGTGCCAAGATCAAGCAGCGACAGCGCTTCGCCTTGCCTGCCCTTCAGATGCTTCAGCACTAGATCGACCAAACACTCAGTGTCCGGCCTCGGCTCCAGCGTCTCCGGCGACAGCGCAAACTCCAGCCCATAGAACCCGCGCCTGCCCATGATCCGGTGCACCGGCTCATGCGCGAGCCGCCGCCGCAGCGCGTCAGACAGCTTGGCCGTTTCGGCTGCGTCAATTTTCCGCTCAGGCGATTTCAACACCGCGAGCCGGTCCTCGCCCGTGGCCCACTCCAACAGAAGCCGCGCGTCCAGCTCCGGCGTTTCCAAACCGGCTCTTAAAAACGCCTCTCGCATATGCCTCAGCGCGCCGCCAAGATTTGCCGGAACCAAACCTCAATTCCTCGAGTCAAAATCGGCCAGCAGCCGCGCCTGATGATCCGACACCAGCGCGTCCACCAGCTCATCCAGATCGCCCTCGATCACCCGGTCGAGTTTGTAAAGCGTCAGATTGATCCGGTGATCCGTCACGCGCCCCTGCGGAAAATTATAGGTGCGGATGCGCTCGGAGCGGTCGCCGGAGCCGACCTGGCTCTTGCGCTCTTCCGAGCGCGCATCGTCCGCCGTCTGGCGCTTGGCGTCGAAAAGCCGCGCCCGCAAAATCTCCATTGCCCTCGCCCGGTTCTGGTGTTGGGATTTCTCCGCCTGCGTCACCACAATGCCGGTCGGCAAATGCGTGATGCGCACGGCCGAATCCGTCGTGTTCACATGCTGCCCGCCCGCGCCCGAGGCGCGCATCGTGTCGATGCGGATGTCCTCATTGCGGATTTCAATGTCGATCTCCTCGGCCTCCGGCAGAACGGCGACGGTGGCTGCCGATGTGTGGATCCGCCCGCTCGCCTCCGTGTCGGGAACGCGCTGCACGCGGTGGACGCCGGACTCGAATTTCAGCTTGGAATAGACGCCCTTGCCGGTGACGGCGGCGATCACTTCCTTGTAGCCGCCCGCGTCGCCGTCGCTGGCCGAATCCACCGTGACTTTCCAGCCCTTAAGCGCAGCGTAGCGCTCATACATGCGGAACAGGTTGCCCGCGAAAATCGCCGCCTCCGAGCCGCCGGTTCCCGCGCGGATTTCCATGATGACGCTGCGCTCGTCCGCCGCGTCTTTGGGCAGAAGCAGCACGCGGATTTCCTGCTCCAGCGCGGCGAGCCGCTCGCGCAGCACCGGGATTTCCTCCTCCGCCAGCGCATGCATCTCGCTGTCCGTGCCCGGATCATTCAGGAGATGGTCAAGCTCATTGGCTTCAGCTGTTGCGCGCTGCCACTCCCTCACCTTTGCCGACCATGTCCTGCATCTCGGAATATTCGGACGCCAGCTTCACATAATTGTCCGAATCCCCGCCCGCCGCCATTTCGGCCTCGAGCAGCGCCGAGCGTTTGACCAGTTGATCGAGCCTGTCCATCGGCAGGGATGTCATCACAAGGTTTCCGTCTTTGAGGTCTGCGTCATTGAGTTAGATCTTTTCCTTCAGCCTCGGAGCTGCCCCTCATCCGACCCTTCGGGCCACCTTCTCCCCGTAAGAACGGGGAGAAGGGAAGGATGGCGCCGTTCCTCCCTTCTCCCCGCCTCTTGCGGGGAGAAGGTGCCCGAAGGGCGGATGAGGGGCAGCGCTGAAGGTTCGGGATTACCATGATTTTCACAACACAAACGCTAAAGCGCCACACCATTGCTTGCCGCGAAGCTCTTGAGAAACTCGCGGCTGCTGGTCTTGCTGATATAGCCTTGCAGGAAGGGCGACAATTCCTTCTCCAGCTGCCCCGCGTCCAGCGACATCAGCATCGCCTTCACCGGCCCAACGGAAGCGGCGTTCATTGACAGTGACCGGAACCCCAGCCCGATCAGCGCCATCGCCAATATCGGCTTGCCCGCCATTTCGCCGCACAACGTCACCGGCTTGTTATTGCGCCGCCCTGCGTCCGCAATGCTTTTCAGCACGCGCAGAAACGGCACCGACAGCGGATCAAACCGGTCCGCCAAATGCGCCGCGCCCCGGTCCACCGCCATGACAAACTGGAACAGGTCGTTCGAGCCGACGGAGATGAAATCCACGACCCGCATCAGTTCGTCCAGCTGAAACAGCAGCGACGGCACTTCCAGCATCGCGCCAAGCTTGAAACGTCTTAGGAAGCTTGTGGGCAAAGCGCGACAGGTGCTGCACCTCGCGCTCGATGATCTGCCGCGTCTGCGCGATTTCGGAAATGTCCGTCACCATCGGCAGCATGATGCGCAGCTCGCCGCCGCCCGACGCCTTGAGCAGCGCCCGCAACTGCGTGCGCAGAAGCCCCGGCCTGTCCAGCGACATGCGGATCGCCCGCCAGCCCATCGCCGGGTTTTCCTCGGCGGGAATGTCCTTGAAATAGGGCAGCGCCTTGTCGCCGCCAATGTCGAGCGTGCGGAATGTCACCGGCTTGCCATGCGCCTGCTCAATCACGCTGCGGTACAGCTCCTCTTGCGCCTCGGCCTTCGGAAATGTCGAGGCCACCATGAATTGCAGCTCGGTGCGGAACAGCCCGATGCCCGCCGCGCCGCAATCCGCCAGATGCGGCAGATCGACCATCAGCCCGGCATTCATCATCAGGCTGATGTCGATGCCGTCCTTGGTCTTGGTTGGCAGATCGCGCAGCTCGCGGTACATGGCCTGGCGGCCGGCGCGGAACTTGACCTTCTGCACATAGACCGACTCAAGCTCCGGCAAGGGCCGCAGATGCACCTTGCCGTCTTCACCGTCGACAATGATCGCATCGGCGTTTTCAGCGAGCGCCACCGCGCCCTTGACCTGCCCCGCCACAGGTATGCCCATGGCCCGCGCCACGATCACCACATGGCTCGTCCCCGCGCCCTCCTCCAGCACCAGCCCGCGCAGCTTTTCGCGCGGATAGTCCAAAAGTTCCGCCGCCCCCATCGCCCGCGCCACGAGGATGGCGTCCTTCGGCAGAGCCTCGGCGATGCTGCGCACATCATGCCCCATCAGTTGGCGCAGGAGCCGGTTGGCGAGATCGTCAAAGTCGCTCATCCGCTCCTTCAGATAAGGATCGGACATATGTGTCATGCGCGCCCGCATGTCGCTCTGCACCTTCTCGACCGCCGCCTCCGCCGTCAGACCGTTGCCGATGGCCTCCTCAAGCCGGCGCACCCAGCCCCGGTCATGCGCAAACATCCGGTAGGCTTCCAGCACCGCCCGGTGCTCGCCCTCAAACGCCACCTCCCGCCGCTCCAGCATATCGTCAATCGACATGCGCAGCGAGCCAAGCGCGTCCTCCAGCCGCTTCAGCTCGGCGTCGGTGTCCTCGGCGAACATGTCGGTGACGACAACGCGCGGCTCATGCAAAACAACATGCCCAAGCCCGACCCCATCATTGAAAGCTAGGCCGGTCAGCGAAACAGGCTTCTTCAGATCAAGCTCGACGCCAGACTTGGCGAGCCGCGTCAGGGCGCCTGAGGCGATCATTTCGGCCAGCACCATGCCGGTCGTTTCGAGCGCCTCGATCTCGTCGTCGCGGTAAGTGCGCATTGTGCGGTTCTGCACGACGAGAACGCCGAGCGTGCGCCCTGCCCGCAGGATCGGCACGCCCATGAATGAGTGGTAAATCTCCTCGCCCGTCTCCGGAAGGTACGCGAAGGCCGGGTGGCTCTGCGCATCCGAAAGGTTCAGCGCCTGCGCGCTCGCCGCAATCGTCCCGACAAGACCCTGGCCGAGCTTCAGCTGCGCATGGTGCACGGAGGATGGATTAAGGCCGACCGTGGCGAACAGTTCCAATACGCCGTCCGAGCGCAGCACATAGAACGAGCAGACTTCCGTCACCATGTTCTGCGCGATCTCGCGCACGATCCGGTCAAGCCGCTCCTGCGGCTCCAGCGCCGCCGCCATCAGCTCGCGCAGCCGTTTCAGAAGAACCCGCGGGCCCATCGCCTGATCGCGCATAATGGCATTTGCTCCAAAGAATCGATCATCCGGACCCCACGCCCGGATATGTTCCTTTTTTCGTTTAACGCAACGAAAGTCTAGGCCAAATCCGAAACACGCAGGCCTCGGCCAAGCCGAATTGGTCCGCCCCGACCGTGCACATCGGAAGAAATCGAAGAGCGGTAAGCACTCATTGACCATGAGACAAGATTTGCAGCGGTGGCTAACGCGAATTTACACCGTAACTGGCAAACTTCCCTTCGGTCGCTTTGAATAACTGAATTTCGGGCGCATCCAATGAAAGCGCGGCGGCATTGCAATGGCTCTCTATTTTCTGGCTCTGAACCTGCTCACATTGATTTGTTTCGGGCTGATCTTTCGGATTCTGCACCGGAAAGAACCGCGTCTGAAACATGTTCTCTACTTCTCCCACGCATTCTTCCATTGCGCCGCCGCCCTGGCCGTTGACATTGCGGCCCCATGGGCAATTGGTCATCTCCTTGCCTCAGCTGTCACCTATTTGTTTTTTGCTTTCGCAATTTATGCGATCGTCAAAGGCGTTTTCCTGCGCTGCGGCCAGCCATTTCCCGCCAAGATCGTTACGGGTCTGTTGATTGCCAGCATGTTGGCAATCATCGCTATCATGCCACTGCATTCCGTTGCCATGGGCCGGGTCGTCACCAGCCTGCTGATGGCGCCCATTTTCGGAATCTCGATGCTCGCCGCCTCAAAGCGCCTGTCCCAGCCGATTGATCTTTTCGTCTTGGCAAACCTGGCGATGGGCACGCTGATCATGACCGTCCATCCGATCACGACAGGCCTGACGATACTTTACCCAAACATTTTCGGCGCATATTCTGAAACAGTCCACTCCCTGGTCATCATATTCTCGGTGAGCCTTCTCGCCATCCCGCTCGGCGCGGTGCTGTTGTTCGCGACAGCCATGGAGATATTCACCGAGCTGCACAGCATATCGATCATCGACGGTCTCACCGGGCTGTTGAACCGGTCGTCCTTCGAAGAGCAGGCCAAACAGGCTATCGCCGAGACCCGCACAGCTGCGCTCATCGTTTGCGATATCGATCACTTCAAGAGGATCAACGACACGCAGGGCCATGCCGCAGGCGATGACGTGATACGCGCGGTATCCTCCCGCATGAAAGATATGTGCGCCGACAGGCAAATTGCCGGCCGGGTGGGCGGCGAGGAGTTCTGCGTTCTGCTTCCCTTGGCAAACACCGAGGCGGCCTCGCTGTTTGCGGAAAACCTGCAGCTGCAAATTGCGCTGACGGGGCTGAAGAACGGGAACAAGGCAGTGACGGTCAGCATGGGCATTGCCGCATTGACCGCAGGCGAAGATTACAAATCGCTTTTCAAGCGCGCCGATGAGGCGCTTTACGAGGCCAAGAATTCCGGCCGCGACCGGGTCTGCATCGCAGGCCACATGAAACTCGTCTCCACAGACAAGCGCATTGGAAAACTGACTAAGGCCGCGTGACGCGCAGGCGCGCGCGGGAAAGCCGCTCGCAAGAATTTATGCAAAAACCCCGTGACAATGCTTGAACTTCTTGCCCGAGCCACAAGGACATGCCTCGTTGCGCCCGATCTTGCCCCACGTCGCCGGATCTTCCGGATTGCGGTCCTCGGCGGCGACGAACTGCGGCTCGTCATCAAAGCCCTCGCCGAAATCGTTCATGCCCGTCGTGCCGTCAATATGCTCGCCGAACATCTGCGGCAGCGATGGCGCAGGCGCTTCCGCCGCCTGGCGGACAATTTCCACGCGCGACAGCTGCGAGGTCACCGAAGTGCGCAGATTGGTCAGGAGCGCCTGGAACAGCTCAAACGCCTCGGACTTATATTCATTCAGCGGATCGCGCTGCGCGTATCCCCGGAAGCCGACGACCGAGCGCAGATGGTCGAGATTGACCAGATGCTCGCGCCACAGCGTGTCCACCGCCTGCAGAACCACGGACTTCTCGACATATTTGGCGATGTCCGGCCCGAAGCGCTCCATCTTCTCCGCTGCCGCCTTGTCGCCCAGCTCCATCAGCCGCTCGCGGATATTGTCTTCGGCAATGCCCTCTTCCTTGGCCCAGTCTTCAACGGGCAGGTCCATGTTGAGCGCCTCGCGCACATCCTCGGCAAGGCCTTTGGCGTCCCACTGTTCGGCATACGCCGATTCAGGAATGCGCTTGTTGACGATGGAATCGATGGTCTCGTGCCGCATCTCGGTGACGATTTCGCCCAGGTTCTCGCCGTCCATCAATTCAAGCCGCTGCTCGAAAATGACCTTGCGCTGGTCGTTCATCACATCGTCATACTTCAGAAGGTTCTTGCGGATGTCGAAGTTGCGCGCCTCGACCTTTTTCTGCGCCTTTTCAAGCGCCTTGTTGATCCATGGATGAACAATCGCCTCATCTTCCTTGAGGCCAAGCTTCTGCAGCATCCCATCCATCCGCTCTGACCCGAAAATCCGCATCAGATCGTCCTGCAGCGACAGGAAGAATTTTGACCGGCCCGGATCCCCTTGGCGGCCGGAGCGTCCGCGCAGCTGGTTGTCGATGCGCCGGCTCTCATGCCGCTCGGTGGCGAGCACATAGAGCCCGCCCGCCGCCAAGGCTTCCGCCTTCAGCTTCTCGATCCCGGCGCGCACCTTGGCTTCAATTGCCTTGTGGTCCGCGCCCTCGCCCGCCGCATCAATCTCGGCTCTGACATGCATCTCGGCATTGCCGCCAAGCTGGATGTCCGTGCCGCGTCCGGCCATGTTGGTGGCAATGGTGATCGCGCCCGGAACGCCGGCGTCGGCGATGATCTGCGCTTCCTGCTCATGGTAGCGGGCGTTCAGCACCTGGAAATCGGTGAAGCCCTCGGCGCGCAGCCGCTCGGCCAGCTGCTCGGATTTTTCGATAGATGTCGTGCCGACCAGCACCGGCTGGCGCTTGGCCTGCGACGCCTTGATCTCCGTGACGATGGCGCGCAGTTTCTCCTCGCCCGTGCGGTAGACTTCATCGTCCTCGTCCAGACGCACAACTTCCACATTCGTCGGAATTTCGATGACATCCAGCCCGTAAATATTGCCGAACTCCTCGGCCTCCGTCGCCGCCGTGCCGGTCATGCCGGCAAGCTTGTCATACATGCGGAAATAGTTCTGAAACGTCACCGACGCCAGCGTCTGGTTCTCCGGCTGAACAGTGACCTGCTCTTTCGCCTCCAGCGCCTGATGCAGGCCTTCCGAATAGCGCCGGCCCGGCATCATGCGGCCGGTGAACTCGTCAATAATGACGATTTCGTCGTTGCGGACAATGTAATCCTTGTCGCGCTGGAACATTTTATGCGCCTTCAGCGCATTGTTGATGTGATGCACAATCGCGACATTTTCAACATCGTAGAGATTGTCGCCCTTCAACATGTCGGCGGCGCGCAGCAGATTCTCCACATTCTCCGTGCCGTCTTCGGTGAACGTCACGGTCCGCTGCTTCTCGTCCAGCTCAAAGTCGCTGGCGGCAAGCTGCGGCACAAACCGGTCCACAGCCTTATACAAATCCGACCGGTCATCCAGCGGCCCGGAGATAATCAGCGGTGTGCGCGCCTCGTCAACGAGAATGGAATCCACCTCGTCAACAATCGCAAAATTATGCCCGCGCTGCGTCATCTGGGCGCGCTCGAATTTCATGTTGTCCCTGAGATAGTCAAAGCCCAGCTCATTGTTCGTCGCATAGGTGACATCGCAGGCATAGGCCGCGCGGCGCTCGTCGTCGTCCAGCCCGTGCACGATGACGCCGACGGTCAGGCCAAGAAACTTGTACAGTTTGCCCATCCAGTCCGAGTCGCGCTTGGCCAGATAATCATTGACGGTGACGACATGCACGCCCTTGCCCGCAAGCGCGTTCAGATACACTGGCAGCGTCGCCACCAGCGTCTTGCCTTCGCCCGTGCGCATCTCGGCAATGTCGCCCTCATGCAGGATCATGCCACCGATCAGCTGCACATCAAACGGGCGCAGACCCAGCGCCCGCTTCGCGCCTTCGCGCACAACGGCAAAGGCTGGCACCAGCAGCGAATCAATATCCGCGCCGCCAGCTATCGCCGCCCGGAATTCATCGGTTTTGCCGCGAAGCTGCTCGTCGCTGAGCGCCTGAATCTCAGATTCAAGGGTTCCAATCTGTTGAACGCGCGGACGCAATGACTTGATGCGGCGGTCGTTGGACGACCCGAAAATCATGCGGGCAAGACCGCCAAGACTGACCATAATGGTCCTTTCAGAATAAATTCGGCCAGTTTGCTGGCGTTTTTCAGCGCAAGACGCGCGAATTCTGCTGATGCGTCCGCGAAGCAGGTTCTGGACGCAAAGCCGAGGGACAGATAAGAGGGGCCTCCCATGATGTCAACGCCGACGCGTCACGGCTTTTTGCATTGAAAATGCCGGATTTTTCAGCAATTGCGGCGTCAACTAAACCTTCAACAGCGCTCTTTGACTGCGCATCGCCGGAGATTTCCATGATATCGACCCGCACCACCGTCCGGCTAGCCGCCGTCCTCGCAGCCGGAGCGCTCATTGGCTTCACTGCCCGCGGTATTGCAGATGACAAAAAAGTGTTGGCCAAAATCGGCAGCGCGGAAATCACCGAAGCCGAAATCGGCATGGCATCCGTCGACCTCGACCCGCAATTTGCCAAACTCCCGCCCGAACAGCGCCGCCTCGCGGCAATTTCCGCGCTGATCGACATCAAGGCAATGGCGATCAAAGGCGCTGAGGGCAAGCTCGATGCAACGGACTCGTTCAAGACCCGCATGTCGTTCCTGCATGACCGCGCGCTGCACAACGCCTATTTCGAGAGCGAAGTCATCAGCAAGATCACCGACGCGGAGGTGCGCGCCCGCTACGACAAGGAGCTCGCCGCCACGCCGCCGGAAAACGAAATGCGCGCCCGCCACATTCTGGTGAAGACCATTGAAGAGGCAAAGGACATCATCAAGCAGCTCGACGGCGGCGCGTCGTTCGAGGAGCTTGCCAAGGCCAAATCCACCGACGGCGCCGCACAGAATGGCGGCGACCTCGGCTATTTCTCCTCCGGCCAGATGGTGCCGGAGTTTGAGAAGGCTGCCATGGCGCTCGATGTCGGCGCCTATACAAAGGAGCCGGTGCAGACTCAGTTCGGCTTCCATGTCCTCAAAGTCGAGGACAAGCGCGCCAAAGCGCAGCCTGAATTCGACAAAGTCAAGGATCAGGTCCGCAACATTGTGCTGCAGGAAAACTACGTAAAAAGCGTCAAGGCGATCCGCGACGAGCTCAAGGTCGAATATGTCGATGCCGACCTGAAGAAGGCGTTCGAAGAGGCCGAAGCGGCGCAGAAAGCCGCCCAAGAAGCCGCGCCTGCGAAATAAGGGCCGAACGCGCCATGTCAGCCAAAGTTTCGCCACTTGCTCCAAAGTCCTATGCCGATTTGCCACCCATCGAGGGCATGCGGATCGCAACCGCTGAGGCTGGCATCAAATACAAGAACCGCACCGACCTTCTCATGGCGGTCTTTGACAAGCCAGCCGCTGTGGCCGGCGTTTTCACCAGGTCCAAATGCCCTTCAGCGCCCGTTGACCATTGCCGCAAAAGCCTGACTGGCGGCAAGGCGCGGGCGCTCGTGGTCAATTCCGGCAATGCCAACGCCTTCACCGGCAAGAAGGGCGTCGAAACAACCAAAGCAACCGCCAAAGCCGCGGCGGACGCGGCGGGCTGCAAGCCGGGCGAGGTCTTCCTCGCCTCGACCGGCGTCATCGGCGAGCCGCTGGACGCCGGCAAGTTCTCCGGACTTCTTGCGGGCATGGCCAAGTCCGCCGAGGGGAACCGCTGGTTCGATGCCGCCAAGGCGATCATGACCACCGACACCTATCCGAAAGTGACGACCGAGACCTTCGATCTTGGCGGCGTCTCAGTGACGCTCAACGGCATCGCCAAGGGCGCGGGCATGATCGCGCCCGACATGGCGACCATGCTCTCCTTCCTCGCCACCGACGCCCCCATCTCAGCGCCCGTCCTGCAGAAGCTCCTGTCCAAATATGTTCAGACAAGCTTCAACGCTGTGACCGTCGACAGCGACACATCCACCAGCGACACGCTGCTCCTTTTCGCCACCGGCGCGGCAGCCAAGCGCGGCGCGCCGAAAATCGATGACGCATCAGACAAGCGGCTGAAGCCTTTCAAGGCGGCGCTTGAGCGCCTTATGCATAATCTCGCTTTGCAGGTCGTGCGCGACGGCGAAGGCGCGCGCAAAATGGTCGAAGTGCGGGTTGAAGGCGCGGTCTCGGCCAAATCCGCCAAGCGCATCGCCCTCTCCATCGCCAACTCCCCCCTGGTGAAAACCGCCATTGCGGGCGAAGACGCCAACTGGGGCCGCGTCGTGATGGCCGTCGGCAAAAGCGGCGAACCCGCCGACCGCGACCGCCTGTCCGTCAGTTTCGGCCCCATCCGCGTCGCCCATAAAGGCATGCGCGACCCCGCCTATTCCGAAGCGGACACCTCCGCCTACATGAAAAGCGATGACATCAAAATCACCGCCGACATCGGCCTCGGCAAAGGCGGGGCCACGGTTTGGACGTGTGATCTGACCAAGGAATATGTCGAGATTAATGGGGATTACCGGAGCTGAGCGGCGGCCGCTCAACTGCGATCACTATGGCTGCGGCATTCCCCCTCTCCGTCATTCCGGGGCGGCGCAGCCGAACCCGGAATCCAGAGTGGCGAAGAACGAAGTTTCGCTCATGCGCGGGCCGATTTCAATCCCGCCAAACCAACCATTTCAGCCCGCTTGCCATCACGTCATCTCTGGATTCCGGGTTCCGCTTCGCGGCCCCGGAATGACGGATTCGGGTCTGCGACCGCCAAAATGATTACATTTGAACGGCCTGCGCCCTAGCTCGCCAAATGTCTGGCGAGGTTATCCAGGGCGGCGGTCATGCCCATCTGGGTGCCGGTCACCATGCCGGCGCCGCCGAATGAAGCAAGCTGGTCGGTTATCACAACTCTCGCGCCGTCGCGGTGTGGACCGATCTCCCATGTCACCAGCGAGACACTCAGCAAACTGCCATCAGTGGAAATGGATTCCACAAAAATCACGCGCTCGTTGGGAACAATCTCAAAGTAGCGGACGCACCCGGCGTAGCGCAGGTCATCCTTGGCGCCGCAGCGAAACTCATCGCATCCGCCTGCCTTGAACTCTGATTTTGAGTACACAAGCGCCGCCGTGTCAGAAGGGGTGCCCCACCGCGCCCTTTTTTCGACGTCTGCAAGCGCATCAAAAACTCGCTCTGGCGCGGCATGAAAAACGCGCTCAAACACCAGCGTTTCATGATTTGTAGCACCGCTCACATTTTTTGACATACTGTCCTTCCTTCAATTGCTTACGCCTAATTCTGCTTGTCCGCAGCCAGCATGGCGTCGAGTTGATCGAGTCTGCGCTCCCAAAGCAGTTTTCTGCTGGCAAACCAGTTCTGCGCCGATTCAAGCGCCTTCGACTCCAGATAGCAGGTCCGCACCCGGCCGCTCTTCTTGGTGCTCACAAGTCCGCTCGCTTCGAGGAACTGAACATGCTGCAGCACCGCCGCAAGCGTCAGGTCATGGTGCGCAGCGAGGCTGCTCACGCTCGCCGGCCCGCCACACAGGTCTTCGACAATGGAGCGCCGGTGAGGCTGCGCCAGCGCCAAAAACACCTTATCCATAGCAATTTGATTAAGCATGGACTTAACTATTAAAGCGCTCGCGAAATTAGTCAAGCCGTCACTTAACTAAATGTCAAAACCTTGGAAATGGCGCTTACACGCGCCATAGGACCGGACTGCGGCCTGACCAGCAAAAAGTTGGGATCAACGGCGTTTGCCGCAGCTGAGCGGAGTTTATCTGACATTTAACTGACATTTATCAGCGTTTTATCTGACATTTGTCAGCGCATTGCGCTATGACAGCGCATGTTCGCGCCAAACTTCACCATCTCGCCAAGGCTTTCGCAGGCGCTGCTCCTGATCGACAGCCTGCGCCTGCAGATGCAGGGAGCCCATATGAGCGCCGCGCTTCTGGCGTCGCTGCGGGAAACCGCCCTGCTCGCAAGCACGCATTTTTCAACCTTCATCGAGGGCAACCGCCTGACCCTGCCGGAGGTGGCCGCTGTCGGCAAAGGCGCAAAGTTCCCCGACCGCCGCCGCGATGAAATGGAGGTCCGCAACCACTTCAAGGCATTGAATATATGGAGCGGCTGGCGGAGCTGTCCGTCGCATTGAGTGAGGAAGAGATTCAAACGTTGCATGGCCTCGTGCTCGACGGCCGCCTGCGCGAAACGCCCTACCGGACCCAGCAGAATGTCATCCGCGACAGCGGCAGCGGGCGCATTGTCTACCTGCCGCCGGAGCCGCAGGATGTGCCCGCCTTGATGGCGGACTTGACAGAATGGGTGAACCGGGAAATCGCCGCCAAGCACTTGCCAATCCCTCTCATCGCGGGTCTCGCCCACTATCAGTTCGCCGCCATTCATCCGTACCTTGACGGCAACGGCCGCACAGCGCGGCTGCTCGCCACGCTCATTCTGCGGCGGGCGGGCTTTGGATTGCAGGGCATTTATTCGCTCGACGAGCATTACGCGAAAAATCTCGGCGCTTACTATGCCGCCCTGACCGTCGGCAGCCACAATTACTATATGGGCCGGGCCGAAGCGGACCTCACCCCTTTCCTGACCTTTTTCTGCGAAGGCATGGCCGAAGCCTTCAGCGCCATCAGCCGCGCCATCGGCCGCACGCCGGAAAGTTCCGGCGAGGCGCAGGCGGCGCTCCTGCGCGCGCTTGATCCGCGCCAGAGAAAACTCCTGCCGCTGTTCAAAGCGCAAGGCAGCGCCACAGCAAGGGAAATGGCCGCATGGCTTGGCCTCAGCCCCCGCACTCTGGTCGAGCTGAGCCGTCAGTGGATCGCGTCCGGTTTTCTCGGTTATCAGGACCCCTCGCGCAAAATCAGATCGTATAGGTTAGGAGCGCGCTTCGCGGCGCTGGTTGATTGAATTTGCGTTCGGGTGGCTTTGCGAAGCAAGGTGATGTCGGTTGAATGGATTTGATGATGCATTTACATTGAGACAAACTGATTGGAAGTCTGTTCATGCCCTACGCGCCTGCAAATTTGATTGACTACGAGCGATACCCGATTGACCGGGAAGGGGCCAAGCGGGATGCCTTGTTGAACAGGGTCCGCGCTGACTTGGAACGTGACGGCTGTGCGGTCATAAAACAATTTCTGACGTCCGAGGGAATTGCCGCGCTCACGGCGGAAGCTGACAGCGTGGCCGACAAGGGCCATCGCAGTTTCAACCGCACCAATGTGTATTTCTCCAAGGACGATCCAAGTCTCCCCGCTGACGATCCGCGCCGGCAGTTCTTTGACCGCTCGAATTCATTTGTGCCCGCGGACAACTTTCCCAAGGACGGCCCGCTTCGCACAATTCACGACAGTCAGGGGTTCGACCGCTTCATACAAGACTGCCTTCAGGAGAATGAATTCCACCGGTACGCCGATCCATTGGCGGATGTCATCGTCAACATGGCCGAGGAAGGCAACGGCTTTCCGTGGCATTTCGACACGAACAACTTTACCGTGACGCTTGCCATACAGAATGCCGATCAAGGCGGCGCATTCGAATATGCGCCCCGCATCCGCGAGGGGGACGAGAATTTCGCTGAAGTCTCCCGCGTTCTGAGCGGCACTTCAGACAAGGTGAAGGTGCTCAACCTTGAGCCAGGCGACCTTCAGATCTTCCGCGGGCGATACTCGCTGCACAGGGTGGCGCCCTCTCAGTGGACCGCGCCGGCGCTATGTCGCGATCTTTTCGTATGTTGGAGAACCGAACATGGTCGGCACACCAGAGCGGACGCGGCAGCTCTATGGCCGGACCTTGCCAATCCACCATGAACGCGCCGGGCAGCGGGCGGATTCATATTTGGATTGAACGGGCTTTTTGGTTCGTCCGATATTTGTTTGTAAAGGCCGCATTGCGCCCTCATCCCTGCCGTTCAGGGCCGGAATTGCTAATCCTCAAACCTGCCGTTCGTTCGTCTCGCTTGGGCATGGCGATCCCGCTCGATCGCACGCGGTTACTTGTCGAGAGCGGAGACCTTGTCGGCGAGCGCCACGCCCTGAGCGTGAGCACGATCGGCAGGAGGCTGCGTTTGTTTTCGTGTGTGACGCTGTCCCCGACATGGAGGTTTTTGGAGATATACTCCTGGTCAAAAATATGGATCTGGCCTAGGCAGCCGTTCGACTTGCCCGCGCCGTAAGCGATGGTCGCACCCGACGCCCAAAAAGATTCCACCCGGGAAGCTCCGACCGCGCCCAGCCGCCGCCGTGCGGTGGTATGGTCGGCCTTGCCGTCTGTGGCGGAGCGCAAGGATCGAGCAAAATTCGCTTTTGCCATTGCAGTTATGCTCGAATACGATCGACAGTCGCGCCAGTGGCTCCGCTTTGGTTGTCAATCGGAGTTGAAGTTTGATCCGTCGTAAGCATCCAATATTGGCTCTGACGCAGATTTGATGCAGTTTGGGTGAAGTGCAGATCGCATCGCGTTGACTCCTTGATGAAAACCAACGCTGACCTTCACCCAAACTGCATCAAATCTGCGTCAGAGCCATTATTCCGTGCCTAAACACAGATCACCTTTCAATTATCGACAGAGAAACCGACGTCGCCAGAACTCAGGCAGTCAAAAGTCCTTCTTAATCTCGATTTCAGCACAATGAGCCATGCCGAATTCGCCAACGCCCTCAATCGTTGTATTCAGCGTGTTTGGAACACCCAAACCCGGGTTTACGCAAGGGTGCTCTGCCCAATCGTTTATCTCGAACTGGCATGCATTGCAGACACACCTCTATTTTGCCGGCATCTGCAGTGGATATGGCAAAGTCTGCGGGAAGGCGTGCGCTGACGGCTGATCAATCCAATCGTCCCTTTCCGGATGCGAAGATCGCTGACCAACCCGGTGCACGGTGAAACCGGCGTTCGTATAGGATGTCTGATCCAGCGCGTTGCGCAGGTCAACAAGCACTCTGCCCCGCATTTGCCCGGCCAAGTCGTGCGGCTTTAGCTGTTTGAACTCCGGCCATTCGGTGATCAGGACAACCGCATCGGCATCCTTTGCAGCGCCAAGCGCCGAAGCGCAAAGGTCGATTCCGTTGAATATCCGCTTTGCCTCCGCTCCCGCTTTCGGGTCAAAGGCACGGATGAGCGCGCCTTGGTCCTGCAGCGCCCGGACGATTGTCAAAGCTGGCGTGTCGCGCACATCGTCAGTGCCAGGTTTGAAAGTCAGGCCGAGCACGGCAATTCTCCTGCCGACAATGTCTCCGTCCAGCGCGTCCACTATTTTGCGTGCCATGGCGCGCTTGCGCGCCTCATTGACCGCGATTGTGTTCTCAACCAGGCGCATGGAAGTGCCAGCGTCGTTGGCGGATTTCAGCAGTGCCAAAATGTCCTTTGGGAAGCATGAGCCTCCAAATCCCGGTCCCGCGCGCAGGAATTTTGAGCCGATCCGCTTGTCAAGGCCCATGCCCAAAGCGATGTCGCTGACATCCGCTCCCGTGTGCTCGCACAGATCCGCCATTTCGTTGATGAACGTCACTTTCATCGCCAAAAAGGCGTTCGACGCGTATTTGATGAGTTCGGCCGTCTGGCGGGATGTTGTCAGAAACGGAACGCCTTTTGCGATCAATGGGGCATAGAGAGAGCGCATCAGACGTGCGGCCGAATTGGATTTGCAGCCCACGACGATCCTGTCAGGTTGCATGAAATCCGCAATGGCGTCCCCTTCGCGCAGAAACTCCGGATTTGACACAACATCGACCGGCACGCCTCGCGCCGTTTTTTGGACGACGCGTTCGATGCGTTCGCTTGTTCCAACGGGAACCGTTGATTTTGTCACAAGCACAAGCGGATGTGTGACGGTTTCCGCAACCTCAGCGGCAGCAGTCAGGACAAAGCGCATATCAGCGACGCCATCCTCCGGCCGGGGCGGCGTGCCGACGGCAATGAAAGCCAAGTCGCATTCCGGAAGGGCATCCCGCAAATTGGTGGCAAAAGACAGCCTGCCATCGCGTGTGTTTCGTGCAACCAGTTCGCTCAGACCCGGTTCGAATATCGGAATCTGGCCCGACTTCAGCCGCGCAATCTTTGCGGCGTCCTTGTCAACACAGATGACCTGATGTCCAAATTCCGCGATGCAGGCGCCGGTGACGAGGCCGACATAGCCTGATCCAATGACAGTTACACGCATGGTATTGCCTCCGATGTCAGCGCCGACGGCGCGCTTGGCATTGCGACCGGCAGAGGGATTGCGATTGTGGTGGCAGGCATCATCGCACCAAGACTCTTCGCGCCGGTCTTGAGCGCAAACCGGCAGAGCCGGGTGGAGTTTGGACCGGGGTTCTGAGCATGGTGCCTTGCAAGCTGCATCGCGGCGCAGGCCTTCAGCCATGCAAGACGGGAGGCGGCGTCCGCGCCGTAGTTCAAAAGCGCGGCCGCCCGTACGCCCTTGCTGACGGCCCTTGACGCCGCCTTGCTGATCTCCCCGATGCGTGCTGCCATCATTGCTCTCAAGTCAAGCATTGCAAGGTCGAAGAGCGGGTCGGAGAGCGCAAAGCTGTCGAGGTCGAGGAACGTGACCGTCTGCTGCGAGAACACGATATGTTCGAGCTTGATGTCGCAATGCGCTGGTCTCTCGTCCAACTGAACTTTGCATCCGGCGATGTGACCGGTTAGCGCGACTGCGCGGTCCGCCAAGCGCGGTTCAATCTCTCCAACGCGCAGCGCTGCGGATTGCGCGCGGTTGATGAAATGCGCGCGGTCCTTGCGCAAGCGAGGAACAAGTGCGCATTCGTGCAAATCGTTCAGGGCACGCAATACAGATATGGCACCTGCGCGCGCCCCGGACGGTGACTGGTTGGCCATCCGTTGGCGAAGGGTGTCACCGTGCAACTCCTCCATGGCGAACGCATTGATCTCCTCAGACAGACCAATCGGTCGAGGGACCGAGAAGGACGTTCCCGCGCTTGCCGCGCGCATGTCCTTGAGCAGCTCAATTGAGGCCCGCGCGTCGCTCTCTTTCTGAATCTTGACATATGCTCCCGGCGTCCCGGGCGTGCCCCACCTGAACGTCGCACCAATGCCAGGCCGAAAACGCGCCAGTTCCGGAATGTTCGTCGGTACGGTGAAACCCTTGAGCAGCGATGCGCTGTAACGTTGCGGGTTCGAAACGAACTCCGCTATTTCTGGCACATACGGATCTGATGGAAAGAAATAGATCAGGGCGCCAGACAGCGGCTCAAGGACCGGCGCACCCTTCGCCTTGCCCGCAGCTGCCTTTCGGCCGCGCCGCGCCGCGCTCTCCCCGGAGCGGAGCCAGATGGAAGCGGGCAAAACCTTCTCTTCTAGGGACCGGCTGTCAAACTCGGCATGGATGATGGCGCACTCACCTTTGCGATGCCGGACACGAACCACTCGCATGGAGGTGATCGGCCCGTAATGACAACCCGTCTGCGACAGCGCATGCGTCAAGGCGGGCAGGAACAGCTTGTCACTGGCGATAATGCGAAGGCCCGGCAGGGCCTTATCCGAGATGTTCACAAGGCTCATTGACCAGCCTCCGCAATCAGCTGCGCGACCACATCTTCCGGCTCGCTTGAAAAGGCGTAAATTGCCGCAAGCCGCAACAGCGCGGCGCGTTTCCATGCCCCCATGCGGACCGCTTCCCCGGCAAGTCCTGCACCGGCGCTGGCCTGAAAGCGATTCTCGAAGCCCTGAGCTGTTCCGTTGCCCCGTTTCTCGGAAAGGCGTACATGGGCGCAGAAGTTGCCGATGTCGAGTCCCGGATCGGCAAGGCAAAGCGTGTCAAAATCCAATAGGCCACATACGCCCGCCCCAAGCAGAAGTTGCCCTTCGTGAAAGTCGCGATGGCAGGCTGTTGGCTCAACTGGAGAAAGGGTTAAAAGGCCGCGTGAGACGCTGTCCAGCGCAACTTGAAACGGCCTTTCCAAATCTGCCCTGTAACGGCCAATGCGGGACTGCCATTGCTTCAGCGCCGCCATTTCATCGTCCGCAGTCCACAGTTCCCCGTCAGGCAATCCATGTTCGCGCAACTCACTTAGGGCAGTGCCACAAAGCCTTGCATCATCCAATGACTTGGTCCCAGTCAGTTCCGGGGTGCGGCCGGGCAAGGCTGAGAAGACCGCCGCGCCCAGATCGGCATCGAACGCCAACGCCTCCGGCACACGGATGATCTCTGATGTGGAATGGCGCACCGCCAGGCGCTGGTGCATGGCAAAGGCGAGCCTTCCGGCCTCGCAACTGGTCGGTCGCAGTCGAATGAACACACGTCTGTTCCATCCCTGCCAAGTCCAAAACCTCGCCGCAAGCACGGCGCGCTTCCCGAACCTGTGCGCCTTCAGCTCAACGCTCGCCAGACTTCCCGTGAGCGGCTTGTCAAAAAGTCGCGCGAGGAAATTGGTTGCGAAGCCCTCGTCGTGCAGAAGGCGCAGACCCGAAAGCCTAGGGTCAAGACCGGGCCTCCTGAGAACCAGGCCGGGATCCTCCAACAGAAACAGCGACTGGTCATCGTCCGGATCCAACTGCGCCCGGCGCGGATCGCAGAGCCGCCTGCGCTCCGTTTCGTAATGAGCACGCGTATGCTCTCCCGTCACCTCGCCAGTAAGCGTGCTGAACTCGGATTGGCCGTGCAGCCTGTACTGATAGTGGATTGAAACCGGGCGAGATGCACTGAAATACGTGCGCGCGATGCGAAGCTCTGCGATCGCGGCGCCAGTCAGTATGGCCAGCGCCGCGCCCATATAACCGGTATCCATTGCCCGCAGTAATGCCTCTGGTTCTGGTTCCCGCGATGCCGCGTGCGCTTTTGGATCAAACTGGTTCATGATGCCTGCTCCAATGCGATGCGCGCCTCCCTAGGATAGAGACCTCCATTGAAAACGCGCACCACCTTGTCGGCGAGTTCGAGCGAGAGTTCGTCATGGGAAATGAGAATTGTGGTTCTGCCTTTGGCGGCGCGGCGCAGCGACTCTGCGACCTCTTGCGCTGTGCGCGCGTCGAGGCCCGTCAGCGGCTCATCGAGAATCAGGATCGCGGCGTCGCGCAAGATCGCGCGCGCAATGGCGATGCGCTGGCGCTGCCCGCCCGAAAGCGTCGCGCCGCGCTCACCGACGACGGTGTCATAACCCTCAGGCAGTTCGCGGATGAATTCGTCTGCGCCGGCCTCAACGGCCGCAGCGGTGACTTCCTCATCACTCGCATCCAGTTTACCATAGGCGATGTTGTCGCGGATCGAGGTGGCGAACAGCACGGACTCTTGCAAGACCACGGCGATCTGCTCGCGCAGGCTGGCTAGCTTGTAACGCCTGATGTCAACGCCGTCGATCTGAACCTGCCCCGACACGGGATCGTAGAAACGCAACAACAGCTTGGCGATAGTCGATTTGCCGCCACCGCTTGCGCCGACAAAGGCCGTGGTCTTGCCGGCTTCCAGTCTCAGATTGGCATTTCTGAGCACTTGGGTTCCGTTGGCATATGCGAACGAAAGACCATGAAATGTGATCTCCCCGCGAAAGCGCGGGGCATCGATTGCGTCATCGGCCTCGCGAACGTCAGGCTTGAGATCGAAAATTTCGAGGAGCCGCTCGCCGCTCGCTGTCGCCTTGGCGATCGAACCTGTCATATTGGCAAGCTTGCGGATCGGCTTGTAGAGAGTCTGGAGATAGGCAGTGAAAACGAGAAGATCTCCGGGCGTGATCGCGCCGGCCCGCACACGACCGATTCCATACCAGAGCACAATGCAGGCGCCGAGCGCCAAGACCACTTGCACGAGACGGTCCATGTGACCCTCAAGGCGCGTTGCCACGAGGCCGGCCTGCAGCGAAGAAACGTTCTCCTTGGCAAATCGGCTTTCCTCATAGGCTTCGCGGGCAAAGCCCTTGACCACCGTGATCGCCGAAATGCTCTCGCTCATCACATTGGCGATCTTGCCTTCCTTCTTCCGCTGCTTGCGCGCCGCGCCCCTGATCCGCCCGCCGAAGTGGGAGGAGACAAAGAACAAGAGTGGGAAGACGACCAGCGCTGCCAGCGTCAGCCGCCAGTCCATCCAGGCCATGACTGCCACTATCCCGCCGACGACCAGAATTCGTGCAGCAAAGAAGATGACGGCATTGATGAGCAGGTCTCGCATCATGCGCACATCGGCGGTCAGGCGCGCTACAATGTCGCCGAGGCTCGATTGGTCGTGAAACGAGTGCGAAAGGCTCTGGATATGACGGTAAAGGTCAAAGCGCACGCCGGCCACGACCTTCTGCCCGGCACTCGCCATGAGATAGGATTGGGTAAAGGTGAAAATGCCGCCAAAGACTGCGAGCACCAGTATCGCCAGCGCCACAGCCGCCACTAGCATGTCCCCGCCGCCGGTGACGCCTATGACGTAAGCCGTGACGGGATCAGGATTGGCCTGCGGGATCAACAGGCCGTCGAAAACGATCTTCATTGGCCAAGGCGCGGCAATTTCCATGGCAGTCGCCAAGATCATGGCGAATGATGCCAAGGTGAGCTTTTTCCAGTGTGGCCTCAGCCTGGGGCCGAGAACTCGGAACAGCCGCCGCAACGAGCCCTTCTCAATTCGCCGCTGTTTGTCTGCAATTGTCATCACGCTGCCTTCCTGAGCCGCTTGCCCATGGCGAGCGCCTGATTCGCATTGCGGTCCCAGCTATGCCGGGTACCCTCAAGCGCCGCCGCCTCCCCAAGGCGCTTCATCCGGGGTGGATCGGCCACCAGAGCGAGCACTGCTTCGGCCAACGCTTCGGCATTTCCGGGCTGAGTGAGAATTCCGGTCTCTCCATGCTTGATGACCTCGGCGATCTGGCCGATCCGGCTTGCCACCATGGGGCGCCCGGCGGCGAGATATTCAAAGACCTTCAGCGGCGAGAAGTAGAAATCCGCCGTCTCCGGGTAGGGCGCGAGCACAATGTCCATTGCCGTCAAGGCCGCTGGCATATCCGGGTGCCCGATCCAGCCGGCCATGGTGACAGATGACTCAATGCCGGCGCCGCGCGCAAAACCCTCAATCCAGCCGCGCTCCGGCCCCTCGCCAACCACAAGCAGTTTGGCATGAGGCGCCTTGGCCACAATCATGCGAAACGCTTCCATCATGACATCTACGCCATGCCACCGCTTCAGACTGCCGCTGAAACCGATGGTGAGCGCACCTTGAGACATGCCGAAATCAGCGGGCGGTATAGCGGCGTTGAACCGTGCCGTGTCGACGGCGTTGCCCATGACAATTGCGCGCCCAGGATTTGCACCGTTTGAGATTGCGTAATCGCGCACTCCGGAAGATACGCAAACGAGGCCATCGGCCTGAGTGAAGACGTTGCGCTCAATTTGCTGCGCGCGGTTATGCAATGCAAGCCTGCGGTACTGCTCTTGCTCCAGGAGCATTGGCGCGTTGACTTCAACAATCAACGGCACGCCGAGCGTTTGGGCAGCGCTGACGCCGGCGTCAGACCACAGGGAATAGCGCTCATAGATCATGTCGAATGGCCACTTGGCATGGAGACTGACCAGAGCCTCCCGCGCCGCGCCTGCATCGGCGATGTTGGCCTCCTCGCGCGCTTGATCGCCGCCATCCTTGACACTGTGTGCACGCGGAATGAAAGCATGGATCGCACCGACGTCGTCATCGGAAGGATTGCCAATACGTGTAG
This sequence comes from uncultured Alphaproteobacteria bacterium, assembly GCA_963802455.1. Classification (GTDB taxonomy): domain Bacteria; phylum Pseudomonadota; class Alphaproteobacteria; order Rhizobiales; family Rhizobiaceae; genus JANOYJ01. The sequence continues at coordinate 9,393 of CAWDIY010000018.1, read as the reverse complement.
CGACGACGCGCACATCCGCTCCCTGCTGGCGCATGGCGCGGACCATCTCCTGAATGTGCACGCTGGCGCCCTTCGAACCAAACACCGGAATGCCGCAGTCGGCGCTGAGATAGGCGACACGCATCACACAGCCTCCTTGAGCAAGGGGCGATCGAGACCCGCAGCTTGCCGGAACCAGCCACCGAGCGTTGCCACATTTGTCTGAAGCGAGAACAGGCGTTCAGCACGCTTGCGCCCCGCAACACCCATTTGCGATGCGATGGCGGGGCTTTCGAGCAAGATTTCGATGGAGGCTGCAAGCGCCTCCGGATCGCCAGGTTCCACGACGAGCCCTGTTTCACCATGGGCGACGATTTCAGGTCCGCCGGAAACGTTCGTTGTGATGACCGGCAATGCGAGTGCCATGGCCTCAAGCAATACCGTCGGAAGCCCATCCCGGTCGCCGCTTTCGGAAACGATACATGGCAGGACCGCGACGCTCGCCTGCCTCACCATGCCGATCAGGCGCTCCTGCGGCTGCGGACCGGCAATCTCGACCACTCCTTCGAGCGAGGACTGGATGATCTGGCTTTGAAGATCGGCCAAAAGCGGGCCGTCGCCGATGATGGTGCAATGAAATTTGAAACCGGCGTCACTCAAAATGGCGCAGGCCCTGATCAGATCCGCGAATCCCTTCTTTTCAATGAGCCGTCCGACCGCGACAACCTCGCCAGGCTTGCGCTCCGAGGGCATTGGCGTGAAGCGCCCAAGGTCAATGCCATTATAGAGGCGGCGGACCCGCGCGCCGTGCGAGGGTGCGACCTGGCACAGATGGGAGCGGTTGTAGTTGGAGACCGTGGCGACAAACTCTGCCTCCGCGATCTTTGCCCGCCGCATGGCGTTGTCAGAATCAATCGATCTATAGAGGTGGTAAATGTCGCGGGCGTGGGCAGTGAATGAGAAAGGAATGCAGCTAAGGCGCGATGCGAGCAGCGCGACGGTGGCCGCATCCGAGGCGAAGTGCGCGTGGAGATGGCCAACGCCGCACGCCTGCGCCAGAGCGGCCACCGCCCCCGCCTTGAACTGAAGCGCGGCAGCTTCCTCTGCCGTGGCATTGTTGAAAACCGGGTCAGAGGCGCGGGAGCCTCCTGAAAGCGCGCCCGCAAGGTCGCAGGCCTCCGCCTCAAGGCCTTCCTGCAGCTTGATTTTCATGAGGCTGCTGGCTGATGGCAGATATGTAACGCGCGCCTTGAGCTCCTTGATGAGCTCATGTCGCGCCTCCACGGGCGGGCGCAGCAGCGAGAAGATCTCAACGCGATGCCCTTTGCGCTCGAGTTCGAGAATTTCATTGAGCACAAAGGTCTCGCTCAGCCGCGGAAAGCGCTTCAGGACGTAGCCTAGGGTTAGACCATCAGGCATTTGCATGTTTGACTTCCTTCTTGGCCAACAGGCGCGACTGCTCATTTTTTTCGACAAGCCCGCAAATGATCTCTGCGGCCCGGTCAGCGCCACCCAGATCAAGCGACGCCGTCTTTCGCGGTGTTCCCGGACGAACTTTCCTGATTGCGCCGGCCAGCCTAATTGCATCCGCATCGTTGGCTGGGATCATTTCCACGATCCCGCGTTTTGCCAGGCACTCGGCACGAAGCCTCTGCTCGGCGCTGGGGCCCACACGCGGGACGACCAGCGCCGGGCATCCCGCGCCGACCGCTTCGATGATGGAATTGTAGCCTCCCATCGTGATGAACAGGTCCGCCTCTGCGATCAGCGCGGGAATGTCAGGATGCGATTTCATGAACCGCACGCTGAGGTCAGCGGCCGCCTTTTTGAGCGGTTGAACGAGCTCCGCATCCATCAAGGGTCCTGAAATGATGTCAGCGTCGGGGCGTTCTTCCTCGGGGATCAGCGCGAGAGCTTCAAGTGCGGCGACCAGGAGCGGGAATGCGTCGCGGCCGCCTCCGCCAGCCACAACGATGCGCGCCTTTGTCTGCCCGGCAGCCGCAGGCCCGCGCGAGCCGTCCAAGCTTGTCACATAACCGCAGCTCGTTACCCTGCGGGGCAGCAGTTTTTCAAGACCGTAGGCCTGCCGTGTCGGGAAGACGCTCTCGTCCCCATAGACGAAGATGCGGTCATATAGGCTCTTGACAGTCTGGTTGGTGCCGCGTGCCTCCCAGTTCTTCAGGGTAATTTCCGGCTCATCGAGAATATCGCGCAGACCGAGAACCAATTCGGTCTTTTCAGCGCGAAGCCGCTCCAATGTGGGAATGAGTTCGCCTGACACCCCTGCAGGTTCGTGGTCGACAAGGAACAGGTTCGGCGCGAAACTCACGGCCGCTTGCTCAATCAGCGCCGCCCTCAGGGAAATGACAGCTGACGGGCTCACGCGCAGGCTTTGCGGACGCCACAGAGAGCGTCCGACCTTCGCAAGTGACGGCAGCTTGACATAGTCGACGCCGGGCGGAAGGGCAAAAGGGATGCCCGTCGGGCTGCCGACCAGCATCAGGACGCTTGCGCGCGGATTCTGTTCGACAATACGTGCGGCAATCGCGGAGTTGCGCCGCATATGGCCAAGGCCGATCGTGTCGTGCGAGTACATGAGAATTCGCAGCGCGTCGGCGCTGGCCTGGCTGCCTTGTTTTTCGCGCAGCATGGCGGCGACCATGTCGCGGAACCGTGTCAGCGCGAACGGCTTGGCAATGAACGCCGCCGCACCGAAGCCCTCGGAGCGCAGGCGGTTATCGGTCGTGTCCTGCCCCGTCATCATGATGACGGGAAGGTCGGGCCTGTCCCGGCGCATGTCCGCACAAAAGTCGAGCCCGCTGCCATCTCCCAGCTGGATATCGGCGCAGACGAGATCGTAATCCGCGCTGCCGATTCTGCCGGAGGCGGCGGCAAGTGAGTCTGCGATGACGGCGTTGACGCCGCCCCGGGCCAGGGCTGCCGCCAGATTATTGGCAAGGCTTGTCTCGTCTTCGATGATCAGCACAGTTTCGGTCATTGGCTTCCTCGCTTTGAAAAATACATCTGCAAGGCGCAGGCCAAGTTTGGTTCTACGTTGAGAAAATCTCTTAAAGATTTGATATTGTTATGAAATAGTTTTGGATCACCTTCTTCTCCGAATATTTTGGAATGCGGCTTGCGACAGGATTGGGTGAAATCCCCCACCGGTGCGGCCTGACCAAACTGACAGAATCCTGACCGGGCTTGTCAGCCTGCTGTCAGCTTCGCCGGCTTACCTTCTGGGCAGGCAACCTGCTTGAACTTTTGAATACTGCACTTCTGAATTCTGCCGGAGTGAATCGTGAAACATCTGCAATGGACCCATGTCAAAACAAGAGCAGCATCATGGATGTTGGACGGGCGCGGCGCCGGCTTTGCCTTCCGGCCCGTTGCACTTGCCGCAGTCATGATCGCCGCTAATGCACTGTTGTTCTCTTATATAGCATCCGGCATGGTCGAGCGCCGGATTCTGACGCGCGATGCCAATGTGTCCTCGCAATATGTCAACTCGATCGTCAAACTGGCCGGAGCCGTTTCATATTTCCATGGAGATGCGCTCAATCCCAAGGCGCCGGAGATGGAAGCGTTTTTCCACCAGCTGTCGGGGCTGCCCGAGGTGCTTGGCGCCAATGTCTACGGCTTTGACCGGACCGTTCTCTGGTCAAGTGACGTCCAGCAAATCGGCCGGCATTATTCAGGCATTGACGCTCTGGAAGCTGCCTTCCGCGGCGAGATGCACCCGGAAATCGAGTCCGTTGGGGAGCACGAAGACGAGGGTGAACGCGAGCATGTGGATTTCCCCACCACGGTCGAGACGTACATAGAAACTTATGTGCCTATCTGGTCCGCTGACGGCAAGAGTGTGGCTGGCGCCGTTGAGGTTTACCGGTCCGCAGCATCAATCCTTGATGATATCCGCGCTGTCCGTCATGTCATATGGCTTGGCTCCGCCATAGGCGCGGCGGTACTGTTCCTCACTCTGATAACTGTTGTGCTGATTGCAAGGCGGCTTATCGCCGAACAGCAGCGCCGGGTGGTTGAGAGCGAAAAATACGCCGTCATTGGTGAGCTTACCGCCGCCGTCGCCCATGGCCTGCGCAATCCGCTCGCGTCGATCAGGTCGTCGGCGGAGCTAGCCCTGGACGATGAACTTCCCGACAGCGCGCGTGAGCCAATTACAGATATTGTCGGTCAGTCTGAACGTCTGGAATCATGGATACGCTCGTTTCTCACCGATCCTGGTGCCGTCGTCGACAGGACGCTTCAGCCTGCTGCCCTGGATCGCGTTATTGAGGAATGCCTGCGGGGATTTGCAGCGCAGGCACAAGCGAGGTCCATCCGCATCAGCTTTGCGCCATCTGGACTGAGCCCACGCGTAGGCGTGAAACCTGCCGAGCTTTCGCAGATAATCACTTCGCTTGTCGCAAACAGCATGGAAGCCATAGGCAGCGGCGGCGACATCATTGTGCGCCGCCGTAGCGACAAGGCAGGAGAGGTCACAGTTACAATTGAAGATGACGGGCCGGGGATTGCGCCTGAAGTGCAGGGGCAACTCTTCAGCGAAGTCGTCACCGGCAAGAAATCCGGGCTTGGGGTCGGGCTGACGCTTGTCAAACGCATCCTCGACCGCTGCGGCGGTAAGATTGAATTGGTAAATCGCAAGATCCGGGGCGCGCGCGTGACGCTGAATCTGCCCCTGCATGGAGTACGCTAGCATGACCAAAGTGCTCGTCATTGACGATGAAGAGGTTCTTTCAAGGACGATCTGCAGCTATTTGCGCAAACGCGGCATCGAGGCGGATTTTGCGCTGAATGCGCGTGAAGCGGTCATGAAATTCTCGGCCATGCGTCCGGACCTGACATTTCTGGATTTCAAGCTGGGCAATGATGATGGCCTCGAAATTCTGGAGCGTCTGCGGGCGCGCAAGGGCGATGCCTACATTGTCATGATGACCGGCCATGGCGATGTTTCTGTCGCCGTGCAGGCGATGAAAATGGGCGCCCGTGACTTCATGACCAAACCTGTGCCTTTGGGAACTATTGCTTCAATCGTCATGGGGGCGGCCAAGACTGAGCCAAAATCAAGCACTGCAGCTGGCCACGTCAACGCCGAAAACGCGACGGACTTAATCCTTGGCCGGTCTGCCGCCATCTCCGACGCACGCAAATCCATAGATCGAATTCTGACTGCGCTGAAGCCGGTCATGGACACGCCGCCGCCGGTTATGATCACGGGCGAGTCGGGCACCGGCAAGGAGCTCGCCGCCAAAGCGTTGCACGAAGGCGGACCGCGCGCCAAGGGACCATTCATCGCCATCAACTGCGCGTCGCTGCCCGCAGCACTGGTGGAATCCGAACTGTTCGGCCATGAACGCGGTGCCTTTACCGACGCCAAAGCGTCAAAAACGGGGCTGTTCGAGGCCGCCAATGGCGGTGTCTTGTTTCTCGATGAGATCGGCGACATGCCCATGGATGCACAGGCTAAACTGTTGCGAGTCCTTGAAACCCGAAGAGCGCGGCGGATTGGCGGGATCAAGGAGCAGGAAGTCGATGTCTGGGTGATTGCCGCCACACACCGGGATCTGGAAGATCAGGCTGCAAAGGGAGAGTTCCGCCGCGACCTGCTGTTCCGCCTACAGGTGCTTTGGGTGAATTTGCCGCCCCTGCGGGCGCGCGACTCCGATGTTCTCTTTCTTGCCGAACATTTTCTGGCGCTTGCCGCATCAAGGTACCAAACCGAAACGCCTGAATTGTCTGCGGATGCCCGGTCGAGACTCGTTGCGCATGACTGGCCAGGCAATGTGCGCGAGTTGCGCAATGTCATGGAGAGAGCCGCACTTACAGCGGGCGGGGGGCTGGTTACTGCAGATGGCCTTTCACTCCCATATGCGCTCAAGGGGCCGCAACCATCTCATGATGAGGGCGCTACTCTGACGGAAATCGAGGTCGGGGCGCTGCAAACCGCCTTGGCGCGGTCACAGGGTAATGTGTCTCGCGCAGCAGGTTTTCTCGGTGTCTCGCGCGACACCTTGCGCTACCGCATCCAGAAATTCGGTCTGCAGCGCGGAGCCAGCCACTAGTCCGGCCGTCGGCCGCAAAGCGCAGCTGGAAGATCTGTTTGCCCGCGTTCACGGAACTTTAGCGCGCGGCGGATCAGCGCGAGTCGGCCATAGGCGGCCGCGAGCGCTGGGGCAACTCTTCCACCTGCCTCGCTATAGGCGAGGAGCGCGGCATCGAGCCAAGCCGGCAGGGAGGCATTCGGGTTTCTCCGGCCTGATTCATCGCGCGTGGCCAGATGCGCAGCGAAATTTCCGATGTCCGCAGCTGGATCGCCCTCACTGAGATCATCCAGATCCAGGAGCCAGGCCGATCCGGCCTCGTCGATCATGAATTGCCCTGCATGCAGATCACCGTGGACGACCATGTTTGAGCGATCAAAACCATCAATCACATCCAGCGCATTCGCCACTTCGCTCTGAAAAAGCTCGGCAGTCTCATGGTCGAGGCGTGGCAATATCTTTGCCAGTGGATCAAAGCGCGGCAGGGGCAAACCGGGTCTGAGCGCGTGCAGACTGACAATGGGCCGAAACAGCATTGGTTCGATGCGGCAGGCATGCCTGTCAACGACGGAATGCCCCGGCGCGCCGGAGATCATCGCGAACGCTGCCAGCCAGCCATGCCGGGCGAGAACGCCGCCCGGCGTGAGCACCCCGTTGCGGTCCAACCAGTCAGCGCGGGCCAGCGCTGTTTCTGCGGGTCCATGCGAAAGATAGCGCTTGAACAGTCTGCCGCCGCAAACACGCACGCTGCTCATTGGAACAGCTCCAGCAAGCGCAGCGCTGCGGCATCCGCGCCCGATGGACCGATATCAACTTCCGGGCGGCGCAGCTGCTGCATCATGGCATTTGCAAGGAAGCGTGCCGCCGCTTCATGGCCGTCTTCAACAAACGCCGCACCAAGCCTCGGTCCCCATTCCGCCGTCCGCGCGGCTTGGTCGTCGAGCGTTCGGGCAATCGGGATGAGGAGCGCGGGCGTCGTGGAAACAGCGAGCTCGAGCACCGAATTATAACCGGCTGTGCTGATAACGGCATCGGCTTCAGCAAAATGCTGGTTCAGATCACCGCCAGGATCAATAAACTTGTCAATGTCTGCAACGCGCGCCTCGGTGGGCGCGCGCGGGCCAAGGGCCTGGACCGCCTCGAACGGGCGGGAACAGAACGTACGGCAAAGCGCCACAATTCTTGAGGCTTCATGGGCAACTTCAGAGGCAGTTTCGGCAGTGCCGCCGCCGCCTGTGGCAATCAGGAGCAGGGGCTCGTTGCGGGGTTCCAATACCCGCCGCTGCGCTTTGCGGTAAATCCAGCCAGTGGCGAAGACGTTTCTGGCAAAGGCGTCATCAAGTTCCGGCATCCAGTGCGACCGGGGATTGGGAACAAGCACCAGTTCCCATGGCACGCCACCCGGCAATGCGAGCCGTGCGAGTTTATCCTGTGGCATCTCCCTGAGGATTAGAACGCATGTTGCCGGCGACTTTGAAACGCCCTCCGGCGCCATCGTGTCGGCAACTATGATCAGCGGCTGCCGTGCGCCGGCGAGCCCGATCATCTGCGCGCGCTCCGCTATGACAGTCTCGTCAAAGGCAGCCATATCCCCTTCAGGCAGCCCTTGAACCGGCGCATTGGTAAAAAGCGCAATGCTCAAATCCGGCCGTTGGGCCTTTAACGCGAGCGCAATAGAGGCAGTCCGCCGGATGTGACCGAGGCCGCTGCGGCTGGTGGCCATGAAAATGATATCGGCGCTTTTACCCATGTGCTCGCGCGCTCCTTGCAATGCCTGCCGTGTATCGCAAATTTCAGGCCAAACTAAATCGTCGCGTTATTAGTTACTTTCCCTCTTTTTCAGTGCGAATTGGATGCCTTGCGGCGCTTAATGCGTGAAATCCCCCATTCCTTTGGGTGAGGAGTGACGCACCCCCCAACTTGTTACCATTCAAAAACACTGTCCTCGCATGAGTTGCCGCTTCCCGCTTCTCGCCGGGCGGCGATGTCAGGCTAACGGTACCTGGCCGGAGTGCGCCTATAATCCGCGAGGTTCAGGCTGCGCATGTGACAGCCTTCCACTGCACCATGATCTGGAGGCGATAGATTTGGATCTGGAGAGCAGATCGTTTCGAGCGGGCTGGGACGAAGAGATTTATGACTGCGGAAAGATCGAGACGAAACGCTGAAGGGCTCCGGCTGATCGAAATCGCTGCATCAAACGCCCCCGTTTTCGCAGCGGCACATGCGAGTTCTCGGCCCGATTGTTCGGGCCCTTATGCGAGCGGTGTTCGACATTGGGCATGACATTCGCTCGCGCCGCGCCATACGATCGCAGCTTGTCAGTGATGATCCGCTTTGGCCTCATGCCTTGCTTCTGCAACAACCGGGTCCGAAGACGCTTCGCAGCCCTGGTGTTGCGGGTGATTGATCAATCTCGTCGAGAACGTAACCATCCTGGTCGACAGCCCGCCACAACCAATGCTTCTTGCCTGCGATACTAATCGCCACGTCGTCTAGATGCCAGATATCGATCTGGCTCGGTGGCTTGCGTTTCAGGCGCCGAGCGTATTGAGGCCCGATTTCCTGACCCAGCAACGAATGGTCTCGTAAGAAACCACGATGCCACGTTCGAGCAGCTCCTCGACCAGCCGTTAGCTGAGCGGGAAGCGAAAGTACAGCCGAGACGGCGTGGGCGATGATCTGGGGCGGATAGCGATGGCGCTTGTAGCTGACGGCTTCATTCATGCCCAAGCCAAATAGCTCGAGACCAATGAGCTTCCGTTAACCTGACATCGCCCGTCGGCAGCCATTCGGGCCGTTGAGGTCGGCGCGTACCCGATTACTTTTATCGTGTCCTTGGGTGAGCACATCGCCTCGCCTTCACGTCAAATGCGTTCAAGGACCTAGGCAATCTCGCCTTCTTGAAGAAGGGGCCGCCGCTTCCAGCGGGCGCAACTTTGCGATTCAACCGCGACCCCTCGAACGCTCGGTTTGCACGGCGCGAAACTGCTGAAACAACCTTGTTTGACTGGTTCGATTGCCCCAAACCGGTGACCCTTGATGAGGAAATCATCGGGCTTGGGAAATACGGCTACACCCTTACTGTACTCTCCAGCGATGCCCTGCCGGACGACCCCGGCGAGGAGGATGACGAAAATACCGACCTTGAAGAGCGATGGACGCCGCGATTTGCTTACGGTCGATGACTGGCCGCAACATTAATGGGTACCATCCACGTCTGGGTTCCAAGCAATCACCTTTTGCGCCACTTTGATTGACGTTTACTTTAGGGGCACTTCGCGACCTCGATCCCGGTTGGCTGACGTCCGCAATTTTTGTCGGGAAACCACAAGCTGCCGGTCCAAAACCGGCC
>CAWDIY010000017.1:0-309707 GCA_963802455.1 uncultured Alphaproteobacteria bacterium | reverse complement strand
CGCCCTGCAGACGGTAGACTTCCTGGATTTCATTGACGAGATACGAGGCCAGAGCCTCGACGCCCTTGATCGCCAGAATGTCGTGCGGCGCCGGATTGCCGTCGAGAATGTAATCGCCCTTTTCGACCGCGTCGCCATCCTGAAGATGGAAAGGCTTGCCCTTGGGGATCAGATACTCGACCGGGTCCACCGTCGAGTTGTTCGGCTCGATGATGACACGGCGCTTGTTCTTGTAGTCGCGGCCAAAGCGGATCGTGCCGTCGATTTCGGCGATGATCGCATGGTCCTTCGGACGGCGGGCTTCGAACAGTTCCGCCACGCGCGGCAGACCGCCCGTGATGTCCTTGGTCTTGGCGCTCTCCAGAGGAATACGCGCGATGACGTCGCCCGGCTTCACATGCGCGCCGCTGTCAACCGACAGGATCGACTCGACCGACAGCTGGATGCGGGCGTCGCCGCCGCGCGCCAGTTTGACGGCCTTGCCGGCCTTGTCCTTGATGACCATGGCGGGCTTCAGGTCCGCGCCGCGCGGCGTGGAACGCCAGTCGATGATGACGCGCTTGGTGATGCCGGTCGCCTCGTCCGAGGTTTCCGACACGGAAATGCCGTCCACCAGGTCTTCAAGGCTGATAATGCCTTCGACTTCGGTGAGAACCGGACGTGTGTATGGATCCCACTCGGCGATGCGCTGGCCGCGCTTCACCTTGTCGCCCTCGTCGATATAGACTTTCGAGCCGTATGTCAGACGGTGCGATCCGCGCTCCTTGCCGGCATTGTCCACAATGACGATCTGCATGTTGCGGCCCATGACAATCAGATTGCCATCGGTGTTGCGCACAACATTGCGGTTGCGCACCTGCACCGAGCCTTCGAACGAGGCTTCGAGGAAGGACTGATCCACCACCTGCGCCGTGCCGCCCATGTGGAAGGTGCGCATGGTGAGCTGGGTGCCCGGCTCGCCGATCGACTGCGCCGCGATGACGCCGACAGCCTCGCCCTTGTTGACGGGTGTTCCCCGCGCAAGGTCGCGGCCATAGCACTTGACGCAGACGCCGCCCTGCGTGGCGCAGGTCAGGCCCGAGCGGATGCGCACGGACTGGATGCCCGCCGCTTCGACCAGGTCAACTTCGGCCTCGTCAATGATCTTGCCGCCCGGAACGATGAGCTTCAAGGTCACCGGATGGACAATGTCTTCCAAAGCCGTGCGGCCAAGAATGCGCACGCCGAGCGAAGCCACAACCTGGCCGGCGTCGATGATCGCCTGCATCAGGAGGCCGGACTCGGTGCCGCAATCGTCTTCAATGACGATGCAGTCCTGCGCCACGTCCACCAGACGGCGGGTGAGGTAGCCGGAGTTCGCCGTCTTCAACGCGGTGTCCGCGAGGCCCTTGCGGGCGCCGTGGGTCGAGTTGAAATATTCAAGAACGGTCAGGCCTTCCTTGAAGTTGGAGATGATCGGCGTCTCGATGATCTCGCCCGATGGCTTGGCCATAAGGCCGCGCATGCCGGCAAGCTGGCGCATCTGGGCGGGCGAGCCGCGCGCGCCGGAGTGCGACATCATGTAGATCGAGTTCATCTGCTTCTGACGGCCGTTGCCGTCAAACTGAACGGCCTTAATGCGGGCCATCATTTCGTCGGCGACCTTTTCCGAGCACTTGGCCCAAGCGTCCACGACCTTGTTGTACTTTTCGCCCTGGGTGATCAGGCCGTCATTATACTGCTGCTCATATTCCTGAGCCAAGGCTTCGGTGTCGCCGACCAGTTTGATCTTGGTCTCCGGGATAACCATGTCGTCCTTGCCGAACGAAATGCCGGCGCGGCAGGCGTGGCTGAAGCCGAGCGCCATGATGCGGTCACAGAAAATAACTGTCTCTTTCTGGCCGCAGTGGCGGTAGACCAGATCGATCATCTTGGAGATGTTCTTCTTGGTCAGTTCCTGATTGCAAATGTCGAACGGCACATTGACGTTCTTCGGCAGAAGCGAGCCAAGGATCATGCGGCCCGGCGTCGTGTCGAAGATTTTCGATGTCGGCTTGCCTTCGGCATCGACCGACTTGAAGCGGCCCCGGATCTTGGTGTGCAGGGTGACAACCTTGGAATCCAGCGCATGCTGCAGCTCGCCATGGTCAGAGAAGGTCATCCCCTGCCCCGGCTCGCCTTCGGCCACGATGGAAAGATAATAGAGGCCGAGCACCATGTCCTGCGACGGAACGATGACCGGAAGGCCGTTTGCCGGATGCAGGATGTTGTTGGTCGACATCATCAGAACGCGGGCTTCAAGCTGCGCTTCCAGGACAACGGCACGTGAACAGCCATCTGGTCGCCGTCAAAGTCGGCGTTGAAGGCGGTGCAGACCAGCGGATGCAGCTGGATCGCCTTGCCTTCGATCAGCACAGGCTCGAACGCCTGAATGCCAAGACGATGCAGCGTCGGCGCGCGGTTCAAGCAGAACCGGATGCTCGCGGATAACCTCGTCGAGGATATCCCAAACTTCCGGCTTTTCCTTTTCAACCAGCTTCTTCGCCTGCTTGACCGTCGAGGAGAAACCCTTGGCGTCAAGGCGCGCGTAGATGAACGGCTTGAACAGTTCGAGCGCCATCTTCTTCGGCAGACCGCACTGATGCAGTTTCAGTTCAGGACCGGTCACGATGACGGAGCGGCCGGAATAATCGACGCGCTTGCCCAAGAAGGTTCTGGCGGAAGCGGCCCTGCTTGCCTTTCAGCATGTCGGATAGCGACTTCAGCGGACGCTTGTTGGCGCCGGTGATGACGCGGCCGCGGCGGCCATTGTCGAACAGCGCATCAACGGATTCCTGCAGCATGCGCTTTTCGTTGCGGATGATGATGCCCGGCGCCTTCAGCTCGATCAGCCGCTTGAGGCGGTTGTTGCGGTTGATGACGCGGCGGTAAAGATCGTTCAAATCAGACGTCGCAAAGCGGCCGCCGTCGAGCGGAACCAGCGGGCGCAGGTCCGGCGGCAGAACCGGCACGACCTTCATGATCATCCATTCCGGGCGGTTGCCGGATTCAAGGAAGTTCTCAACAATCTTGAGACGCTTCATATATTTCTTCTGCTTGATCTCCGACGAGGTCTCGGCATGGCCGACGCGCAGGTCCGCCGCGATCTTTTCGAGATTCATCGAGGCCAGAAGCTCATAAATGGCTTCCGCGCCGATCATGGCGGTGAAGGAATCCTCGCCATACTCGTCAACGGCGATCATGTATTCCTCCTCAGAGAGCAGCGAATGCTCCTTGAGAGGCGTCAGGCCCGGCTCGGTGACGATGTAGTGCTCGAAATACAGCACGCGCTCGATATCCTTGAGCGTCATGTCGAGCAGCGTGCCGATGCGCGACGGCAGCGACTTCAGGAACCAGATATGGGCGACGGGCGCGGCCAGTTCGATATGGCCCATCCGGTCGCGCCGGACGCGCGAAAGCGTGACTTCAACGCCGCACTTTTCGCAGATGATGCCCTTGTATTTCATGCGCTTGTACTTGCCGCACAGGCATTCATAGTCCTTGATCGGCCCGAAAATGCGCGCGCAGAACAGGCCGTCGCGCTCAGGCTTGAACGTGCGGTAGTTGATCGTCTCCGGCTTTTTGATTTCGCCGAAGGACCAGGAAAGAATCTTCTCCGGGCTGGCGATCGAAATTTTGATCGAATCGAACACCTGAGCGGGGACATTGTCCTTGAAAAGATTCATGACCTCTTGGTTCATGCTGTGCTCCTGTCGGGCAAATGCCCTGTTATTAAAGCGGTCATTTCAGGCTCGTCAGCCCGAACGCCGTATCCAAATTTTCCAAACCCTTACGCGGGCACAAAGGCTACAAGGCGGCGCAGATCACTGCGCCGCCGTTGCCAATCTATTCTGCGGCTTCCGGCAGATCGTCCTGGTAGACCGGCACAACCGCCGCTTCCAGTTCGACATTGAGGCCGAGCGAGCGCATTTCCTTGACCAGCACGTTGAAGCTTTCGGGAATGCCCGCTTCAAACGTGTCGTCGCCGCGCACAATCGCCTCATACACCTTGGTCCGGCCCGCCACATCGTCCGACTTGACGGTGAGCATTTCCTGCAAAGTGTAAGCCGCGCCATAGGCTTCGAGCGCCCAGACCTCCATTTCGCCGAACCGCTGTCCGCCGAACTGCGCCTTGCCGCCCAATGGCTGCTGGGTGACCAGCGAGTACGGGCCGATGGAGCGCGCATGGATCTTGTCGTCCACCAGATGGTGCAGCTTGAGCATGTAAATATACCCAACCGTCACCTGCCGGTCGAACTCCTCGCCCGTGCGTCCGTCATACAGCGTCACCTGGCCGGAGGATTTCAGTCCGGCCTGTTCGAGCATGATGTTGACATCCGGCTCGCGCGCGCCGTCAAACACCGGCGTTGCGATGGACACGCCGCGCCGCATCTGTTCGGCTACCCGCACAATCGACGCGTCGTCCAGCTTGCGCACCGGCTCATTGCGGTCATTGTCCGGAATGAACGTCTCAAGCTTGTCGCGCAGAGCCTTGATATTGTGGCTCTTCTGGTAGGAATCAATCAGATCGCCGATCTGCTTGCCCATGCCCGCGCACGCCCAGCCGAGATGCGTTTCCAGAATCTGCCCGACATTCATCCGGCTCGGCACGCCGAGCGGATTGAGCACGATGTCCACATGCTGGCCGTCGGCGAGGAACGGCATGTCCTGGATCGGAACGATCTTCGACACAACGCCCTTGTTGCCATGGCGGCCGGCCATCTTGTCGCCCGGCTGGATCTTGCGCTTCACGGCGACGAAGACTTTGACCATCTTCATGACGCCCGGAGGCATTTCGTCGCCGCGCTGCACCTTTTCGACCTTGTCCATGAAGCGCTGTTCAAGCCGCTTCTTGGAATCGTCATACTGGCCGCGCAGCGCTTCGATCTCGCCCTGAACCTTTTCGTCCTCAACGGCGAATGTCCACCATTGCGAACGCGGGAAACTCGCCCATGACTTCCTTGGAAAGGCTGCCGCCCTTCTTGAAGTTCTTCGGTCCGGCGATTGCCGACTTGCCGTTCAGCATGTCCACCAGGCGGCCATAGACGTTGCGGTCGAGGATCGCCTGCTCGTCGTCGCGGTCCTTGGCGAGACGCTCGATTTCCTCGCGCTCAATGGCCATGGCGCGCTCGTCTTTTTCAACGCCGTGGCGGTTGAACACGCGCACTTCAACGACGGTGCCGAAGGTCCCGGGCGGCATGCGCATCGAGGTGTCGCGCACGTCGGAGGCCTTTTCGCCGAAGATGGCGCGCAGGAGCTTTTCTTCCGGCGTCATCGGGCTTTCGCCCTTTGGCGTGATCTTGCCGACCAGAATGTCGCCCGGCTGCATTTCCGCGCCGATATAGACAATGCCCGCTTCGTCGAGATTCTTCAGCGCTTCTTCCGAAACGTTGGGAATGTCGCGGGTGATTTCTTCCGGCCCGAGCTTGGTGTCGCGGGCCATGACTTCGAACTCTTCGATATGGATCGAAGTGAACACGTCATCGCTGACGATCCGCTCGGAAAGCAGGATCGAGTCCTCGTAATTGTAGCCGTTCCACGGCATGAACGCGACGAGCACGTTGCGGCCGAGCGCCAGATCGCCGAGATCGGTCGATGGACCGTCCGCGATAATGTCGCCCTTCTCGATCCGGTCGCCGACATGCACCAGCGGACGCTGGTTGATGCAGGTGTTCTGGTTCGAGCGCTGGAACTTCATCAGCCGGTAGATATCAACGCCGGACTTGGACGGATCAAGGTCTTCCGTGGCGCGGATAACGATACGCGTCGCATCGACCAGATCGACGATGCCGCCGCGGCGGGCGCCGATGGCGGCGCCGGAGTCGCGGGCGACAATCGGCTCCATGCCGGTGCCGACAAACGGCGCTTCGGCGCGCACCAGCGGCACGGCCTGACGCTGCATGTTGGAGCCCATCAGCGCGCGGTTGGCGTCATCGTTCTCAAGGAACGGGATGAGCGCGGCGGCAACGGACACCAGCTGCTTTGGCGACACATCCATCAGATCGACGTTTTCACGCGCGGCCATGATGACTTCGCCGGCATGGCGGCAGATGACGAATTCGTCGATAAAAGCGCCTTTTTTGTCGAGCTCGGCGTTGGCCTGCGCGACATAGTGCTTGGCCTCTTCCATCGCCGACAGATAGATGACGTCCATCGTCACCTTGCCGTCAATGATCTTGCGGTAAGGCGTTTCGATGAAGCCGTATTTGTTGACGCGGGCAAAGGTCGCCAGCGAGTTGATCAGACCGATATTCGGGCCTTCCGGCGTCTCAATCGGGCAGATGCGGCCGTAATGGGTCGGATGCACGTCGCGCACTTCAAAGCCGGCGCGCTCGCGGGTCAGACCGCCCGGTCCAAGCGCTGACAGGCGGCGCTTGTGGGTGATTTCCGACAGCGGATTGGTCTGATCCATGAACTGCGACAGCTGCGAGGAGCCGAAGAATTCACGCACGGCGGCTGCCGCCGGCTTGGCGTTGATCAGATCCTGCGGCATCACCGTGTCGATTTCAATCGACGACATGCGTTCCTTGATGGCGCGCTCCATGCGGAGCAGGCCAACGCGGTACTGGTTTTCCATCAATTCGCCGACCGAGCGCACACGGCGGTTGCCGAGATTGTCGATATCGTCGATTTCGCCCTTGCCGTCGCGCAGATCCACCAGCGTCTTGACCACCGAAATCACATCTTCCTTGCGCAGAACCCGCACCGTATCCGGGCAGTCCAGCTCGAGGCGGATGTTCATCTTGACGCGGCCGACAGCCGACAGGTCATAACGCTCAAGGTCAAAGAACAGCGAATTGAACATGGCTTCCGCCGTGTCCATGGTCGGCGGCTCGCCGGGGCGCATGACGCGGTAAATGTCGAACAGCGCGTCCTGGCGGCTCTCGTTCTTGTCCACCGCCAGCGTGTTGCGGATATAGGCGCCGACATTGACGTGATCGATGTCGAGCACCGGAATGTCATTATAGCCGAGATCGGTCAGCACTTTCAGGTGCTTATCATCCAGCTCATCGCCTGCCTCGAGATAGATCTCGCCGGTCTCCATGTTGACGATGTCTTCCGCCAGATAGGAGCCGAACAGGTCCTCTTCCGCCGCGCGGATCGCCTTGACGCCCTTGTCGGCCAGCTGCTTGGCCATTTTGACCGTCAGCTTCTTGCCGGCCTCAATGACGACTTCGCCGCGAGTCGGCGTCAACCACATCGTTGACGGCCTTGTAGCCCTTGTAGCGGTCGGCTGAATACGGAATGCGCCAGTTCTTGCCGTCGCGCTGGAAATCATAGCGGTTATAGAAGGTTGAGAGGATTTCCTCAGAATCCATACCAAGCGCCATCAGCAGCGACGTCGCCGGCAGCTTGCGGCGGCGGTCGATGCGGGCATGGACGACGTCCTTGGAGTCGAATTCGATGTCGAGCCAGGAGCCGCGGTAGGGAATGACGCGGGCGGCGAACAGGAATTTGCCGGACGAATGGGTTTTGCCCTTGTCATGGTCGAAGAACACGCCGGGCGAGCGGTGCATCTGCGAAACGATGACGCGCTCGGTGCCGTTGACGATGAACGTGCCATTGTCCGTCATGAGCGGCATGTCGCCCATGTAAACGTCCTGCTCCTTGATGTCCTTGATCGACTTCGACTGTGTGTCCGGGTCAATATCGAACACGATCAGGCGCAGCGTCACTTTCAGAGGCGCGGAATAGGTCAGGTCGCGCTGGCGGCATTCGTCAACGTCAAACTTCGGCGCTTCGAACTCGTATTTGACGAATTCGAGCATGGATGCGCCGGAAAAGTCCGAAATCGGGAAAACCGACTTGAACACCGACTGCAGTCCTTCATCCAGCCGTCCGCCTTCCGGCTCGTCCACCATCAGAAACTGATCGTAGGAAGCCTTCTGAACCTCGATGAGGTTCGGCATTTCGGCGACATCGGGGATGGAGCCGAAATATTTGCGGACACGTTTGCGGCCATTGAAGGTGAGGGTCTGAGCCATAGGTGCTCCTTAAAATGCCCATCAGGGCGGATCGCGGTTGGTTCTTTAACGGGATCAACCCGTTTTCCAAAAACGCTGAAAAGCGCCTTTGAAAAATGGGCTGGGGACACAACAAACCGGACCGGCGGGCGGACCCGCCGGTCTCGGGATGCTTACTTAACGTCGACCTTGGCGCCGGCTGCTTCCAGCTGGGCCTTGAGCTTGGCGGCCTCGTCCTTCGACACGCCTTCCTTGACGGCCTTCGGAGCGGCTTCGACCAGGTCCTTGGCTTCTTTCAGGCCAAGAGCGGTGATCGCGCGGACTTCCTTGATGACGTTGATCTTGTTCGGGCCGGCATCGGTGAGGACGACGTCGAACTCGGTCTTTTCTTCAACAGCGGCGGCCGGAGCCGCAGCGCCGCCGGCTGCGGCAACAGCCACAGGCGCGGCGGCCGATACGCCCCACTTCTCTTCCAGAAGCTTTGACAAGTCAGCAGCTTCCAGAACGGTCAGGGAGGAAAGGTCGTCTACCAGTTTTTCAAGTTTGGACATTTTTACATTCCTATTGAGGTTTGATGAGTATTTGCAGCGAGGAACAACCTCATGCCGCTTCGTCCTTCCGGGCATAAGCTCCAATAACGCGCGCCACGGCTCCCGCAGGCGCGTTGATGATCTGCGCAATGCGCGTCGCCGGGGTGACAATCATGCCAACCAGCTTCGCACGCAGTTCGTCCAGCGAAGGCATCGAGGCAAGCGCCTTGACCTTCTCCGCATTGAGGCTTGTCGCACCCATGGCGCCGCCGAGGATCACGAGCTTTTCGTTGATCTTGGCAAATTCCATGGCCACTTTCGGCGCCGCGACGGGATCCGCCGCGTAGGCGATGATCGTCTGACCCACAAAAAGGTCAGTGATCTTCTCCGACACCGTGCCCTGGAGGGCGATCTTGGCGAGGCTGTTCTTCGCGACTTTGACGGAACCACCGGCAGAACGCATTCTTGAACGGAGATCGTTCAACTGCGCCACGGTGAGACCGACATAGTGGGCCACGACCACAGAACCGGAATCTGTAAAGATGCCGTTCAATGACGTGACAAGTTCGCGTTTTTCCGCTCTATCCACAGCCACTCTCCAGTAGGCGGATTGCACCATTGCAATATCCGCCGGTTCACTTCTGCCGCCAAGCCGAATTGGGCTTCGGACGACGCTTCGAGGATCCTGTCCTTTGGCGTTGGAGCTTTCGCTCCGGCAAAAGGCTAACTGGTCAAACCTCACTTGCAGCAGAAGCTGCGAAATTTGGCTTTCCCCGTCTCATGCAGGCCAAAGTGATTAAGGCTGGCCACCTGCAATCTCGGACAGGACTTCCGGGGGCTTCCCTCCGGTTTCCCACGCCCCCGAAGGGACGCGAAAATCTTCGGCAAAACAGAGGCTTGCGCCCCAGTCCTGCAAAACTTTACGCAGACGCGAGCGAAGCCGTGTCAACCCGCACGCCCGCACCCATGGTCGAAGAAATCGCCATGCGCTTCAGGTATGTGCCCTTGGCGCCGGTCGGCTTGGCCTTGATGACGGCGTCGGCGAATGCGCGGATATTCTCCTCGATCGCCTTGGCTTCAAAGCTCGCCTTGCCAATGCCCGCATGGACAATGCCGGCCTTTTCAACGCGGAACTCAACAGCGCCGCCCTTGGAGGCCTTGACTGCTGCGGTGACGTCCATCGTGACGGTGCCAACCTTCGGGTTAGGCATCATGCCGCGCGGGCCGAGAACCTTACCGAGACGGCCGACAAGGCCCATCATGTCAGGCGTTGCGATGCAGCGGTCAAAATCGATCTTGCCGCCATTGACGATTTCAAACAGGTCTTCCGCGCCGACAATGTCCGCGCCCGCAGCCTTGGCTTCGTCGGCCTTTGGTCCGCGCGCGAAGACCGCGACGCGCACCGTGCGGCCTGTGCCGTTCGGCAGATTGACCACGCCGCGCACCATCTGGTCCGCATGGCGGGGATCAACGCCGAGATTCAGCGCGACTTCAATCGTCTCGTCGAACTTGGCGGTCGCGCGTTCCTTCACCATCGAAATGGCATTGGAAAGCTCATACAGCTTGTTGATATCAACGCCTTCGCGGGTCTTGGCCACGCGTTTTGCAATCTTTGTCATATTCAGCCCGCCACTTCCAGGCCCATGGAACGGGCCGAACCTTCAATCATCAGCATGGCGCCTGCAATGTCATTGGCATTGAGGTCCTTCATCTTGGCTTCGGCAATCTTGCGGATGTCCGCCTTGGTCACCTTGCCTGCGGTTCCGCGTCCCGGAGTCTTGGAAGCCGACTTGATGCCCGCCGCCTTCTTCAGGAAGTAGGAGACCGGCGGCGTCTTCATGACGAATGAAAACGACTTGTCGGCGTAATAGGTGATGACGACCGGAATGGGCGAGCCCTTTTCCATGTCCTGGCTCTGCGCATTGAACGACTTGCAGAATTCCATAATGTTGACGCCGCGCTGACCGAGAGCCGGTCCGATGGGCGGTGACGGGGTCGCTGATCCGGCTGGCACTTGCAGCTTGATCTGACCCATGACTTTCTTGGCCATAGTTCTGCCTTCCAATATGCCGGACGTTGCCGGCGTTGAAGATTGGTGGTCCGGTCAGACACGCTGGCTAAGCCGCGCCCTTCCTCCCACCGCATGAAACAGGATGGTAAACCGCCCTGCCCCGCTTTCCGTCAGACCTTTTCGACCTGACTGAATTCCAGATCGACCGGGGTGGCCCGGCCGAAAATCGACACTTCGACCTTGAGCCGCGAACGCTCCTGATCGACTTCCTGCACGAAGCCGTTGAACGACGCGAACGGACCGTCCGCGACACGCACCTGCTCGCCGATTTCAAACGACATGGCCGACTTCGGACGCTCAACACCTTCCTGCACCTGCTGGAGAATGCGCTCGGCCTCCTTGTCCGGGATTGGGATCGGCTTGGAATCCGTTCCGAGGAAGCCGGTGACCTTTGGCGTATTCTTGATGAGGTGATAGGCCTCATCGGTCAAATTGGCGCGCACCAGCACGTAACCCGGGAAGAACTTACGCTCGGCGTCCACCTTGCGGCCGCGGCGCACTTCAACGACTTTTTCGGTCGGCACGAGAATTTTCTCGAAAAGGTGCGACAAGCCCTTCTGCTTGGCCTTTTCCTCAATCGACTCGGCCACCTTCTTTTCGAAGTTCGAATAGGCGTGGACGATATACCAGCGAGCCGTCATTAAAAGTTCCCCAAAATCAATCGCTTATTTGCCAAGGCCAAGCAGAAGCTCAACGCCAAAGCCCATCAGCTGGTCGGCGACAAAAAAGAAAATCGCCGCCAAAAACGCCATGACAATTACCATAGCTGATGAAATCATCGTCTCGCGCTGCGACGGCCACGTCACTTTCGACGCTTCCGCGCGCACTTGCTGCAGGAAGGTGAACGGGTTGGTTTTGGAAGCCATTTTCTACCTGCAAAGCACCGGGCAAACGGCCCAAAATGCGACATTTTTTTCAAGACGAAAGGGAGCGCGGAACCAGTTTTTGATTCCGCGCACCCTGTCTGTTGAGCGATATATAGAGAGGGGCCGAAAAAATCACAAGCGGTTTTTAACGGATTTGTGTTTCCCATGGGGCAGCGGCCGCTGTTGACAGGCCCAGGAGCGCAGATAGTCTCCCACATGAAAGTCCGGCCGCGATCTGCCGCAAAGCCGGTCAGGAATCAAGATGACATTGACCCATAAGTGCTCAAACGGAACCAATTCTGATCCAGACATCGGCGCACGGCGTGACAACTTTGCGGCTCAACCGCCCGGCAAAGCTCAACGCGCTGTCGCAGGACCTGCTCAATGCCCTGCAGAAAGCATTGGACGGCATCGCCGCTGACCCAGATGCGCGCTGTGTCATCATTGAAGGGGCAGGGAAAGCGTTCTGCGCCGGGCACGATTTGGCCGAGATGCGCCAGACGCCCGATGAAGAGCACTACAAGTCCTTGTTCGCGCGCTGCTCCAAGATGATGCAGAGCATTGTCAATCTTCCCGTTCCTGTGATCGCCAAAGTGCACGGCATTGCCACAGCCGCCGGCTGCCAGCTCGTCGCCAGCTGCGACCTCGCCATCGCCTCGAACTCGGCCAAATTTGCCGTATCTGGCATCAATGTCGGCCTGTTCTGCTCAACGCCCGCCGTCGCCCTCTCCCGCAATGTGTCAGCCAAGAACGCGTTCGACATGCTGGTGACCGGCGACTTCATCGATGCTGAGACAGCGGTGAGGATGGGACTTATCAATCAGGCGGTGGAGGATTCCGAGCTTGACGCCGCCGTTGCCGCCAAGGCGCGCGCCATTGTCAGCAAAGACCCGCAATCCATCCGGCTCGGCAAAGGCCATGTTTCAAAAGCAGCGGCAGATGGCGCTGCCGGAAGCCTATGCGCTTGCTGGCGATGTGATGGCGTCGAACATGATGCTGCCGGACACAGGCGAGGCCATTGACGCCTTTGTGTCGAAGCGCAAACCGGCCCTCAGCTTCCAAACGTCAAAATGAAAGTCCGCGGCGCATAAGCCCATTCTCATAAGCTTCTTTCTCCAGCCCTTCGCGAAAATCCGGATGCGCCAGACCGATCAGCGCCTGCGCCCGCTCCGGCACGGACTTTCCCTTCAAATTGACCATGCCATACTCGGTGACGACATACATGACGTCGCTGCGCGGCGTGGTGACGATGTTGCCCGGCGTCAGGTTGAGAACAATGCGGCTGCGGCGCTCGCCGCGCTTGTCATAGGTCGAGGCGAGGCAGATGAACGACTTGCCACCCTTGGAGGCATAAGCGCCGCGCACGAACTGCAATTGCCCGCCTGTGCCGCTGATATGGCGGTGGCCGTCCGATTCCGACGCCGCCTGCCCCTGCAGGTCGATCTGCGTCGTGTTGTTGATCGAGATCACATTGTCGTTCTGCATGATCATATGCGGCAGGTTGGTGTGATCCACCGGGCAGCAGTGCATGTCGGGATTATGATCGAGGCAATCGTAAAGCGCGCGCGAGCCGAGCGCGAATGAATAGGTGATCTTCCCCGGATCGAGCTTCTTCCGGTCGCCCTTGATGAGACCGGCCTTGTAAAGATCGATAATGCCGTCGGTCAGCATTTCGGTGTGGATGCCCAGATCCTTGACGCCGCTCTCCAAAAGCAGCGAGCAGACCGCGTTCGGCATGCCGCCAATGCCGATCTGCAGGCAGTCGCCGTCTTGAAATCTCCGCTGCAATCTGCCGCGCCACTGCGCGGTCAATATCTCCCGCCGGCGGATTGGGCAGCTCGACCGCAGGCGCGTCGTCGCCATCGATGATGTAATCCACTTCGCTGACATGCACGCCGGTCTCTTCGCCGAGGACATAGGGATTGCCCTGTGGTCGTCTCGACAATCACCATCTTCGCCCGCTCAATACGGAGCGGTGCCACAGATTTGAGGCGCTGAAATTGAAATAACCGTCATCGTCCATCGGGCAGCATTTGAGGATGACGATGTCCACCGGCTCGATGAAACGGCGGTAATAGTCCGGTATCTCGCCGAGATTCACCGGCAGATAATTGGCGCGCCCCGCATCATGCTTCTTGCGGTCATAGCCGGAGAAATGCAGGCTGAACCAATGCGCGTGCAGCCCGTCCGGGTCCGCCTCCAGCACCGCGCGGGGACGCAGCGACAGGCAGTTGCGGATTTTCACATTGGATAGTTCGCCGATCCGCGCGCCCAGCGCCTTGTCAAACACGTCCGGCTGGCAGAGCGACGTGCCATATTCGAGCCACATGCCGGATTTGACCAAGGCGGCGGCCTCACCCGCCGAAATGTTCCGCGCCGGCGCTGCTGCGACCCTCAAAGCCATGTTCCACACCTCTTTTGACGGTCGAGACAGCTCGGCCGGGAATTCCGGAGGAATTGTGAATGAAGCCAGCGCGCCGCGCAAGCGCGGCATGGGTCTTCTGACTGATACTATCGGATGAGTGGGTGGCAGGGGCAGCAGGGTTCGAACCCGCGGCCTGCGGTTTTGGAGACCGCCGCTCTACCAACTGAGCTATACCCCTATCGAGGCGCGGTCATTTCACAACAGGGTGGCGAATTCAAGTCATTTTCACGGAAATCGCTATCGGATCGGAGAAAAGCAGCTGGCGCTTCTTTTCAAGCGCTGGCGCTGTACCGCGCAGTCTTGCGCGGCATCACACAAACCGGACCATGTCTCCATAAGCAGCAAGCTGCCTGTCCGACGTTAGCAGCGTCATTCCTTCGGACCTCGCCTGCGCGACGAGAAGCCGGTCAAATGGATCGCGGTGCAGCGGCTTCAGATCACGGAATGCGAGCTACATGGCGTCCCTCCACGGCGATTTCCCGGAAACCGTTCGCCAGCAAGCCAGCCCGCAACTGGCCAACTTCAATGGAAAAATCTGGACGCTTCAACGCGCTCTTTATCGCCGTTTCCCACAGACTTGCAGTGCTGAACCAGAGTTGGTTCGACAAGTCCGAAATCAATAATCTCGCCTTCGGCGACAGCTTTGGATTTTGCGACGCCGACCAAATTAACAAATGCGTGTCAAGCAGAAGGTTCAAGGTTTCTTCCCGAACAGCCCGGACCCGTCATACTTGCCTTCAAACATGTCGGCGATTTCGTCGGCAAACATCGTGTCGAATGTCGTCAGGCACTTCGAACTGCCCCTCCAGAAATCCTAAGACGCTGCGGCGGCTTCTCGTGAATGGCCGTCACCTTCGCCAGCGGCTTTCCAGCCTTGGCGATGATGAATGGCTCGCCGTGCGAAGCTCGTCAAGCAGGCGGGACAGATGCGTCTTGGCTTCGTGGATATTGACGGTTTTCATGGCACAGCCCTAAACTTAGTCTTAGTGACTTAGTTTAATATGAGGTTCAGGTCAACTCAGCTTGAAATTTCGCGGGACACCAGCTCTTGTTTTTTGCATCCAGTTTTATATGCTATTGATACCTGTTAATAGTAGCCGGTATGGTGACTGTCATGTCTCTAGCGAAAAAGACCGAGCCCAAGGCAAGGATGTCAATTTACATTTCTGCCGATAATCAAAGGCGGCTCGCCCGGGTTCCGAAGGGTGTGAAGACCGCGCTTATCAATGACGCACTGGCAAATGCGCTCGCCGAGAGGGAAAGACAGGAGAACTTCGGCAAATTTCTGGAGACTGTCCGGTCGATCAAGCGGGTCAAGGCCCCCAAAAGCTCCGAGGACATGATCCGGGAGCTGAGGGAAACCGGCACAATCCTGCCTGGCTCTTGAACCATGGCGGGCGTAGCTGTTCTGGATTCTTGCGTCTTCAACAAGCTCTTCCTCGACGAAAGCGACAGCGAAAGCGCAATTGAGTTTCTGGCTCATGCCAAGCAAAGCAAACTGCGGCTCGCCGCTCCAAGCATCTTTCTCTATGAGGTTTTGGCAGTTGGTGCTTCGTCCGCGTTTGGCGCGGAGGCGGCCTACGAACTCATAGAGACATTTGTGCACTCAGGGCTTGAGATAATCGAGTTACGGGAAACCACCGTTCGCCGCGCAATAACCATCGCCAACACCGGTCATCCAAAAACTGGCTATCCCACCTTCTACGACTCCGCCTATCACGCACTTGCAATTGAGCTTGGCGGCATGTTCCTGACTTCCGATCTGCGTCACATCGCCAAAGCGGAATCGCATGGAAGCGTGGCAGCGCTGCGGGACTGGGCTTCCTTGTTCAAAATGTAGCGCTCAAAGAAATGGGCGGCCCGAAGACCGCCCGTTCAATATTAACAGCGAACCCCGATCACTCGATAATATTCGCCACGATCCCCGCGCCGACGGTCCTGCCGCCTTCGCGGATGGCGAAGCGGAGTTTGTTTTGGTGATCGTCAGGGTCAGCGTCCATCTATCAAGATGTTGTTGCCAGACGTGACAATTTCTGTGCAGGCCGACAGCGCTAGCCGTTCCCATTCTGGAGCGGGCCTTGCTTTTGCTGCATTGCAGCATAAACTGTCGCATGGGAGCGAGATGACCATCGAAAGAGGTGATTCATGCGCGAACATGAAGTTGATAATTTCCACGTCCGCCGGCTGCACAGCGCCGATTTTCCGGCATTCCGGCGCCATTTCAAGCGTCTTGAAATGGAAACAAGGCAGGCCCGCTTCGGCACGCCCGTCAATGACGATTTTCTTGATTCGTATGTGAGCTCGGCGCACCGGCCCGGCAATATTGTCTTTGGCGCATTCGCTGACGGCGAAATCCGCGCGTCCGCAGAATTGCGGGTGCTGGGCCACGTGGCCGAATCTTCCGCCGAAGCGGCCTTCACCGTTGAAAAGGGCTCACAGCAAATCGGTCTTGGCTCTCTCTTGATGGACCGCATCATCACAGCGGCTCAAAACCGCCAAATCAGCCAGATTTACATGATGTGCCTTCGCGACAATGACCGGATGAAGCGGCTGGCCAGAAAGTTTGGCGCAAGGTTGCAAATCGCGGCGGACAATGTGACCGCGCTTATCACGCCCTCCCATCCAAGCGCCATATCCGTCTTTGACGAGGTTTGGCATGACGCGGCGGGCTATGTCACCGCTGTGCTTGAATGGCGCGTCTGAAGGATTCGCAGATGACAAAAAGGGCGGCCCGAAGACCGCCCTTTTCGCAAGATCGCTGAAACTTCTACTCAATAATATTCGCCACAATGCCCGCGCCGACGGTCCGGCCGCCCTCGCGGATGGCGAAGCGGAGCTTGTCTTCCATGGCGATCGGCACGATGAGCGTGACGTCAACCGAGATATTGTCGCCCGGCATGACCATTTCCGTGCCTTCCGGCAGCGTCACAACGCCGGTCACATCCGTGGTGCGGAAGTAGAACTGCGGGCGGTAGTTGGTGAAGAACGGGGTGTGGCGGCCGCCCTCTTCCTTGGTCAGGATATAGGCCTCGGCCTTGAACTTGGTGTGCGGTTTGACCGAGCCCGGCTTGCACAGAACCTGTCCGCGCTCAACATCCTCGCGGCCGACGCCGCGCACCAGCGCGCCGATATTGTCGCCCGCCTGGCCCTGATCGAGGAGCTTGCGGAACATTTCAACGCCGGTCACCGTCGTCTTGGCGGTGGCGCGGATGCCGACGATCTCGACTTCCTCGCCAACCTTGACAATGCCGCGCTCGACGCGCCCGGTCACCACCGTGCCGCGGCCCGAAATCGAGAACACGTCCTCAATCGGCATCAGGAAAGGCAGGTCGAGCGGACGCGCCGGGGTCGGAATGTAGGCGTCAACGGCGGCCATCAAAGCGCGCACGGCGTCCTCGCCGATCTCCTTCTGCTTGTCTTCAAGCGCGCAGACCGCCGAACCCTTGATGATCGGAATGTCATCGCCGGGGAAATCGTACTTCGACAGCAGTTCGCGCACTTCAAGCTCGACCAGTTCGACCAGCTCGGCGTCGTCCACCAGATCGATCTTGTTCATGAACACGACCAGCGCCGGAACGCCAACCTGACGGGCCAAGAGGATATGCTCGCGGGTCTGCGGCATCGGGCCGTCGGCGGCGGAGACCACCAGAATGCCGCCGTCCATCTGCGCAGCGCCGGTGATCATGTTCTTCACATAATCGGCGTGGCCGGGGCAGTCGACATGGGCGTAATGGCGGGCGG
Organism: uncultured Alphaproteobacteria bacterium; assembly: GCA_963802455.1. Lineage (GTDB taxonomy): Bacteria > Pseudomonadota > Alphaproteobacteria > Rhizobiales > Rhizobiaceae > JANOYJ01. The sequence continues at coordinate 292,092 of CAWDIY010000017.1, read as the reverse complement.
GCGTCTCATATTCAACATGCGCCGTCGAAATGGTGATGCCGCGCGCCTTTTCCTCAGGAGCCGCGTCAATCTGGTCATAGCGCTTGTATTCGCCAAAATATTTGGTGATCGCCGCCGTCAAAGACGTCTTGCCATGGTCAACATGGCCGATCGTCCCGATGTTCACATGCGGCTTGTTGCGCTCAAACTTGCTCTTGGCCATGATTTTTCCCGGTCAGTTTTATTCGCTGGAGCGCGGTCCGCCGCGTCCTTCAAAAAGCGTGCGGTTCTTTATGAGAATTTGACTAAAGCCGCAAGTGCGCCCTCTTCGCCCTCCGGGATTTGCGGGCGCAGCCTTGGCGAGGCGGGGGACCGCAGGCGGCCCCCCGTGGATTGCATTGTTCAGCGGGTCCGGGAGCGGGCCACGGCGCGTATCTCGGAGCGGCCGATGCCGATGTCGCTCAGGTCGCGGTTCGAAAGGTGCTCAAGCGCAGCAACCGTTTCGCGGTATGAGCGCCAGTCTTTGTATCTTTGTGTCAGGTTCATTTTGTGTCTCCTTGTTAGAAAGTGGTCTGGGCGGTCAATTTTATTGGCCACGCGATAATTACCATCGCTGCCCGTTGTGGCGCATGGGGACGTCCGCCCAATTTTCGCCGGCGGAGCGCCCATTTTTCGCGCACCTCCGCCGTCGTCTCCCGATGGCGGCCTGAATCGGCGGATCAAGCTCGCGACCAGCGGGAGCTTCTTCTGTCTTTGCCCTACGAAAAGTGGTAAACTGTCTTTGTGGGGCTTGTTGCTAGGAGACAGGCAATGGACATCTCAGACAGCGGACATAACACGCAGATCATGATGGCGGCGCGGAATGCGCGCGGCGACCAGTTCGGGATTGTGCTTCTGGCCGGATTTGTCGGCTGGGCGGCGTGCCTTTTCTTCATTCTCGCCTATGGCGGCGCGATGAGCGGCGCGGCCAAGCTCGCCGTCGCCGCCCTGATCATCATCGTCACCATCTACACCGCGCTGGGCGGCCGCGCGGCGCTGCGCGAGATTAAATCGGTCAATTTGGACTACGCCGCCGCCTGCCCCGGCACAAAATTCGCCGCCGAGCTTGGTTCGGTTACGATGGACCTGTTTATTATGCTCACAATTGGTCTGTCGGGGCTTGTCGGGCTGGCGCAGCTTTGGGCGCTGTTTGGGTGAAGGCCGGCCTCTCACGCCGCGAGGCGCGCCAATCTGCAAAAAGCTGAGACTTGGCAAGAGCAGCCTCGGCGCGGCGGCGCGGCGAGCCTAATTACGGAGACAGTGCATCCAATTGCATCAGCGAAGCGGATTTAACGCATTCCTTGGAGCAGGCAATTGGAAGCACGGTCACCGCAATTCCACCAGCGCGCTCCGTCGCCAATTTGCGAAACCGGGGCATGCGGAACGGGAGCGCCGAAGGCAGAATTGTGGTGACTGTGCACCCAATTGCCTGGCTCCAGCGCCTGACACAACAACTGCGCGTTCGTGCAATTGGGTGCACTGTCTCCTCAATTCGGGGAGGAAGGGCTGTGGGGCGATGGTGGAATTAAGTGCACCGTCACCGGAATTCCGAAGTGGGAGAGGACTCAAAAACTTGGGGCTGCCCTTGTTCAGCCTCAGTTTTTGATGGTGAGGGGGTCATCCGGCGCAGGCAGTCCCACCGCCGGGCGGGCTCAGCGGCATTAATTCGGCAATCGGCGCCGCAATTTCATCACCGCAGTTCACCGCACCGGGATCATCACTTCATTGCGCCGCAGAAAGCCGGGCTTGAATGGCGGGTCGTAATAGGCGAACTCCGGCGCGCCGAGGGTTTTGAGCTTCTGTGCGGCGATAAAGCCTTCAAGCGCAGCCTGCTGCTTGGCAAAATCCTTGTCTTTGGCATTGCCGGAAAATGTCACCACCGCCATGCGCCTGGCCGCGACCGCGCGGATCGTGATGCGCGGATCGACCGGCTTGGGCAGCGTTGCGCTTGAATATTTGGGCGGCATGATGAAAGCCACCACCCACTCGCCGCCCTTGGCGGCTTGCGTCGCAGTCTGCGTAACGGGCGCGGTCATGGCGATCTTGGCGCTTTGCGTCACCGGCGCGGTCATCCCGATCTTTCCCGCCCCGCCGCCGGCCTGCACATTCTTGCCGAAGATAAATCCGGCCAAAATCCGGAACGCCGTATTCGTCGCCTCTCCCCTTGAGCCGCCAACCGTCACCTCAGCCAGCAAAAGCGGCGGATAATCGCGGATGCTGAACGGCTTCTCCTCTTTGACCAGCGTATATTTCGGCTCCTCCGCCGACAGGCCGGCGGAAGCGGACAACGCGGTGAAGGCGGCGGCGGCAAGGGCGATGAGCGGTTTCATGAGAGGAATATAGGGTTGGGAGAACGGCATTAAAGAGGCACAGAGACGCCGACGGCCGGCCATTGCCGCTCGCTGAAGTGGGAGAGGACTCAAAAACTTGGGGCTGCCCTTGTTAAGCCTTAGTTTTTGATGGTGAGGGGGTCAGCCGGTGCAGGCAAATCTGACGGCGGCCACACAGCAATTTAATTCGGTAACTGTCACCGTAATTTCCTATTTTATAAAGACGACGCTGATTCCTTGAAATTATCTTTATTTGGCTTTATTCGATATATCGTAGATAATGTAGCCATGCATTTTGCTCTGCAAGAATTGTTTCGCCAATAACGAAATCACCAGTAAGATAACGAAAATACTAACAGTTCGTCAACCTTTGTTGTTACATGGTGGAAATAGTCACATTCCGACCCAGCCACGAGAGAATCAAGGATAGCAGCCGCAGTATGTGTGACACAAATTTTTTCTACTATTTTTCGCGTATCTGGCAAAATATACTGCTATGAATTACAAGATGAAAACAATATCAAACTCGCAGAGAGAATTGGCCTGTTCAGATGTCATTAGACTATTACCATGAGCCATATGAATAGATGATTGAGAACACATTTTTGCCATCGCAAAGCAACTTTTTTGCTGGATCGATATATGCTCAAAATCGTTATGCGAATGCGCTTGTCGCATCATATTCTGGCGAACTCGTTATTGAACGTCCTGTCTATTGCCTGCTGCAGTCTTGCTTTTGCTTCGATGGCTAAGCTCGAACAGCCGAATTCCTAAGTTTCTTGATGTCTGTCTTTGGTAGGTCGATTAACCTGCACAATCCAAGCAGAACTCGTCAACAGTAGATTTGCAGATTACTCATAAACTTTGACCACTTCGATTTAACAGTTCGACAGCCTTCTGTTCCGAAGAGCGCCTCGTAGCGATCCACGCATATGAGATACGCCATAATTCCTGAAAAGCGTGAATGAAATGCGACGCCATACTCTTCGCTAAGAAGCGCTTGCCATCTATCAAAGACTTCTGCGGACTTGAACCGCCATCTTCGATCCCTCAAATCTTTGGCCTGAGAAATCCCGGACGCGCATTTCGATCACTGCTTGATTGGGTTCGAGCTCCGGGCCTATCTCAACTGAACACCCGCTCGTCGCCCCGCAAGTGTCACACTTCTCACAAGTCCCATTCCTGCACCATCGTAAAATTCTGGCACTCGCCGCACGAATTCCCCGTATAGCCCTGCATCCGCGCCTTCATCCGCCGGTCGGCCTCGACCTTCTTCGCCTCCGCCGCCGCGTCCGCTGCAGCATCGGTGAACAGCGCCGTCACCGGGCTTTCCTCTTCGCTCGCCACCTCTTCGATGAAGTGCTTGGCGCGCTCCTCATAGTCGCGTTTGAAGCTGGTCTCTTCCTCGAAATCCTCGCTGGCGACGAGGGCGAGCGCGCCCATGGTGCGGGGGGCGCTGGCTTTGGGGGCGGTGCCGCCGATAGCGCCTTTTGGCTCCATGTTGGCGGAGACGACTTTGAGGTTTGCGCCGCGCGTCAGGCCTTTGGAGACGGCCGATTCCGCGCCGCCGCCCTGCATGCCTTTGCCGAGCGAGGTGTTGGAAAAGTCCGACGTGTCGACATGGGCGAGATCATGGCGGCCGAGATAGGAGACGGCGAGCTCGCGGAAGACGTAGTCGAGAATGGAGGTGGCGTTCTTGATCGCGTCATTGCCCTGCACCATGCCGGCCGGCTCGAAGCGGGTGAAGGTGAAGGCCTCGACATATTCCTCCAGCGGCACGCCATATTGCAGGCCGAGCGAGATGGCGATGGCGAAATTGTTCATCATGGCGCGGAAGGCCGCGCCCTCCTTGTGCATGTCGATGAAGATTTCGCCGAGACGCCCGTCATCATATTCGCCGGTGCGCACATAGACTTTGTGGCCGCCGACAATGGCCTTCTGCGTATAGCCCTTGCGCCGTCCCGGCAGCTTCTCGCGGTCGCGCTCGCGGATGACGCGCTCGACGATGCGCTCGACGATCTTTTCGGTGACCGTCACGGCGCGGGCGGCGATGGGCGCGGCGATGAAATCCTCGACCGCATCGTCCTCGTCCTCATCGTCTGCGATGAGCGAGGAATTCAGCGGCTGCGACAGTTTGGAGCCGTCGCGGTAGAGCGCGTTGGCTTTCAGGGCGAGTTTCCAGGAGAGCATGTAGGCGCTCTTGCAATCGTCGACCGTCGCCTCGTTCGGCATGTTGATGGTCTTGGAAATCGCGCCGGAAATGAACGGCTGCGAGGCGGCCATCATGCGGATATGCGATTCGACCGACAGATAGCGCTTGCCGATCTTGCCGCAGGCATTGGCGCAGTCGAAGACCGGCAGATGCTCCGCTTTCAGGAACGGCGCGCCTTCCAGCGTCATCGCGCCGCAGATATGGACGTTTGCGGCCTCAATGTCCTTGCGGGAGAAGCCGAGAGCCGGGAGCATTTCGAAGGAGAAATCATCGAGCTGCGCGTCGGAGAAGCCCAGAACATCGCGGCAGAAGTCCTCGCCGAGCGTCCACTTGTTGAAGGCGAACTTGATGTCGAAGGCGGACTTCAAGGCAATGTTCAGCGCTTCGATGATCTCATCGGTGAAGCCCTTGGCCTTCAGCGCGCCGGGATTAACCGCCGGAGCCTGGTTGAGATTGCCATGGCCGACGGCATAGGCCTCCATCTCGGCGATCTGCGCCTCGGAATAGCCCAGCGTGCGCAGGGCGTTTGGCACGGCGCGGTTGATGATTTTGAAATAGCCGCCGCCGGCGAGCTTCTTGAACTTGACCAGCGCGAAGTCCGGCTCAATGCCGGTCGTGTCGCAGTCCATGACCAGGCCGATCGTGCCGGTCGGGGCGACGACAGACACCTGCGCGTTGCGGAAGCCGTGGCGCTCGCCGAGGATCATCGCCTTGTCCCAGGCCTTGCGGGCATGGGCGATCAGGCGCTCGTCCGGGCAGTCGGCGGCCACCAGCGGCACCGGATCGACCGACAGGCGCTCATAGCCTTGGCGCCTCGCCCATGGCGGCGCGGCGGTGGTTGCGGATGACGCGCAGCATGTTGGGGGCGTTCTTCGGATATTCGGCGAAGGAACCCAGTTCGCCCGCCATTTCGGCGGAGGTGGCATAGGCGATGCCGGTCATGATGGCCGAGAGCGAACCGCAGATGGCGCGGCCGGCGTCTGAATCATAGGGAATGCCGGAGGTCATCAGCAGGCCGCCAATATTGGCGAAGCCGAGGCCGAGCGTGCGGTAATCATAGGACAATTGCGCGATTTCGCGCGAGGGAAACTGCGCCATCGTGACGGAGATTTCGAGAACGATGGTCCAGAGGCGCGTTGCATGTTCGAAATTCTCGATCTCGAACTTGCCGCCTTCGCCATTGAACTGGAGAAGGTTCAGCGAGGCCAGATTGCAGGCGGTGTCGTCGAGGAACATATATTCCGAGCACGGATTGGAGGCGCGGATCGGGCCTGCCGCCGGGCAGGTGTGCCAGTCGTTCATCGTCGTGTTGAAATGCAGGCCCGGATCAGCCGAGGCCCAGGCGGCATAGCCGATCTTTTCCCACAGATCCTTGGCCTTCAGCGTCTTGTAGACCTTGCCGTCGGTGCGGCGGATCAGGTTCCAGTCGCCGTCTTTCTCCACCGCGCGCAGGAAGTCGTCCTTCAGCGAGACGGAATTGTTGGAGTTCTGGCCCGACACAGTCAGGTAGGCTTCCGAATCCCAGTCGGTGTCGTAAGTTGCGAACTGCACTTCGGTCAGACCCTGACGGGCCTGCTGGATGATGCGCTTGACGAGGTTTTCCGGGACCATCGCCTTTTTGGCGGCCTTGATCTCGCGCTTCAGCGCCGGGTTTTTCGCCGGGTCAAAGCAGTCATCGCCCTCGCCTTCGCAGTTGACGCAGGCTTTCAGGACGGCGTTGAGGTGCTGCTTGACGATCTTGGAGCCGGTGACGAGCGCGGCGACTTTCTGCTCCTCCTTCACCTTCCAGTCGATATAGGTCTCGATATCCGGGATGATCGACATCGACCACCACCATCTTGGCCGCGCGGCGCGTCGTGCCGCCGGATTTGATCGCGCCCGCTGCCCGGTCGCCGATCTTGAGGAAGGACATGAGGCCGGACGAGCGCCCGCCGCCGGAGAGCCGCTCGCCCTCGCCTCTGAGGTGCGAGAAGTTGGAGCCGGTGCCGGAGCCATATTTGAAGAGACGCGCTTCGCGGACCCACAGGTCCATAATGCCGCCTTCGTTGACGAGGTCATCGCCGACCGACTGGATGAAGCAGGCATGCGGCTGCGGATGCTCGTAGGAGGACTTTCGACTTGGTCAGCTTGCCGGTCTCGTAGTCGACGTAGAAGTGCCCCTGCCCCGGACCGTCAATGCCATAGGCCCAATGCAGGCCGGTGTTGAACCATTGCGGCGAGTTCGGCGCGACCATCTGGGCGGCGAGCATGAAGGCCAGCTCGTCGCGGAACGCCATCGCGTCCTCTTCGCGACTTGAAATAGCCGCCCTTCCAGCCCCAATAGGTCCATGTGCCGGACAGGCGGTCAAACACCTGGCGCGCGTCGGTCTCCGAGCCATGGCGCTCACCTTCCGGCAGCTCTTTCAAAGCGGCTTCGTCGGCGACCGAGCGCCAGAGGAAGGACGGGACATTGTTCTCCTCGACCTTTTTCAGCCGCGCGGGGACGCCGGCTTTGCGGAAATATTTCTGCGCCAGAATGTCGGCGGCGACCTGCGAAAACTGTTCGGGGACATCGATATTGTCGAGGCGGAAGACGATAGAGCCGTCGGGATTTTTGATCTCGCTCAACGTCTTGCGGAAATTCAGGCTTGCGTAAGCCGACTGGCCTTCTGTGGTAAAACGACGCTCAATGCGCATTAGTCTCGTCCCTTGTGTCCCGCTGTGTCCAGCATCTATATTTTGTGCCTGTCCGCCCGTGACATCAAATCACGTTTGCGATCCCGGTCGCACCGGCACGCCCCACTCTCACGGCGACAGGCATTGCCCGCCGCCAAACCTTGAAATCTCACGCCCGTCCGCAGCAAGCCGCCTGTCCACCCAGGCCGGCGGCATTGCCTCAGTCACAGTTTTTGTGATTCTGTCTTAACAGACCGTTTCACTCTATCTTGTGCCACCCTACGCGGCAAACACTAAATATAGTGTTAACAGGTCCCTAATTCAATTTTTATCCGCCCAGCGCGTCCTTCGTGAAGGCGCAACAAAACAGCGCCCAAATGCATGAACATCTGGACTGCCAAACTACTCAGAGACGGGGATTTGGTCCGCTTTACGTCACTCACGGACCACGCCACAAACGCAACGTTGCCCCTATTGAAACGACTCGTCCGCCGCCGTCAAGCCTCCTTTTATGGTTTGCCGACGAACGCAATATATTGTGTGGCGCTTATGTGGATAATGGGGAGAACTTGGCTTAAAGCAGCCCATCCCGGCATTTCCGGCAGCTTTGTTATCTTCCGCAACAGGCTCAGTTTCCGCCCTTAACCCGCCGCAATGGCCCGCTTATTTGGCACGGCGGCGGAGGAGTCGAGGACGATGCGGAATTTCATGCTCAAGGGCGCTTTGGCGGCGCTTTTTCTGACCAGCGCGACCGTCGCGCAGACGCAGACACCGGCTGAACCGCCGGCGGTTGAACCCATTCCGCAGGCTGCCCCAGCGGAACCCGTCGAATCAGCCGCACCGCTGGATTGGGCCCTTCGCGCGCGCGAGGCATTTTCCGCCAGCTACAAAGAGACCTGCGCCTCGCTGGAGGGGGAGCCGCCGATTTCAGAGCGCCTGCCGGAAGTGTTTGAGTTCAAATACAAGGGAGCGCTGGATACGCCGGAGGACCCGGAAAAGACCGCCACACTCTACCGCTTCTTCTGTGACCGGGGCGCCTACAACGAAAGCCATGTGTTCTATCTGCAAAATGGCGAAACCATCCAGCCGGTCAGCTTTGCTGAGCCATTCATCCATGTGGACTATGAGAACGAGGATTCCGAAGGCAAGGTGCTGGGAATAAAGGTGGTTGGCCTGCGCGCCCAGAATCTGCTGGTCAATTCGAAAGTGGATGTCAAAACCCTCTCCGTCACCAGCGCCAGCCTTTGGCGCGGCATCGGTGACGCGTCGTCGCTTGGTACCTGGCTGTTCAAGGACGGCGAGTTCATCCTGTCAACCTTCGAAGTTGACGCCAGCTATGACGGCGAGAGCAATCCAAAGATGATCGCAGATTACCGCGCGGAGAACGAGGCTCTGAACGAAACGCCCTGAGCGCTAGCTTTTCTTCGCAGCAGCGGGTTTTGCCGGTTCCGCCGGTTTCTTCACGGCCTTCTTTTTCTTCTTAACGGGCTTCGGCGCCTCTGCCACCGGTTCAGCCGTCCCGGCAGCTTTGGCCGCAGCCGCCGCATCTTCCGCCGCGATCTGGTTGGCGCTTTTTGGCGTTGTGTCGGTGAGCGAGATGACTGTGCCCTTGGCGCTGACCAGGCATAGCGCATCGCGCACATCCGCCTTCATGCGAACAGCCGTCGAGCCGCCCTGGGGGCTGGCGCTCAGCAACGTCACGCGTTCCGGCCCGATAAAGTACTTTGCCATGGCGGCTTCCGTGCAAGGGTCGCCGACGGCCGGATCAACTGGCTCAGGTGTGGGAATGGCAAGCGACCGGATGGGGCCGGACGAGGGAATCTGACAGGCGGAGAGGACAAGGCCGGCAACAATAAGCGGCAGGACGAGTTTCAGGTTTTGCATGTTCTACCAGAGCTTCCCGTGATTTTGTGGCTTCATAGGCAGCATTTAAATAAAAGTCGAGTGTTCGCCGCGCCACATTTGCTGAAATACCTAACGCGCGGCGAGCATCAGGTTCAGCGCCAGCCGCCAGTCGCTCATCCGAACCGGCGTGCCGTGCGATCCCGTTTCAAAACGGTGGAGCCAGACAGGATAGGCGGGCGAGGCGTTTCGGATCAAGGTGTAGAACGCCTCCATACGGTCAACGGGAGAAGTCTTGTCGCCGCCGCCATGACCAATGAACAGCGGCAGTCTTCTTTTGAAAAATGCCGACGTTTGGAAATCCGGGTCAGGAAACGAGCCGAGCAAAAGCATGCCTGAAAGTTTCGGCGCAAATTCCGCATCCGCCGCAAGCCGGTGGCAGATGAACCCGCCCATTGAGCCGCAGGCGACGAACACTTTGGCCTTCGGAGATGCCGCCATCGCCGCCTCCAGAATGGCCTTAACCTGCTCTTTGCCCTTGCCGCCAAAGTCCGAAAAGTCCGGTGTCAGGTAGAGTCCATTGTTCAACAGCATCAGATTGCGGATGCGGTTGAAATTGCCGCCAAAGCGGTTGTCATTCTGCCCCTGCCGCCTGTCGCCGCCTTTGCCGTGCAGATAGGCAACGATGATCGAGGCTCCCGCCTGCTTTCCTGTGGCGATGAATTTCACCTGCCCTGCCGCCGTGTCCAGTGCCACATCTTTTTCCGCGCCCTTCGGCTTCAGCGACACGTATTCCCGCCGCACATGCCGCTCCGGCTCAAGGTCGCGGCCATTGATGTCGCGCATTTCGTTGTAGTCCACCACCACCCGGCGGCCGCCGTCAGTCTGTTCGAGAATGCCCGGATAGACGAAGAGTGCGTCCTTGAAAGGGACGAGTTCGGCGGCGCCCGATGGAAAGGCGAGAAACAGCAGGAAAAAGACGCTTACAAACCTGAGCATTCAAGAGGTTTGAACCTGAAGAAGTAAATTGGCAAGCCGCCGGCCCGGGCAAAATGCGCGGGGAGCTGTCGGCAAACAGCCCGACGCTTTCTCCGCCCCTAACACTTTCCCCGTCCCGTCCTTATCTGATGGCTAACGCCTTGTGTCACGGGGCCTTTTATCAAAGGACAGCCAATGTCTTACACAATCGACCGCATTTTTACGAACGCCCTGTTCTCCGACATAGTCGAGCGCACCCGCGCTGCGCTCTCCGGACAAGGATTCGGCGTGCTCACTGAAATCGACGTTAAGGCAACGCTGAAGAACAAGATCGGCGCGGATATTGCTGATTATCTCATTCTTGGAGCGTGCAATCCGAAAATGGCGCATGAAGCGATGAAGATTGAACCGCGCGTCGGCGCGATGCTGCCTTGCAATGTAATTATCCGATCCGTAGGCGGAAGCGATGTGGAAGTCAGCGCCATCGATCCGGTTGCCTCCATGTCGGCCATCGACAATGCCGCGTTGAAAACGGTGGCAGGCGGTGTGCGCAGCATGCTGCAAGGGGTAATTGCTGGAATCTAGGCCACCACCGTACGCATCGGCTTGCCCACCAGTTTCGCAAACTGCTGCAGCCGCCCTTCCGTCCGCTCGCCCGCCAGATCGGCGAACTCCTGCGGCACCATCAGGAGAAACCCTCCCATGCCGTCCGGCTTGAAAGCGAGGCGCGGGATGAGGCCAGGCATGGCGGCTGAATAGAGATAGACAACGCGCATCAGGGCCCCGAGCAGTTTGGCGCGCTCAAACAGGCGCTGCGGGGCGAGCTGGCGGAGTTCCGGCGACAGCGCGTCGTCGATCAGCCCCTCGTGACGGTAAAAATTCGCCAGCGCCATGTAGGCGCGGCCCGGATGGTCGATTCCGATGAATGCGCCGTTGGAAATGATGTTCATCGACTGCGCGCCGCGGTAATCCGGGTGCGCGCGCCAGCCGATATCCGCGAGAAGACAGGCGGCGCGGCGATAGCGGGCCTCGTTTTCTGTTTCTTCAATGCCAAGGATGCTGAATACCTCGCCGGTCCATACCGCCAGTTCCTGCGCATGTGCGGGCGAGCGGGCGCGCAGCACGGAAAGTTCGGTGGCGGCGGAGATAAGCGGATCCTCAGCCTGCACCTCCTTGTTGAGCAGGGAGTAGAGATAGCCTTCCCGCACGCCAAGGCCTGACATGATGACGGATGAAGGCTTCATCCGCTGAATGACTTCCAAAAGCACCGCCGCGCCAAAACCCAGCAGGGACTGGCGGTTGCGCGAAACCGTTTCAATGCCGGGTATCTTGTCCGTGTCGCCCTTGGCGACGCGCTTCAGGAACAATACGGCGTCGGCAAACGGGATTTCATATTCATGCATGACATGCAGCGGATAGTTCGTCGCGCCCATATGAAGCTTGCCGAGGTTCCGCCACGTGCCGCCGACCGCGTAAAATGCGCGCCCCGCGCCCTTTTTCAGAAGCTCAGCTCCGGACAGGTGCATCTGCGCCAGCTTCGCCGCCTTGGAAAGCGAGCCGCCCGCCATGTCGGAAAGCCGCAGACCGCCGAGCGGCAGCGTGACGCCCTCACCCATCCGCGCCTCGTTGACATCGACAAGCTCCAGCGAGCCGCCGCCAAAATCACCGACGATGCCGTTTGGCCGCCAAAAGCTCGAGATAATTCCGAGCGCGGAGTACAACGCCTCTTCCTGGCCGGTCAGCACCTTGACCCCGCAGCCGAGAATGCGCTCGGCCTCAGCGACAAACAGCGAGCCATTGGCCGCCTCGCGCGCCGCCGCCGTCGCAAGCACATGCATGGTCTTGGCGCCCGCCTGTTTCGACAGGGCGCGGAAACGCTTCAGCGCCGCCAGCGCGTCAGCCACAGCTTTTTCGTTCAGCCGACCGGTGTCGGCTATGCCCTTGCCGAGGCCACAGAGAATTTTTTCATTGAACAGAACTGTGGGCGAGCGGACGATGCCCTCATAGACAACGAGGCGCACCGAATTTGACCCGATATCGACAACGGCGACCGGCTCCCTGTCCTTCAGCCGCCCCTGCGCCCCTGCCGACATATATGAGCCTAACCCTTATGCTTTTTCTTGGACCGTTTGCGGTCTGCGATAACCTTTGGCGCAGAGATTTTCAATGACTTGCCGCGCCCGGACAGCGAGGGATTGGTCATGAAATATTCCTGCGCGTTGAACGGCTCCTCGCCTTCCTCGCGCTGAATGCGCTTGGATGTTCCATCCGGCAAAACAGCGAAGCTCTGCTCATTGTCGAGGAGGTTTCCCAGCATGATCTGCGACAGAACCTGCTGGTGCACCGTCGGGTTGGTCAGCGGGATCATGACTTCGACGCGCCGGTCAAGATTGCGGGTCATCATGTCAGCGGAAGAAATATAGACAATGGCGTCATCCGACGGCAGGCCCTGCCCATTGCCGAAGCAGTAGATTCGGCTGTGTTCCAGAAACCGCCCGACAATCGACTTGACGCGGATATTGTCGGACAGGCCCGGCACCTGCGGACGCAGGCAGCAGATGCCGCGGCAGACAATGTCAATCTCCACACCCGCGATGGACGCGTCATACAGCGCGTCGATGATCTGCGGATCCACCAATGCGTTGAGCTTGAGCCAAATCTGCGCCGGGCGGCCCGCTTTCGCGTGAGCCATTTCGTCGGAAATATGTTTCAGCATGCGGCTGCGCAGCGTCAGCGGCGAGACGGCGAGTTTCAACTCGCCGGCAGGCTCGGCGTAGCTGGTGATGTAATTGAATATCTGCGCCACATCATGGGCGATGTCGGCGTCGTCGGTGAAATAGGACAAGTCTGTATAGATGCGCGCTGTGACCGGATGATAATTGCCAGTGCCCAGATGCACGTAGTTCCTGAGCTTGCCTTCTTCGCGGCGCACCACCAATGACAGTTTCGAATGTGTCTTCAGCTCAATGAAGCCGAACACAACCTGCACGCCCGCCCGCTCCAGATCGCGCGCCCAGCGGATATTGGCCTCCTCGTCAAACCGCGCCTTCAGCTCGACAAGCGCCGTCACGGATTTGCCGGCCTCCGCCGCATCTATCAGCGCCCGGACAATCGGGCTGTCATTGGACGTGCGGTACAGCGTCTGCTTGATGGCGACCACTTCCGGGTCGAGCGCCGCCTGACGCAGGAACTGCACGACGACGTCGAACGATTCATAGGGGTGGTGGACGATTAGATCCTTTTGCCGGATTGCAGCGAAACAGTCGCCGCCGCTTTCGCGGATGCGCTCGGGAAAGCGCGCCTTATACGGCGCAAACTTCAGGTCGGCCCGGTCAATCCCCACAATTTCAGAAATCGTCGACAGCGCCAGAAGCCCGTCCTTGACCATGACCCGCGCGTCCTGCACGCCAAGCTCGGACGTCACAAAGGTGCGCAGCGTCTCCGGCATTTCGGCGTTGAACTCGATGCGGATCACCGAGCCGCGGCGGCGGCGCTTAATCGCCGTTTCAAAGTGCCGGACGAGATCCTCCGCCTCCTCCTCCACTTCAAGATCCGAATCGCGGATGACGCGGAATGTGCCGAGGCCCTTGAGCGTATAGCCGGGGTAAAGCCGCTCGATGAACATTGAGACCGCGTCTTCCAGCGTGGCAAAGCGCACGCTCTTGCCCTTGTCCGGAAGCCTGACAAACCGTTTCAGCGCCGTTGGAAGGCGCAGGAGCGCCGTCATTGTCTTGTTGTCGCTTTTGCGGGCCAGCTGCAGGGCGATGGAGAAACCAAGGTTTGGTATGAACGGAAATGGATGGGCCGGATCAATCGAAAGCGGGGTCAACACGGGGAAAATATTGTCAATGAAGTGCCTTTCCAGCCACTCCGCGTCTTTTCTTGCAAGCGTTGACGGGCGGATGATCTCGATGCCCGCCTGCTCCATTTCCCGGCGAAGCTTGACGAGACATGCCTGCTGATCGGTCTGCAGCCGCGCCGTTTCGGCGAGAACATTGGCCAGCTGTTCCAGCGGCGAGCGCCCGTCGGCGCTCTTGGTGGCTATGCCTTCACGCACCTGGCCTGCAAGGCCGGCGATGCGCACCATGAAAAATTCATCGAGATTGGCGGCGGAAATCGACAGGAAGCGCAGGCGCTCCAGCAATGGATGGTTCGGATTGAGGCTTTCGTCCAGCACTCGGTGGTTAAACTGCAGCCAGGAAAATTCCCGGTTCACAAAGCGCGCGGGCGAACGGCGCAAATCCGACTGCGCATCGGCCTTGTTGACGGTAAACTCGGACTGGCTGATTTCGTTCATGTTGGACCTCAATGCCTCTCTGATACACCGATCCGGCAAATACTGGCAAATCTGCGTGACACTGTGACATCTGCGCCCAACTATTTTCCAAACTTTTCAATCGTCTCATGGCAAAGACATAGCCGCATTGATATAGACAGCCAATTCGTCAACCACACGAGGCAAATCATGGCAGGACACGCAGTTCCCCACTTCCAAAATGATGGCGGGCACCACGCCATTGAGATCGGCGTCAGGGAATTCATGTGCGTCGGCGCCAATCCGCCGTTTGACCATCCGCATGTCTACCTTGACATGGGCGCGGATGCGGAGAAAATCTGCCCCTATTGCTCCACGCTTTATCGCTTTAATTCCCTGCTTGGCGCGGCGGAAACTGCGCCTGCCGGCGCTTCATTCCACGATCAGGCCGCGTGACCTGACAGCGGGGGCGAATTGATGTTCCCCGGTCGGGACGTTTTCGCGGCAGATGCCGCAAAGAGCCGAAAGCGCCATGTGCTCGTGGCAGGCGGCGGCATCGCGGGACTGTCTGCTGCGCTTGCGCTGGAACAGCGCGGCTTTGCGGTCACGGTGTTTGAGCGCTCGGCCGAGCCGGCCAGTGAGGGTGCCGGGCTGCAGCTTTCGCCCAATGCGGCGCGGCTCCTTGCCAGCCTCAAAGTGTTGCCGAGGCTGACCGGAGCCGCGGTGCATGTGCGGCAAGTGCTATTGATGTCCGGCGCGGCGGCCGCGCCGCTGCTGCAGCTGGATGTGTCGAATGCCGCGCAGCGCTGGGGCGCGCCCTACCTTGCGATACGTCGCGCCGATCTGGCCACGGCGCTCGCAGACGAGGCGCGCACGCGCCCGGCGATCACTCTAAAAGCAGGATCGCAAGTCACTCATTTTGCCGCTCATGCCAATGGGGTCACCGTGTCGGTTACAGGACCTGGCGGGATCAGCGAAGCAGGGGGCATTTTCCTAGTCGGCGCAGATGGTGTCTGGTCGCGCATTCGCGGCGAACTCACCGGCATCGACGCGCGCAATTCGGGGTTTGCCGCGTTTCGCAACACGGCAGCCGCCAACTCCGCGCTTCCTGGCGTGCTGCGCCAGCTGCTTGCGCAAGGCCAGATCGCCGCATTTCTCGCGCCCCGCGCCCATCTGGTCGCCTACCCTGTCCGCGATTGTTCCGCGCTCAACCTTGTGGCAATCGGCAGGCAACCGCAGTCGGGGCGTTCTGCGGAACTGCCCGACGGTTTCAAACGCTTTTCGCCGGACCTCGCCGCATTTCTGCACAGCCTGAAAGACTGGACACAATGGCCAATTCACACGGTGAGCCCATCGCAAAAATGGTCTGAAGGCAAGCGCGTGCTTTTAATCGGCGATGCCGCGCACGCCATTGCGCCCTACGGCGCGCAAGGGGCTGCCATGGCTATCGAAGACGCTTGGACGCTCGCGGCCTGTCTTGCGGCGCACCGCGATGATCTTTCGGCAGCGGTCGTGTCCTATGAGAAACACCGCAGACCGCGCATCAGGCGCGTCGCGGCGCGGACCTCGGCCAACCGGTTTGCCTATCACGCCAGCGGTCCGGCGGCTTGGGCGCGGGACGCGCTGTTCCGCGCCCGGGGGCAGAAAATGCTGGACGGACTGGACTGGATTTACGGGTGGCAAGCGCCGGCTTAGCCGCCCAGCCGCCTCGGCGAGGTCAAAAACGCCGGCGACAGATACTCGTCCAACTCCTTCTCTGTCAGATCGGTCTCCTCAAGCAGCAGTTCGCGCACCGGCCGTTTCGTCGCAATCGCCTTCTTGGCGATCAGCGAGCATTTCTCATAACCCAGCACCGGCACCAGCACGGTGACGATGCCGACCGAGTTCATCACCAGCTCGGCGCAGCGTTCTTCATTGGCGGTGATGCCGGTGACGCAGCGTTCGCGCAAAGTGTGGGCGGCGGCGGTGAGGACGCGCTGGGATTCGAATATCGCGTAGCCGATGGTCGGCTCAAAGGCGTTCAATTGCAGCTGACCGCCTTCGGCGCAGAACGAGATGGTCACATCATAGCCGACGACGAGGAAGGCGGCCTGGTTGACCACTTCGGGAATGACCGGATTGACCTTGCCCGGCATGATCGACGAGCCTGCCTGCATGGCCGGGAGATTGATTTCTCCCAAGCCGGCGCGCGGGCCGGATGACAGGAGGCGCAGGTCGTTGGCGATCTTGGAGAGCTTTAGTGCGCAGCGTTTCAAGACGCCGGAGAACATGACGAAGCCGCCGGTGTCGGAAGTTGCCTCAACGAGGTTCTCCGAGCGCACGAGCGTTTCGCCGGTGATTGACGAAAGTTCTGCGATGGCGAGGTCGGCGTATTGCGGGTCAGCGTTGATGCCGGTGCCGATTGCCGTGCCGCCGAGCGAAACTTCGCGCACCAAAGGCAGCGCGTCGCGCAGGCGGTTGACGTCCTCGCGCAGCGTGATCGCAAATGCTGTGAATTCCTGGCCGAGCGTCATCGGCACTGCGTCCTGCAGCTGCGTGCGCCCGACTTTCAGAATGTGATTGAACTCCTTGCCCTTCTCCTCAAACGCGTCGGCCAGCTGCGCCAGCGCCTCGATCAATCGGTAGGTGGACAGGATCGTCGCCACGCGCAGCGCGGTCGGATAGACGTCATTGGTCGATTGCGACATGTTGACGTCATTGTTCGGGTTGAGCTGCGCGTAATCTCCCGGTTTGAAACCCAAATGGCGCAAAGCCAGATTGGCGATCACCTCATTGGCGTTCATGTTGGTCGAGGTCCCCGCCCCGCCCTGAATCGGGTCGATGATAAAGGCCGAATGATGCTTGCCAGCAATCAGCTCCTTGCAGGCGGCGCGGATGGCGACGGCCTTGGCGGAAGGCAGCGAACCGAGCTTCTCATTGGCGTTCGCCGCCGCCCATTTCACTTGGGCGATGGCGGAGATCAGGTCCGGATATTTCGCCAGCTGGCGACCGGAAATCTGGAAATTCTCCCAAGCCCGGTGCGTGTTGACGCCCCAGAGCGCCTCAGTGGGGATTTCGACCGAGCCGAGGAAGTCAGTTTCGATGCGGGTCGCGCCATTGGGCATGTTGTTTTCCAGTGCTTTTTAATTATGCAGTGCAAGCGAGAGACCCAGAGACTGCGGCAGCGGGTTCCACCATCCGGTCTGCAGGCCCGCCGCCCGCAGCGCATTCGCGGCCCAAGTGTTGCAGCTGAACAGGACGTTGAACGCGCCATTCGCTTCGAAGAAGCGGTCATTAACGCCATAGCTTGCGCCTTCAATCGCAGCCGGCGCTTGAGGGTCAAATGAATCCAGAATGGATTGCATCAGTCTCGAAAACTCCCGCTCGGAGACGCGGACCGCCTTTATGTTCGGCAGGCCTCGGTCAATTTCACCGGCAAGGTCAACATGCAGAACGGAGCGGTCAATGGTGAGGGCTTTCAATACTGGAACGGCCTTCAACTCTGACCAAGTCGGCGTCTCCAGATAAAACGCCCGCCCTCCCCAGCCAAAAATGATCCAACGCAACCCCTGTGCATCCATCGGCAGCCCGCTTTGCGATAGGAAACCAAAGGCCTGCAGCGTTTCGCTGTTGGCCGGGATGGAGATGTCGGTGTGGATCGGATTGGTGATGACCAGCACTTCCACACTTTTTTCCTCACTGTCACTCTGCGAGAACAGCGGCCTTGGAACCAGAGTTCCGGCAATGAGCAGCGCGAGCGCTGACCCTGTGACGAGGCCGAGCGCTTTGAAAAGTCTGCGCACGCTCAGTGCAAAATCTGGCTCAGGAACAGCTTCGTGCGCTCATGCTGCGGTTTGGTGAAGAAAGCGACGGGCTCGTTCTCTTCGACAATTTGGCCGCGATCCATGAAAATCACCCGGTTTGCGACCTGACGGGCAAAGCCCATTTCATGGGTCACGCAGACCATCGTCATGCCGTCCTCGGCGAGCGACACCATGGTTTCAAGCACTTCCTTGATCATTTCCGGATCGAGCGCCGAGGTCGGCTCGTCGAACAGCATCACTCTGGGATTCATGCAGAGCGAGCGGGCGATGGCGACGCGCTGCTGCTGGCCGCCGGAGAGCTGGCCGGGATATTTAGCCGCCTGCTCGGGAATCTTGACCTTGGAGAGGAAATGCATGGCGATTTCGTCCGCCTGCTTCTTCGGCATTTTGCGCACCCAGATCGGCGCCAGCGTACAATTCTCCAGAATGGTCAGATGCGGAAACAGGTTGAAGTGCTGGAACACCATGCCGACCTCGCGGCGCACCTCGTCGATCTTCTTAAGGTCATTGGTCAGCTCGATGCCGTCCACGATAATCTGGCCCTGCTGATGCTCCTCCAGCCGGTTGATGCAGCGGATCATGGTGGATTTGCCGGAGCCGGACGGGCCGCAGACGACGATGCGCTCACCCTTGCCTACGGTGAGATTGATGTCTTTGAGCACATGAAACTCGCCATACCATTTGTGCACGCCGATCATCTGCACGGCGGCGTGGGCGGCGGCAGTCTGGGTCTGTGTGTTGGCCATGATGTTCCCTACTTCTTATGGCTGGTGTCGAGGCGGCGCTCGACGGATTGTGAATAGCGCGACATGGAAAAGCAGATGATCCAAAAGACGAAGGCGGCGAAAATCAGCCCGGTCTTCGGCGTCTGCGCCGAGGCCCAGTTGGCGTCGGAAAAGTTCTGACGGACAATGCCCAGAAGATCAAACATGCCGATAATGTAGACTAGGCTCGTGTCCTTCAAGAGCGAAATGAAGGAGGAGACAATGTTCGGAATGACCATTTTCAGCGCCTGCGGCAGCACTATCAGGCCCATTTTCTGCCAATAGCCCAGCCCCAGCGAATCCGCGCCCTCATACTGGCCTTTTGGAATCGCCTGCAGCCCGCCGCGCACGATCTCCGCCATATAGGCCGAGGCGAACAGCGCCACTCCGATCAATGCGCGAAGGAGTTTGTCGAACGTGACCCCCGGCGGCAGGAACAGCGGCAGCATGACGCTCGCCATAAACAGAACCGTCACCAGCGGCACGCCGCGGATCAGCTCGATAAAGCCGACGGCGAACATTTTGATGATCGGCATTTTCGAGCGGCGGCCAAGCGCCAGAATAATGCCGAGCGGCAGCGACACGGCGATGCCGACAAAGGAAATGATGAGCGTGATCATCAGCCCGCCCCACAGCGGCGTTTCGACTTCGCGCAGGCCGAACCCGCCCGCCAGAAGGAAATAGGCGATGATGGGGAACACGCCGAAGAACAGCACGGCGTTCAGCGCCTTGCGACCTGCCTTGGGCAGAAGCAGGGGAATAAAAAGCGCCAGAAACAGGATTCCGATGACCCAGAGCCGCCAATATTCCGAGGCAGGATAGCGGCCGAACAGGAACTGTTTCCACTTTGCGCCGATAAAGGCCCAGCACGCGCCGGACCAGCCGTCAGGCTGTATGCCGCCCTGCTCCACCGTGGTGCAGAATGTGCGGTCGGTTCCTGTCCACTGCGCTGTGACGAACAGCCAGTTGAACAGAGGAGGCACGAACCAGATGAGGAGCGCCGCGGCAAACAGCGTCATGACAGAATCGACCGGCGACGCAAACAGATTGGTCCGCGCCCAGAATACCAAGCCGCTGGTCTTCATCGGCGGCGGCTGGTTGGCAACTTCCTCGGTGCGCACAAATCCGGTCATGTCAGCGCTCCACCAATGCCATTTTGGCGTTGAACCAGTTCATGAACAGCGATGTCGCAATCGACAGACCAAGATAGACCACCATCCAGATAGCAACAATTTCAATTGCCTGTCCGCTCTGGTTAAGGATCGTGCCGCCCACTGCCACAAGGTCCGGATAGCCGATGGCGATGGCGAGCGACGAGTTTTTGGTGAGGTTCAGGAACTGGCTGGTGAGCGGCGGGATGATGGTGCGCATCGCCTGCGGGATGACGACCAGCCGCAGCGTCGCGCCGTCGCGCAGCCCCAGCGCATGCGCCGCCTCGGACTGACCTTTGGAGACGCCCTGAATGCCCGCGCGCACAATTTCGGCAATGAAAGAGGCCGTATAAATCGACAGCGCCAGATAGAGTGACAGGAATTCCGGCCGTATTTGGAAGCCGCCAGTCAGATTAAATGTTGAAGCTTTGGGAAACTCGAATTCGAGCGGAAAGCCGGTCAGGATATAGGCGAGCAGCGGAAAGCCGAAGATCATTGCCAGCGACGTCCAGAGGACCGGGAACCGCTGGCCGGTCGCCATCTGTCGGGCGCCCGCCCATTTTCTCACCAGCAAGGTGAAAACGATGCCGACAATCAGGCCTGCGCCTATGAGCCAAGCGCCCTCGCCCCAGATCGCTTTCGGCAGGACAAAGCCGCGGTTATTGAGAAAGCTGCCAAACGGCAGCGCCAGACTCTTTTTCGGGTCCGGCAGCACCGACAGAACGCCGAAATACCAAAAGAAAATCACCAGAAGCGGCGGGATATTGCGGAAGATTTCGACATAAATGGTCGAGAGTTTACGGACAAGCCAATTGTGCGAAAGGCGGCCAACGCCGATCATGAAGCCCAGCGCGACGGCGGTGATGATGCCGAGGACGGAAACGATGATTGTGTTGAGCAACCCAACGACAAGCGCGTCGAAATAGGTGGAATCGCTGGTGAAGGCGACGGGCGTCTGCGCAAGGTCAAAGCCGGCGCGGCCATTCAGAAAGTCAAAGCCGGACGCGATGTTTGAACGCTTCAGGTTCTCCGCGGTGTTGCCGATGATCCACCAGACGAAGGCGACAAGCGCCACAAGCATAATGGACTGAAAAACAAGGCCCCGCGCCTTGGGGTCATTCAGGAGAGAGGTCCCGCCCCTTGCCGTGGAAATTTCGGTAACAGCCATCCGCGTCCCAGTTCGTTGACTTGATACTGGCAGGAGGCCGCAAAGCCTCCTGCAGTCTTGTTTTCAATTCAACATATCAGCGGATCGGCGGGGCGTATTGCAGGCCGCCCTTTGACCAGAGCGCGTTGAGGCCGCGTGCGATCTTCAGGGCGCTGCCCTGCCCGACATTGCGCTCGAATATTTCGCCGTAATTACCGGTGACTTTGACGGCTTTGGCGAGCCAGTCGTTGTCGAGACCCATGTCCGTTCCGAGCTTGGTGTCGGCTTCCTTGCCGAGCACGCGCAGGATTTCCGGGTTGGTCGAGGCCATCATGTCCGTCACATTCGCCTGGGTGATGCCAAGCTCCTCGGCGGTGAGCAGCCCATAGTGAACCCACTTCACAATGTCGGCCCACTGGTCGTCGCCCTGACGCACGGCAGGTCCGAGCGGCTCCTTGGAGATGATCTCAGGCAGAACCACATGATCCGCCGGCGCCGCAAGCGCGAGACGGGTTGCGTAAAGGCCGGACTGGTCGGTGGTCAGAACATCGCAGCGGCCTGAATCATAGGCGGCGTTCACTTCCTCGTTCTTTTCAAACACAACAGGATTGTATTCCATCTTGTTGGCTTTGAAATAGTCCGCGAGATTGAGCTCTGTCGTCGTGCCGGTCTGCACGCAGACAGAGGCGCCGGAAAGCTGCAGCGCGGAATTGACGCCGGTGATCTTCTTCGAATTGATCATGAAGCCCTGGCCGTCATAATAGTTGGCGCCGAAGAAATCGAGGCCAAGCGCCGTGTCGCGGTTCAGCGTCCAGGTCGTGTTGCGCGACAGAATGTCGATTTCGCCGGACTGCAGCGCGGTGAAACGCTCCTTGGCGGACAGCGGCGTGAACTTCACTTTCGTTCCGTCGCCGAAAATCGCGCCGGCGATGGCGCGGCAATAGTCAACGTCAAATCCGGTCCACTCACCCTTGTCGTCCGGAGCGGAGAAGCCGGCAAGGCCGACATTGACGCCGCATTGGATAAAGCCCTTGGCTTTGACATCGTCCAGCGTCGCAGCTCCTGCCACGGAACCCACCAGCGCAAGCGCGGCCGCGCCCAGCACCGTCTTGAAAATTACCTTAGTCATCGGACTTAGACCTCTTCTGTTGTTTTGGTTTGTTTGTTGGGCTTTGCCCCTTCCGCCTCGATGCGGACGCAGGTCTCATTCATCGATTTTTGGCGTCGCTCCCATTCACGCAGCTCATGCAATGCGATATTCGTGTCCGGGTCAAGCCTTGTTGAAGCGGCGGCGCGTCAATTATCGCCGCTAAGCTGAACTTTGAGCGAGTTTGGCCGTCAATTCTGAGAATTGACCCCACGAAAGCTCGAAAACGCGGTGGAAAACTGCAGTTTTGGCAAAAATTTGTGGCCTGAGAAGCGAAACACGCTGTGACGCCGCGCCAGGACCCGCGCCAGATAGACGGAAAACAGAAAGCCGAGGGAAAATCCGATGACCACATCGGAGGGAAAATGCGCCCCCGCCGCCACTCTCGTCGCGGCCACGGAAAAGCACGCCAGCAGCGTCAACACCCGCAGTTTTGGAAACCACAGGACCAGAATTGCCGCAAGCGCACCCATCGTTGTGGCGTGTCCTGATGGAAAGCTGGTGAAGTCGTAGCCTGTGCCCCAACGGCTGAAAAAGTCGTATGCGCCGTTCGTCTCAAGGAATTTTGGGCGGGCGCGGCCGAAGATGAGCTTCAGCAAGTTGACCAATATGCCAGACAGAGCAATGGCCCAGAAAGCGTAAAGCGCCTGTGAGTAAATCAGCGCCAGTTTGGCTTTTGACGAAAGTTTCCGTCCGCGCCAGCTCAGGAAAGTCGCCCACAGCGCGATGCCCAGCGACGACAGAAGGTAGAACGTCGATCTGCCAATGTCGGTATAGGCCGCGAGCAGCCGGACAGCCGGATTTTGGCTGGCGGTTGCCCAGCGCGAAGCTGTGGCGTCGTAAGGCGCAATTGCCGCAGCCAAGGCAACGGCGATGAGCGCGAATGTCGCCATGCGCCAGTCGAGGGCGCCAGGCGCGCCGCCAAAGGCCGCTCGGCTCATTCGGGCGGCGGCCCTCACCACAGTCCGCGGCAGGCGCATATGTGCCGGTATCCGCGCATACCGCTCAGCGGGCTTCGGCCCTGGTTGAACTTTATTCAATCGATTGGCCCGGGTTGGCAGGGATTGCGCTCTTAATAGGGCATGGCTAAGCCGAATGAAACAATTGGATTGTCCCCATGGCCAAGAAATCCGGCACGCCGTCAAACTATGGCATCAACACTCGGCTCGCGCACAGCGGCTACGACCCCCATGACTATCACGGCTTCGTCAACCCGCCGGTCGTCCATGCGTCCACTGTGCTGTTTCCCAACGCGACCTCGATGGCGGCGCGGACGCAGAAATACACTTATGGCACACATGGCACGACGACGACTGACGCGCTTTGCGCGGCAATTGACGAGCTGGAAGGCTCCGCCGCAACGATCCTGCTGCCCTCCGGCCTTGCGGCGGTGACTGTTCCGCTTTTGGCGTTTCTAAGCGCGGGCGACCATGCGCTGATCGTGGACAGCGTCTATTTCCCAACGCGGCGCTTTGCGAACGGCATGCTGAAAAGGCTCGGCGTCTCGGTGGACT
This sequence comes from uncultured Alphaproteobacteria bacterium, assembly GCA_963802455.1. GTDB lineage: Bacteria > Pseudomonadota > Alphaproteobacteria > Rhizobiales > Rhizobiaceae > JANOYJ01. The sequence goes on along the minus strand of CAWDIY010000017.1, from coordinate 268,276 downwards.
ATTACGATCCAACCATCGGCGCTGGCATCTCGGCGCTGATGACGCCGAACACCAAAGTTGTGTTCACCGAGTTACCCGGATCGAACACATTCGAAATGCAGGATATTCCGGCGATTTCAAAAGCGGCGCACGCCCATGGCGCTATTGTGATGATGGACAACACCTGGGCAACGCCGTTGTTTTTCAAACCCTTGGACCACGGCGTTGACATTTCGATTCACGCTGCGACCAAGTACCCGTCCGGACATTCCGATGTTCTGATGGGCACAGTATCGGCCAATGCGCGCTGCGCGGAGCGATTGAAGCAGGCAAATATGGAGCTGGGGCTCTGCGTCGGCGGTGATGACGCCTACCAGATACTGCGCGGTCTGCGCACAATGGGCGTGCGGCTTGAACGGCATCAGAACAATGCGCTGAGACTTGCCGAATGGCTTGAGACCGACGGACGGGTCGCGCAGGTTCTGCATCCCGCCCTGCCCTCGTTTCCGGGCCATGATCTGTGGAAACGGGATTTCTGTGGGTCAAGCGGCATATTCTCCATCGTTCTCAAGGAAAATTCCACACAAGCCGCATTCGCCTTTCTCGACGCGTTGGAGATATTCGGCCTCGGCTACTCCTGGGGCGGGTATGAAAGCCTTGCCGTTCATGTGTCGACAGCTGACCGGACGATTGCCAAGGGGAACCATGCGGGGCCGATCATCCGGCTCCAGATCGGGCTCGAGGATGCCGTAGATCTGCGGGCGGATATTGAGCGCGGACTGACGGCGGCGGCCGCGATGTAGTTGGCGATCCCGGCAGGATTCGAACCTGCGACCTAGGGCTTAGAAGGCACTTGCTCTATCCATCTGAGCTACGGGACCGGATTTTGGACGGTTAGTGCGTCCAGGGCTGGCTGCGGTCGAACTTGAAATTGTCCGAATAGGCGACGCGGCGGCGCTTTGGCTCTTTGGGCTCCTCAACGCGCGCCTCAATGCCGTTTTTGGCGGCATATGCGAGCGCCAGCTCTTTCGTGTCGAACTTCAGTCTGACCTGGCTGAGCATGTCGGAGGAGCTTGTGTAGCCCATCAGTGGCTCGACCCGGCGCGGCGCAGCAGGGTCGAACTCCAGCACCCAATTGCCAGTCTTGGCCTTGCCGGACTGCATGGCGGTTTTGGCGGGGCTGTAAATTTTGGCGGACATGGACGGCTCCGGATATGGTCGACAACGCCGCTTCTAGAGGTTTTTCTTCAAATCGAGAAGCGGGAAATTTGTGCGCGGCTCACGTTCATTCCGATGCAATGAACTTAGCCGGCAGGCCTTGGAGCCTTGGAGGAGTAATCAAGTGTGCGTGTTGGTCGGGGTGAGAGGATTCGAACCTCCGGCCTCCTCGTCCCGAACGAGGCGCGCTACCAGGCTGCGCCACACCCCGGCGCCGGACTTAACCCAAACGGCCATTGACCGCCTTGAGCAAGTGGTCGGAGCGAGAGGATTCGAACCTCCGACCCCCTGATCCCAAATCAGGTGCGCTACCAGGCTGCGCTACGCTCCGAAAACCGCAGACCAAGGCCCGCGCGGCGTTCGATACACGCTTCACCCGGCAAGAGCAACCGGCAAAATACATGATTTCAAAAGCAGAGACTGGGGATTTCAAAAGCCGAGCTCAGGTCCTGGCGCGGATCGCCTTCAGCGAATATGGATGCGGCGAGCGAGCGGGTGATCCGAAGCTTTTTCTTCCAGCGCCAGCACGTCCAGCAGCGCCACTATGCGCACCGCTTCTGAAAAAGAGCGTTCCATTCTCGTGACCAGATATTCGCTGACATTTGGCTCGACCAGCACCTGCCTGTCGGCGAAGAGTTTAGCCAAAACGGAAAGAAGCAGCGCGTCGTCCGGCTCGGCGATCTCCACAACAGTCGCCGACTGGAGGCGCGAGTTAAGGTCGGGAAGAGAATGAATTGCCAAGCTTGCGGGCAGCGTCTTCGACGTCAGAAGCAAGAGAGCCATCTTGCTGGCGGACCAGATTGATCGAATGAAAAAACGCTGTTTCGTCAGGCGGCGTCTCGTCAACATCTTCGAAAAGAAAAGCTTCTGAATAAGAAGCTGGAAACCGGCTGCGGACGCGAGGCCGCCTTGGTTCAGCGCAAATGCATTGGCCTTGGCCGCCCAAGCCCGCGCCAAATGGGTTTTTCCTGAGCCGTCTGGCCCCGCGAGCACGGCAATCGCCGATGGCCATGCGGGCCAGAGGTCGATGATCTCGACGGCGGCCCGGTTTGACTTTCCCACAATGACATCTTCGCGCGACAGTTTCGGACGCAGAGGCAGGTCAAGGGGCAACTGCCTCGGATTCGCCGGATCATGACTCAGGGGTTAGCCTGGCCGTGGCCGCGATAGAGCGGCGAGGCCATGTAACGGGAAATGGCGAAGCGGACGAGCACGCCGACTGCGGCGGCGGCCGGAACAGCCACCATCAGGCCAACAAAGCCGAACAGCGCGCCAAAAGCGAACAGCGCAAACATCAGCCAGACCGGATGCAGACCGACGCTTTGTCCGACGAGCTTGGGCTGCAGAATGTTGCCTTCGATGAACTGGCCGATGACAAACACCAAAGCCACCGCGCCGACCATCAGCCAGTCGGGCCAGAACTGCACAACGGCGACACCCAGCGCCAAGACGAGGCCGACGAGCGAACCGACATAGGGAATGAAGGAAATGAGGCCCGCGAACAGCCCAATCAGAAGCGCGAAATTCAGCCCCACAACGGTCAGGCCGCCAGCGTATAAAAGGCCGAGAATGATGCAGAGCGTGCCCTGTCCGCGCACGAAGCCGGCGATTGCCGTGTTGATGTCGCCGAATATTGCCCTGACCGTCCCCAGATGGTCGCGCGGAATCCAGTCATCGACCTTCGCAATCATCCGGTCCCAGTCGTACAGCGTGTAGAACGCCACCACCGGCGTCACCACGAATAGCCCGCCAATATCAATCAGGGTCTTGCTTGAGCTCCAGATAGACGTGACCAGCGTCGAAACAATGCCCGCACCCTGGCTCACCAGCGAGCCCAGCCCGTTCTTGAGAACGGACGCATCGACACCGATGACTTTCTTGATCCATTCCGCATTCTGTGAGGCGATCAACTCCTGAAGCTGCGCGATGTATCCGGGAAGCCGGACCGCAAAATCGGAAAACTGCGAAACGAGGATCGGCACGAATATCATCAGCGCAATAACGAATATAACAATGAAACTGATCAGAATGACCAAAGTCGCCAGCATACGGCTGAGACCAATCCGTTCCAGCCGGTCCGCCACGGGGTCAAGAAAATAGGCCAGTGTCATGCCGACAACGAACGGCAAGAGGATTGAACTGAAGATATAGAGGAACAGGCCAAAGGCGATCACCGCGCCGATCCAGAATATGATCTGCCGTTTGAACAAGCGTGCGATCTCGTCCTCGCGGGCGAGCTGCGCCGCCGAGACTTTTTTCGACACTCTTGTTTCAGCCTTTGCCATCGGTTTCCGCAAATCCCGCCATGTGGCGCATCCAGCTGACGAGATAGGCCGCAGCCGACGCGCCGGTCAAGAGCGCCACAAGCCAGACCATATACTCTTGGAACCATGCGAAATTCAGCGCTGAATGCGAGATCGGCCAGAACGAACGCGGCGAGCACGATCTGCATCGTCGTGTTCACCTTGGAGACCATCAGCGGATGCATTTTGACCGGATTGCCCATGATCGTCGACAGCACCACCGCGCCGACAATCATCGCATCCCGCGAAATGACCAGATAGACCAGCCAAAGAGGCAGCTGGCCGAGATAACCGAACACGCCGAAAATCGTGACGAGCAGCAGTTTGTCGGCGATCGGATCAAGATAGGCTCCGAGCTCCGAACGCTGGTTGAAGCGCCGCGCGATAAATCCGTCAACGCCGTCAGAGACGCCCGCCAGCAGAAATCCCGCCAGCGCCAGCACCATCTGACCCGAAAATATGCCGTAAAGCACGAACGGAACAAGCAAAAAGCGGAAGATCGTGATGTAATTGGGAATGGTCATCCGCAGTTCCGTGTGATGCAGCGGATTTAGACATTCCTTGCGCAGATTCCTAGGTGCTGAAACCATTTGCTTTTTCAACAGCAGAACCCGCCACGCGCCTTGCGCCTCTCTGCCCGCCATGCCATTGCGGCGGCGCAATCAGGATCGCAGCCATGACCCTTAAAAACGGCCTGACATATGCTGATGCCGGCGTTGACATCGACGCGGGCAACTTGATGGTCGAGAAGATCAAGCCCGCCGTGCGCTCAACCCGCCGGCCCGGCGCGGATGGCGAGATAGGTGGCTTTGGCGGCTTGTTTGACCTGAAGGCGGCGGGATTCGTTGATCCTGTTCTGGTCGCGGCCAATGACGGCGTCGGCACCAAGGTGAAGATCGCCATTGAATCCGGCCTGCATTCGACGGTTGGCATCGATCTCGTCGCCATGTGCGTCAACGATCTCGTCGTGCAGGGCGCTGAGCCGCTGTTTTTCCTCGACTATTTCGCCACGGGCAAACTGGACCCGGAACAGGGCGCGCGGATCGTCGAAGGCATAGCCGAAGGCTGCCGTCAGGCCGGCTGCGCGCTGATCGGCGGCGAGACGGCTGAGATGCCGGGGCTTTACTCGGGCGGCGACTATGATCTGGCGGGCTTTGCCGTCGGCGCGGCGGAGCGGGGATCGCTGCTGCCCCGCAGGGATATCGAAGCGGGCGATGTCCTCATCGGCCTTGCCTCGTCCGGCGTTCATTCCAACGGCTTCTCGCTGGTGCGGCGCATCGTCGAAATTTCCGGACTGAAATGGAGCGACCCTGCGCCGTTCGACCCGTCAGAACCGCTTGGTGAGGCGCTGCTGACCCCGACGCGGATTTACGTCAAATCATTGTTGGCCACACTCAAATCCGTCCCCGGCATAAAGGCATTGGCGCACATCACCGGCGGCGGCTTCCCCGACAATATTCCGCGCGTGCTGCCGGACAATCTTGCTGCCGAAGTTGACCTCTCGGCCATCCCCGTCCCGCCGGTGTTTTCCTGGCTTGCGAAAACCGGCGGCGTTGCGCCAAACGAAATGCTGCGCACCTTCAACTGCGGCATCGGCATGATCGCCATTGTGGAGGCGCAGGCGGCGGGAGCGATCGCTGCGCGGCTCGCCGAGGCGGGCGAACGCGTTGTCATGCTCGGAAAACTGATTGAGAACCAAGGCCAAAGCGTTGTTTATACAGGAGCTTTGGCACTTTGACTCTTGCGAAAAAGCGCGTTGCCATCCTGATATCCGGGCGCGGATCGAACATGGAGGCGCTGATTGAGGCTGCGGAGGACAGCGCGTTTCCCGCCGAAGTGGTTCTGGTGATTTCCAACAGGGCCGACGCCGCCGGACTCTCATATGCACAGGGCAAGGGCATTGAGGCGCAGGCCATTCCTCACAGATCTTACGCCTGCCGCGAAGACCATGACGCCGCCATTGACGCAGCGCTCATGAAAGCGGGAGCGGAGATTGTCTGCCTCGCCGGTTATATGCGTATCATGACGCCGGGGCTTATTGAGAAATGGGCCGGGAGGATGATCAACATCCACCCTTCCCTGCTCCCGGCGTTTCCGGGCCTGCACACGCATGAGCGGGCGCTGGAAGCCGGTGTGGCGGAGCATGGCTGCACCGTGCATTTCGTCACCCTTGGAGTTGATGAAGGCCCGGTCATTGCGCAGGCTAAGGCGCGGGTGCTGGCGGGCGACACGCCGGAAACTCTTAGCGCCCGGGTTCTCGCCGAGGAGCATAAGCTCTACCCTGCGGCCTTGCGCCTCGTTGCGGAGGGAGCCGTCCGCATGGAACATGGGCGCGCCGCACATTCAAGTGCGGCGTGAAAGAGCGGCATCCCCATGATACGGCACATCGTCTTCTTCAGCGCCAAAAACCCAAAGGACGTTGAGGCGGTCCGGTCAGGCCTTTCTGCGCTGAGCCAGATCCCGCACCATCAGAAATTCGAAGTCAGCCTGAACCGGAAGACCGATCCCACATCGGATGCCGTGGATGTCGTTGTCTATGCCGAGTTCGCCGACGATGCGTCGCTCAACGCCTACCGGGCGCATCCGGTTTACACGGAAACGATCAAGGTTGTGAAGCCGCTGCGGGAGCTGCGGTTTTCTGCGGATTTTGTGACCAAAAGTTAGACTGGCCGACCAGTCAGCCTCCTTGCCATTCTCTCTTCAGGGTGAACGCTGGGCCAGGGAGAATGCCATTGACGCCACCAAATGTGCAGCAGCGGCTGTGATTGTGCATCTGGTGGGAGAGCGGCGTGATAACAAAGCGTTTTTCGGGCTCCCTGCCGCTGGCGGCTTTGCTGCGTCGGGCTTCTTGGCGCCGGCCAAAGCGGCGGGTGCCGAGCGTCCCGCAATGCCAGATGGAGCGTCGTTTTACGGCGGCGGTGGCCTCATGAACATTTCAGCGGGCGAGTTTGTCTATAGCGGCAACCGCAATCTCAGCCGGCTGGACTGGCGCGGTCGGGGCGGACCTCCAGACAATATCACTGCGCGTCGGGGCAAAGGTGCGGTTTTAGAGGCTGCGCGGCGCTCAGGTGCGCTGTCTCCGGAATTCAATCTGGAATCAATGCCTTGGCGAGGGCGCAGAGATCGGTTGTATGACGCTTGGCCAATTGAGCGCACTGTCACCGAAATCTAAGGGCACCGAAATCTAAGGGCAAGTGTCGATGACCGCCCCTGAAGACGTGATGTTGATGCACGGATTGACGTCGAACATTGTGTTGAAAATCCGGTTTGCCTCGTCGCGGGCAAAAGCTTTGCGCGTGCTGGTGCCGGTGATGCCGTCCGCGTCCACCGTGAACCACCAGAGCCAGAGCGCCTGATAGCCGGTTGCGCCGCGTCCGCTGGGAGATGCGAAGCCGCTGCAGCCATTGTCAAAACTCTCGTCGCACGAGTCCGAGCCTGCCGGGCACTTGTTTGAACCGTCGTTGCCGCTGTGTCCGCACCAGTCGGAGTGCCTTGATTCATGGAGGATCGTCGCGGCGCGCTCGACGACGTTCTCATTGTAAAAGAACGGCAAATAAAGCTCGGTGTAATTATCGCCCACCCCCCAAGTCGTATAAGCCCGTTTGGTGCCGTCTCCGCACCGTGCGTCAAGCTCATCCATCTCGCGCATGGAAAAGTTGCCGCCCCAATGCAGAATGCTGCCGGAAAAATCACTCCTGGACTTTCCTGCGGGACCGTCCGCGTAGTTCAGGACATAAATGGCGTTAAAGGTGCGTCCGAGCGGGCGGGTGCGGTCGCAGGCGTTCGGATACCCGAAACCCTGGTCCCAGTCGCCGGAGTTGAAATCATAGGCATCCCAAAAATAGTCAACCCAGTTTTGGGTGCACCATCCGCCCACGACCGGCTCGGTGACAAAATTCGCCGAGCAGGACGCGGCTTTGGCGGCGCCCGGCACAAATGCAACTCCGATCGCGGCGGCGGCAAGGACCGTTGAAAGTTTCATGGCAAATCCCTCACTTTTGCTGAGGCCATTTGGGCGTGATGCTGAGCTGGTCGTCGGACGGCGACAGTTTGAGCCCGGGGGTGATCCTTCCACCGGCGGACCCCTTCGGCGGATTGAAATCCTTGGGGTCTCCCAGCCCCAGAACCTTGACGCCGTCGACTTTGGTCACGCCTTTAGGCGGCTGGCCAAGCTCAAAAAGGCTTGCCGCCGCCAAGCCTCCGAGCACGCCGCCCGCGCCGTGGATTTTCTTGAGAAGCTCGACGTCCTTGAGTTTTTCAAGGCCTGCGACCGCGCGCGCGCGAAGCCGGTACTCAGTCTTGTAGTTCACCTCGCCCGCTTCAGGACTGGGAAGCGGCGCCGAGGCAATGTCGAACAAAAAGCCCGCCGCCTGCCGGTTCCGCAATTCGCCCATGACATACAATGCGCGCCACCTCGCCTCGCCAAGAGACTGCTTTTCCCTCGGATCCGCATCGGACAGCAGTTTATAGAGGCTTGCCAAATCCTCAAAGGTTTTGGGGTTCTGTTGCAGGTTTTTCAGGGATTCCTGCAGGCGGCGCTCGGAATCCGGCAAATCCATAAGCTGAAAATGCTGGTTCAGATTTTCAAACTTCATCAGGATATTGCCCGCCCCGCCAGCGGGCGCGGAGGCGAGATCGTCGTCTGATCTCTTGGAAGTTTCAGCTGTACCGAGCTGCTGTTCCCGCAGCTGGCGGGAGGTATCCTCCGCACGGCCGTCATCAGCCACCAGCAAACCGGACAGTGCGGCAGCGCTCAAAAGTGCAATGGATAAACGATGCATTCGAAGGCACCTTCCGTAAAATCAGAGGTGAATCAAATATGAACAATCGTCAGGCATGTCAGTCTGGAGACTTACTGCCGCAGTCAAATCGACAGAAGACTTTCATAGCGCAATTTGCGGCGGTTGGCTAGGGCGTTCCATGACGGGCCGAAACAATTATTGCCTGCGGGCGCGGCGCTGTTTGGCGCTTCAGAACAATACGCCCGCCGCCGCGATAGCGCAGACGGACTGAAGGAGTTCTTGCAATTTTGCCGACGAAACCCGGATGGTGCCGCTATTTCGGCTGTTTAGCGTGAGTGCAGCGGCTTAGAGCCGCCCCACCCAAACCTTGCTGTCATGAAACGCCGCCCCGCCATGCGGGGCCACCGCATCAGCCCCGGTCAGCACATTTATCCCCTCCCCGCCCTCAAACGCCGCGTTCGGCCACAGCCCCTCCGAAATCACCACGCCGCGCTGGAGGCCCTCGAAATACCGCGCATTCAGGATGACCTCGCCTCGCGCGTTGCCGATCTGAACCCTGTCACCGTCCGCAATACCCAGCGCTGCTGCGTCTTCGGGGTGAATTTTGAGTTCGGGGCGGACTTCTTTCGCGATGGAGCTGGGAGTTTCCTGGAATGAGGAGTTGAGGAAGCTTCGCGCCGGGGATGTGGCGAGGCGGAAGGGGTGGGTCTCGTCGGCGTTTTCGATGGCGTCGAAATGGTCGGGGAACTGCGGCAGGCCCTGATACGGCCCTTGCGGGCCCATTGAGGCCGGGGGCTTGTTAGGGGATGGGCCGCCGGTCCAGTCAGGCTTGAAGCGGAATTTTTTGTCGGGCCAGCCGAAGCCGTTGAGATGGTGCGACGTGTCAAAGTCGGGCTGCAGGTCAAGCCATTTCTTCTCCTCCATTTCGTCCCAGCCCGGCTTGCCGCTTTTCAGCATCATCGCGTCGATCAATTCCCGCTCAGTCATTCCAAAGCCGGGAAGATGCGCAACGCCGAGGCGTTTGGCCAGTTCCTCGATGACATAATGGTTGGGCTTCGGCCCTTCCGGCGGGTCGATCAGTTTGGGGCCAAGCGAGATGTGCTGATGGCCGCCGCCTTTGTAAATGTCGTCATGCTCGAGGAACATGGTGGCCGGCAGGACCACGTCGGCGAGCTTGGCGGTGTCGGTCATGAACTGCTCGTGCACGGCGGTGAACAGGTCCTGGCGCAGCAGCCCGCGCATCACCAGGCGCTGCTCCGGCGCGACATTGGCGGGGTTGGTGTTCTGGATCAACATGGCTTTGACCGGCGGGCCGCCGTTCAGCGCCTCTTCGTCGCCCGTCAGCACGCGGCCGATTTTCGACTGGTCGAGATGGCGGATGGAGGCGTCATTGAGGCCTTTGCCTTCGAGTTCCGTGCTGTTCAGTTTCAAAATCCCGGAATTGGAATGAAACGCCCCGCCGCCCTGATATTGCCAATGGCCGCACACCGCAGCGATGCAAAGCGCCGCATGCATGTTCGGCGCGCCGTTGCGCTGGCGCGAAAAGCCGTAGCCGAGACGGAAATAGGTGCGTTTGGTTTTGCCGACGAGGTGCGCGAAGGCGGTGATTTCTTCCACGGATAATCCGGTGATGCCAGCGGCCCATTCCGGGGTTCTGTCCTGAAGATGGGCTTCGAGGCCCTTGGGATCATCAGTGTGTTTTTCCATGTAAGCCCGGTCGGCGAGGCCGTCGCGGAACAGAATGTGCATCACGGCGGCGGCGAGCGCGCCGTCTGTGCCGGGCTTGAGAATGAGGCCCATGTCCGCCTGCGCCACCGTGTCATTGCGGTAAATGTCGATGACGACGATCTTCGCGCCGCGCTCTTTTCGGGCCTTGATCGCGTGGGTCATGACATTGATCTGGGTGGCCACCGCGTTGGTGCCCCAGATCACGACGCAGTCAGATTTTGCCATTTCACGCGGGTCAACACCTGCGAGTTTCCCCGTGCCCGCGAACCAGCCGGTCCAGGCCGCATTAGTGCAGATCGAATTGAACATGGAGGAATAGCGCTTGGCGTGGCGCAGCCGGTTGATCCCGTCGCGCTGCACCAGACCCATCGTCCCCGCATAGTAGTAGGGCCAGACGCTTTGCGAGCCGAACTCCGCGCTCGGCGGCAAGGAATTTTTCGGCGATCAGATCCAGCGCCGCGTCAAACGAGGCTTCCTTCCACACCCCGTCCCCCTTGCCCCCCGCGCGGATCAGCGGCTTCAGGAGCCGGTCGGGATGATGAACGCGCTCGGCGTAGCGGGCAACCTTGGCGCAGATCACGCCCGCCGTGTAGGTATGGTCCTTCGCGCCATGCACCCGGCCGATGGTCTTATTGTCGAGCAGCTCCACATCCAGTGCGCAGACCGACGGGCAGTCGTGCGGGCAGGTGGAATGGCCGATGGAGTGTTTCAGGGCTTGATTCATGATGGCAGCCTAAGCCTTGACGGCGGCGCTTGGGTAGGGGCGGACGGGCCAAGAAATGTGATGAAGACATCAAAGCCGCTCATGCAATCCGGATTACCGCCACGCCGCCGCAGATCAGCGCGACGCCCGCCCACCGCCAGAGCCCAAGCCGCTCGCCGAACAGAAAAACGGAAAGCCCGGCGGCGAAGATGATCGAAGTTTCGCGCAGCGCCGACACCGAGGCGACCGGCACATCAAGGCTCATTGCCCACAGCGCCGAGCCATAGGAGGCGAGCGTCGCGAACGCGCCGAACGCAGCCGTGCCGAAGCGCCTGCGCAGATGCGCGCCGAACTGAATGGGCTGCGTAGCCAGCGCCCAGAGGAGCAGCGGCCCGGCATGGGCGACGAATATCCAGAGTGTGTAGGAGGTGGCCGCGCCGGAAAGGCGCACGCCGATGCCGTCGGTGATTGTGTAGGCGGCGATGAAACAGGCGTTGAGCAGCGCGGTCGCCACTGTGCGCCCTGCTCCCCCGCCGCGCTGGCGCGACTCAAGCGCCATGGCCAGCACACCGGCGCTGACGAAGAGCACGCCGAGCCAGCGCAGCCCCGGCAGCGCCTCGCCAATCAGCGGCCCGCTGGCAATGGCAACCAGCAAAGGCGCGGTGCCGCGCATCAGCGGGTAGGCGAGGCTCATGTCGCCGTGTTTGTAAGCTTTGGAGACGAGCACGATATAGACCACCTGCAGGACCGCAGACGTGGCGAGATAGGGCCAGCTGGCGGCGCTTGGCTGATTGAAAAACGGCAGCGCCAGCCCCGCCGCCAGCCCGGCGACCGCAATGACCATGACGACATTGAGAAATTTGTCGCCGGACTGGATTTGACCACCGCGTTCCACGACGCATGCAGCAGAGCGCCGAGAAGCACGATCATCACAACATAACCCGGCATGAATACCCTCCCCGGCTGCGCCCACGGCTAAAGTGATTTGAAGGCCCAGGCAAACTCCGCTTGCGGGCGGCGGCGCTAAATGGAAAAAGCCGCGCATGAACTACCGCCACTCCTTCCATGCCGGAAACTTCGCCGATGTGATGAAACACATCGTGCTGACGCGGATCATCGAATATCTGAAGCTGAAAGACAAAGCCTTCCGCGTCATCGACACACATGCGGGCAGCGGCATCTATGCGCTGACCGAAGGCGATGCGGCGCGCACGGGCGAATGGCAAGGCGGGATTGAGAAGCTGTTGAGCGCCAAGTTCGAGGCGGGCGTTTCAGAGCTTCTTCTTCCATACATTCTTTCGGTTCAAGCGCAGAATGGCTCAGGAGAATTGAAGGCCTATCCCGGCTCGCCGAAAATCACGCGTTATCTGCTCAGGAAGCAAGACCGGCTAACGGCAATTGAGCTGCATCCAAAGGATGCCAAGCTGCTCGCAAAAGCGTTCGACGGCGATTTCCAAACCCGCGTGATCGAGCTGGACGGCTGGCTGTCGCTCGGCGCGCACCTGCCACCGAAGGAAAAGCGCGGACTGGTGCTGACAGATCCGCCATTTGAGGAACCGGGCGAGTTTGAGCGGATGGTTGAAGGACTGCTGAAGGCGCATGGCCGCTGGCCGGGCGGGATTTATGCGCTCTGGTATCCAGTGAAGGACCGCAAGGCTGTGACGAAGTTCCATGACGCTTTGGCAGAAAGCGGAATTGCCAAAATCCTGCGCGCCGAGCTGATGATACGGGGCGCGGCGGCGGAGCTGCGGCTGGACGGCTGCGGCATGATTATCGTCAACCCGCCGTTTGTGCTGGAGACAGAGCTGCGGCTGATCCTGCCAGAGCTGGCTAAGTGTCTGGGCGAGGACGCGGGCGCGGGGTTTCGGCTGGACTGGATCGCGGGGGAATGATGGAGTGAGAATATCAAGATTGCGAATTGTACCAAAATTCAGTATGAAGACGGTATGGAGAAGTCATTGAGCAAGAACACATCTTTCAGTCTTGGCGAACATTTCAATCAGTTCATTGACGAACAAGTCGCTGATGGCAGGTATGGAAACGCCAGCGAGGTTGTTCGTGCCGGACTGCGCGCGCTGGAAGAGCGTGAATCGCACTTAGCAGCATTGAGAACGGCGCTCATTCAAGGTGAGAACAGCGGGCCGTCAACAGCTTTTGATTTTGAAGAATTTCTCCAAAAGAAGCGCGAGCACGTGAAGCGCAGGCGATGAAATGCGTTTTTTCGCCCGATGCTCAAGCGGACATTGAAGCGATCTGGGAAAATACTTTTGAAGCCTGGGGAGAAGTTCAAGCAGAGGCATATGTGCAGCTTTTTCAAACTGCCTCTCTGACTATAGCGAAGAGCCCCCGCGTCGGACGCGATTGTTCCGAAGTTCGTCATGGATATCGAAGATACCCAGTGGGTTCTCACGTGGTGTTTTACCGGATTGGCGATGATTTTGTCGACATAGTGCGCATTCTGCATCAGCGGATGGATTTTGGCCGGCATCTCTGACGAACACCTTGACCGGCCAAGCCGCGCAGACGAATATGTGGTCACCGAGTTTCCCGCCGGAGCAAAGTCTATGTCACGCCACCCTTTGATCACCTGCCTCCTCTCCGCCGCCCTCGCGCTGCCGCTGCTTTCCGCCCCGGCGCAGGCCGGCTGGTTCCGCTCTGAGCGGGAGGCGCTGGAATGCTCTGATCCGCATGTGCTCAAGCGCATTTCCTCCAAGTTCCGCCATCAGGCGCGCGAAGTGCATCATGACAAGAGCCTGGCGATTGCCGACTATGGCAATATCCACGAGCACCGCTATCTCGACAAACGCGAGGACCGGCCGATCGCGCGGCGCTATTGCGGGGCGGAAGTGCGGCTGTCGGACGGCCGTGACCGGACGCTCTGGTATGTGGTCGAGCGCGGTGTCGGCTTTGCCTCAATCGGCGACAATGTGGAATTCTGCGTGTCGGGCTTTGACCGCTGGAATATCTACAATAATGGCTGCCGCATCCTGCGCTGAGCCGTTTTGAACTTAAACCGCGCGGGACTGATCGCCGCCGCTGTCTTAGCGGTGTTTTCCGTTTGGCTTTATCGCTCCGGCGCGATGCCCTTGGCCCTTGAGAGGCGCGCCCAAGGTGCGGAAGTCTCTGCCGCTGTGGAGCCCGGCGCGAATTTTGACTTTTACGTCCTCGCCCTCTCATGGTCGCCGAGCTACTGCGTTTCCAAGGGCGGCGATGCGGATCCGCAGCAGTGCGGGCTGGCGAAGAAGCTGGGGTTCACCGTGCATGGGCTTTGGCCGCAGTTTGAGCGCGGCGCGCCGCAGAATTGCGATGTTGGAAGCAGAAATGTGGGGAGAGAGACGCTTCGCCGCATTGAGCCCGCCATGCCGTCCGACGGGCTGGCGCGGCATGAATGGCAGAAGCACGGCACTTGCTCCGGGCTCAGCCAAGCGGACTATTTCGACACATTAATGCGTGCATTTGCGAAAGTGCGCATCCCCGCGCTGTTCAGCCAGAGCCAGGCCACGCGGCAGATCGCGCCTTCCATGGTCGAGACGGCGTTTCTTCAGGCAAATCCGGACATGCGGGCGAAAGGCTTTGCCGCAGTCTGCGGCGGCGGCTATCTTTCGGAAGTGCGAATCTGCATGACCAAAGACCTGAATTTCCGCGACTGCGCCGAGGTGGACCGGAAGGCCTGCCGCGCCAACAGCGTAAAAATGCCCCCTGCCCGCTAGGAGTGACCATGCCCAAAATTCTTTGTTCCCCGACCTCCCCTTTTGCTTCCAAGGTGAGGATGGCTGCGGCCTATTGCGGATATGCGTTTGAGCCCGTGCTGACAAAGACCGAGGACGCGCCCGCAGACCTGATCGCCGCCAATCCGCTGGGGAAAATCCCGGCCTTAATCACGGATGAAGGCAAGAGCATTTATGACTCAAAGGTCATCACACAGTTTCTCAACCGCACATCGGGCGGCAAACTGCTGCCTAAGAATGCGGACAAGCGCCTCGAAGCTGAAATGTTGGAATCATTGGCGGACGGCATTTGCGACAGCGCCATCGCCTGCGTCTACGAGCGCCGCCAGCGGCCGGAGGAAAAGCAATACCAGCCTTGGATCGACAAGCAGTGGGCAAAGGTGACACGCGGGCTTGACCATCTGGAGGCATCCGCGCCGAAACTGCCCGCCAAAATGCATGCAGGACACATCGCGCTTGCGGCGTGCCTTGCTTATCTAACCCTGAGATTTCCTGACTGGACAAAGGGACGGCCAAAACTGAAGCGCTGGCTGAATAGGTATGCGGACAAGCATCCGGAGCTCGCCGAAATGCTGCCGAGATGAAAGCGCCGGCCGAGACGAAAATCCCGGCCGCCGCATTCCGTTGTAATTCTAGAACTTCACGCCCAATCCGAGGCGGACTTCGTTTTCACGCAGGTTGACGCTGGTGGCGGCAGGCAGCGCATAGTCTTTTGATCCGAACTGATTGTAACGGTATTCAGCCCGGGCAAACAGATTGTCCGTCACCCTGATGTCCGCGCCAGCGCCGACCGTGAAGCCGAGATGTGTGTTGGAATCGCTCACTGCTCCGGCCGTGGCCTTCGCCCTGGTGAGCGCTCCACCGGCTGCGCCGTAGAGCATGACCGGACCCAGATCATAACCGAGCCGTGCCCGCAGAGCGCCGTTAAAGCCCTGTTCAGCAGTGACGCCGCCCACAGTGCCCTTGACGCGCGACAGGCCAAGATCGCCGTCCAGACCATATACCAGTCCGCCATTCTGAAGATTGTAGCCCGCAAAAGCGCCGCCGCCAAAGCCCTTGGCTTTGATATTGGCCGCGTCGCCGAACTTGCCCGTGGCGTAGCCGGCGTAAATGCCGGCGTAAGCGCCGGCCCAGCCGCCCTTTACGGCTTCTTCGTATGTCGGCTGCGGCGCTGCCGGCACTTCATCAATCATGTCCGCCGCGCGGGCAAAACCTGACAAGGCCAATGAGCTGATGATCGCTGTTCCAAGGAAAATTGTCTTCCTCATCACATTACTCCTGTATTTGCAGAACCGGGCAAAATGCATGGTCCCCTGTTTAGTCCCCGCACGGATGTGCCACTTTATCTGGGCGCTGACGTGCCCGAATTAGGGAGACAATGCGGCCAAGCGCTCACAATTTGTTTCTGGTTATCAAAAGGTTAATGGCGGTGATCCTGTCAGAAATGCGCGGTTGGGCACGCCGGATTTGTTTATTTGGTGGAAAATCGCTCTATATGACAGTGCGTGGATTCCATCGCGGCAAGGACTGACAATCTCATGAAGGCAAAACCGGCGGCGCTGGTCACAGGCGGGTCAAAGCGAATCGGCGGAGCCATTTGCAAAGATTTGGCAGCCAATGGTTTTGCTATTGCTATCCATTGCAACGGGTCGAGAACCGAGGCGGACGCGCTGGCGCAGGGGATTGCCGGCGCGGGCGGTGATGCTGCGGTTTTCGAGGCGGATTTGACCGTGATGAACGACGTGAGGCGGCTGCTTCCCGCTGTGACCGCCAAGTTCGGCCCCATTTGCCTCCTCATAAACAATGCGTCGCTTTTCGAGGATGATGCGGCAGACGCGCTGGACGAGGAGCTTTTTGACCGGCACTTCAATCTGCATGTCAAAGCGCCCTCGTTCCTTGCGCGGGACTTCGCAGCGCAGCTGCCGGTCGGCGCACAGGGCCTGATTGTCAACATTATCGATGAGCGGGTTTGGAAACTCACGCCGCGCTTTTACTCCTACACCTTGTCCAAAGCCGCGCTTTGGGCGGCGACGCGCACCATGGCGCAGACTTTCGCGCCGCGCATCCGCGTCAACGCCATCGGCCCCGGTCCGACGCTTCCCAATTCACGGCAGTCGGAAGAGGACTTTCAGCGGCAGAGCGCCGGGCTTCTGCTTGAGAAGGGACCAGACCTTTCCGAATTTGGCGCGACGATCCGCTATCTGTGGGAAGCGAAATCTGTCACTGGCCAGATGATCGCACTGGACGGCGGGCAGCATCTGGCTTGGGAAACCAAGGATTTGGCGGGAATCGCCGAATGAAAAGGTCAGAATCCAGCCAGTCAAATGATCTGCCGCCCGAGGCCGACGAACCGGATGAGGCCGAGGAGACAATTGTTCAGGCGGGCGACCCCGCCGGCTTTGACTGGCATTCGGCGCTTGCCAAGGTTGAAGGCAAGAGCGGCGCCGAACTGATCCAGGAGCTGGTTAAACGGCTGCCAAACAGCGCCGGCGTTTATCGGATGATGAACGCGGCGGGAGATGTGCTGTATGTCGGCAAGGCACGGAGCTTGAAAAAACGCGTCACTTCATACGCGCAAGGCAGAGTCCATTCCAACCGCCTGACGCGCATGGTGCGCGAAACGGCGGCAATGGAATTCGTCACCACCCGCACCGAGGCGGAAGCGCTGCTTCTGGAAGCCAATCTTATCAAGCGCCTGCGGCCGCGCTTTAATGTCCTCCTGCGCGACGATAAGAGTTTTCCCTACATCGTGGTGACCAAGGACCACCGCTCCCCCGGCATTTTCAAGCACAGGGGCGCGCAGGGAAGACCGGGCGATTATTTCGGCCCGTTCGCGTCCGCAGGCGCCGTCAGCCGCACCATCAACGCGCTGCAGCGCGCCTTTCTCATCCGCTCCTGCACCGATTCCTTCTTCGAAAACCGCACCCGCCCCTGCCTCCTCTACCAGATCAAGCGCTGCGCCGGACCGTGCACCAATGAGACATCGCCGCAGGATTATGCCGAGCTGGTCGATGAGGCCAAAGCCTTCCTAACCGGCCGCAGCCAGGCGATCAAAACAACGCTGTCCCAAGCCATGCAGTCGGCGTCTGAAAACATGGATTTCGAGCGCGCCGCCATTTACCGCGACCGGCTGTCGGCGCTGTCGCATGTGACCAGCCATCAGGGCATCAACCCGCAGAATGTCGATGAGGCGGATGTGTTCGCCGTCGTGCAGGACGGCGGCATGACCTGCGTTGAGATTTTCTTCTTCCGCACCGGCCAGAACTGGGGCAACCGCGCCTATTTCCCGCGCGCCGACGCCACCTTGAGCGAAGCCGAGGTGCTGGGGCCGTTCCTTGCCCAGTTCTATGACGGCAAGCCCTGCCCGAAACTCATCCTTCTGTCGCACGAGGTCGAGGAGCAGGAACTGATCGCCGAGGCGCTGTCGGCGCATGCGGGGCGCAAGATCGAAATATCGGTTCCGCAGCGCGGCGAAAAGAAGGATCTGATCAGCCACGCCCTGACCAATGCGCGCGAGGCGCTGGGGCGCAAGCTTGCCGAAACCTCGTCGCAGCAGGCCCTGCTGGAAGGGATCGCGACCACTTTCAATCTCGACAAAGCGCCGCAGCGCATTGAGATTTATGATAATTCCCACATTATGGGCACAAATGCCGTCGGCGCCATGGTGGTGGCCGGACCGGAAGGGTTTGTGAAAAACCAGTACCGGAAGTTCAATATCCGCTCGACCGAGATCACGCCGGGCGATGATTTTGGCATGATGAAGGAAGTGATGGAGCGCCGCTTCGGGCGGCTGGTGCGGGATAATATGGATGCGGAGGGCAAGAAGGAGGCTCTTGATGACGACGCTTTCCCGGCTTGGCCTGACCTTGTGTTCATCGATGGCGGGCCGGGGCAGATGAGCGTTGTGCGCAAAATGCTGGCCGAGCTTGGCGTCTCTGACAAAGTGACGGCCATTGGCATCGCCAAAGGCGTGGACCGCGAGGCCGGGCGCGAGCGGTTCTTCATGGCGGGGCGCGAGCCTTTCATGCTGCCGATGCGCGACCCGGTCCTCTATTTCATCCAGCGCCTGCGCGACGAGGCGCACCGCTTCGCCATCGGCTCGCACCGGGCAAAGCGCAAGAAGGAACTCGTCGCCAATCCGCTGGACGAGATTGAGGGCATCGGGCCAACGCGGAAGCGCGCCCTGCTCAATCATTTTGGCACCGCCAAAGCCGTGTCGCGCGCGGCGATGGATGACCTTAAAAAGGTCGATGGCGTGTCTGCAGCCATGGCGGAGGCGATTTACAATCATTTTCACGACAATGGGTAGCTCTGGCACGCGCTAAGCGCCGGATTCTCATTGACCGGGCCGCGCCGCTCCTGTTTGCTGCGCGCGAATCCAGAGTCGATCCATGGCCAACCGAACCTACAATATTCCCAACATGCTCACCTATGCCCGGATCGTCGCGGTGCCGCTGGTCGTTCTGTGCTTCTTTCTGGAAGGCAGGCTGAAATCGAGCGACCCGGCGCGCTGGTCGGCGCTGGCGATTTTCATCATTGCCAGCCTCACCGACTATCTTGACGGCTATTTGGCCCGCGCCTGGAAGCAGACGTCGACAATTGGCCGCATGCTCGACCCGATCGCCGACAAGCTGCTCGTCGCCTCCTGCCTCCTGCTCGTCGCCGCAGACGGCACCATCGCCGGATGGGCGCTCTGGGCGGCGATCATCATTCTGTGCCGCGAAATTCTCGTGTCGGGCCTGCGCGAATATCTGGCGGAGCTGAAAGTCTCCGTGCCGGTGACGCGGCTCGCCAAGTGGAAAACCACGCTGCAGATGGTCTCAATCGGATTTCTGCTGGCGGGCCGGCGGGCGAAAAGATACTGCCCTACACGCTGGAAATCGGCATTGCGCTCCTCTGGATCGCCGCAATCATCACGCTCTATACCGGCTACGACTATTTCCGCGCCGGGATGAAACATGTGATCGACGAATGACCAAGCTCAGATATTTCGCATGGGTGCGCGAACGCATCGGAATTTCTGAGGAGGAGCTTGAGCTGCCGGCGGAGGTGAAAACGGCGGGCGACCTGCTCAGTTTTCTCGCAGGGCGCGGCGAAGGCTACGCCGAGGCCCTTCAGCACCCGAAAGTCATCCGCGTCGCCGTCAATCAGGAACATATTGGGCAGGACGAACTGATTGACGGCGCGCGCGAGATTGCGCTGTTTCCGCCCATGACCGGCGGCTGAGGCGGATCATGCCCGCGATCATTCCAACAGTGCGCGTTCAAGCCGGGGATTTCAGCGTTGAAGACGAGATCCGCCTGCTGAGCGAAGGACGCCGCGATGTCGGAGCCGTTGTGACTTTTTCGGGCCTTTGCCGTGATGAGAGCGGCGTGCTGGCGGCGCTGGAGCTGGAACACTATCCGGGCATGGCCGAGACAGAGATCACCCGCATCGCATTGGAAGCCGCCGCGCGCTGGCCTGTCACCGGACTGACCGCCATCCACCGGATCGGCAGGATTGCGCCGGGCGGGAACATCGTCCTTGTCATCGCCGTGTCCCCGCACCGCCAGGCGGCGTTTGAAGCCGCATCCTTCCTGATGGATTTCCTCAAAACCGACGCGCCGTTTTGGAAGAAGGAACACCGAACCGACGGACGCGCCGGAGCGTGGGTGTCGGCGAAAGAAGCGGATGACAAGGCCCGGGCGCGGTGGAAGTCATAGGGCCGGAACCCGCGCGGAGAGATTTTTTTCTTTGAAAAAGAAATTTTTCTTTTATATCAAATACTTATCATTTTTCTGCGTGGATAAACAGCGATTTTTGTCCCCGCCCTCAATTTCCGGGTTAGATTCTCCCCGCTGCTCTTGTGGGACCGGGTGTACACCGGCATTCGGGAGAGCAGGCGGCCTATGGCAGCTTTGGACAGAGGTGTCCAAGGCGGGCGGAGACCCTCAGCCATGTCCCTCCTGGCCTTCGCACGCTTCACCCGAAGCGTTACATGCGCCAGCCCGGGCAAAAAGCCGTGACAGGGCGTGTGGCGAGCCACACCCGACATAGGTCAGTTCCATCCGGCAGGACCACACGCCCTGGACGTCCCTTGGAATTTCAATGATCAGACCGGAAACGGGGCGTGATAATGAGGAAGCTTGGCCTAAATCGAAGACAGAAGCTTCTGGTTCGCCTTGATGCGCGCATCGCCGGGCATCGCCGCCGCGGCTTCTTGGAATAGCTTTCTGGCTTCCTTCTTGTTGCCGCGCAGCATCTGCGAATAGCCGTAGTTGGAAACGATCTGCGGCTTGCGGCCGGCGACCGTGAAAAGCTGCTGATAGGCGCGCTCGGCGAAATCATAACGGCCAAGCTGGTCATAGGACGCGGCAAGGCCCATCCATGCTTCGGCATTGTCGCCGCGCAGCTCGACGGCCTTGCGGAATTTCTTCTCTGCGAGCCCGTAATTGGCCTCGAGAAACTGCTCCTTGCCGGCCTTCAGGTCAGCGGCGCTGATGTCGGTGGCTGCGGCGGGCGCAACCGACTTGGTCGTCGCCTGATCAATCTGGTTCGCCTGGCAGCCCGCCAATAAAAGCGCGCCGGCGATCAATGCAATGTTGAGAATTCTCATGTGCCCTGCCCTCAAAATGCGACCGGCACCTAAGGCCGCCCTTTGAGCAAGTGATAGCAAAAAACATCTAAAAATCAGTGCCTTGGAGTGGATAACGGAATCCGGGATTATCAGTCAAACTTTACTCATTCCGCGCCTGACACTTGCACAATGATCGGGATGACCGCGACCAGCATGACCACCGGCAGAATGCACATCGTCACCGGCACCGACATTTTGGCCGGCAGTGAATGCGCCTTTTCCTCGGCCAGCGACATGCGCTTATGCCGCATCTCATCGGAAAACACGCGGAGCGCCGCCGAAAGCGACGTGCCAAGTTCCTTCGACTGCTGCAGGAGCGTTGCAAAGGATCGCACCTCGTCAAGACCGATGCGCTCCGACAGCGCCTTCAGCGCCTCCTCCATCTGCCGTCCGGCCCTGAGCTCAATCGTCACCAGCATCAGGTTTTCGCTGAGCGACGGATAGGTCTTGGTGATCTCGCGCGACACCCGTTCCACCGCCGCCTCAAGACTCATGCCCGCGTCGGCGCAGACGATCATCAAGTCCATGAAATCCGGAAAGCCGTTCCGGTACTCCCTCAGCCGCGTCCGCGCCTGCTGCCCGAGCCAGAGTGAGGGCGCGAAATAGCCAAGGCCCGCGCCGAAGATCACCAGCCCCCAGCGGCTTGCAGCGCTTGCCTCCTGCGACGAGAAATTCGTCCACGCGAACGCGCCGACCGCAAACAGCGTCAGAAGCGCAAAGCGCACGACGAGAAAATAGCCGACGGCGCCCGGTGTCATGAAGCCTGCCTGAACCAGCTTCATCCGCAGCCGAGCCACGCTTTCCGGATCGTTCTTGGCGTAAAAATCCTTGGCCTTGTTGATCGTTGATTCCGAGACAATCGACTCGGCCCGTTTCGGCTCGTCCGCCTTTGCCGACGCTTTTGGCGCCTCATCGATGCGCAGGCGCTGCTTGACGCCCTGCCGGTCGGCCCGGTTGGCAAACAGTGACCAGCCAAGCAGAGAAAATCCGGCAAGCAGCATAACGGCAACCAATGCCATGGAGCTGTCAGGCTTCAGCGCGGCGAGCGTCTCAAGGAATGCATCCATCATCAGAACCTGAAATTCGCCATGCGCACCATGATGAAATTGCCAAGCCCGAGCCAAAAGGCGGCAAATCCCAACAGGTACCATGTCATGTGTTTGTCAGTGACGCCCGCATAGAAATCCGGCATGAAGACCGTGAGAACCGTCAAAAGCGCGACCGGCACGGCGGTCAGGATGATCGCCGACATGCGGCCTTCAGCCGAGATCGCCCGTATTTTGCGCCGCAGCTTGCCCCTGCCCCGGATGACCAGCGACAAGCCGTCGAGAATTTCGCGCAAATTTCCGCCGGTCGTGCTCTGGATCGACACCGCCGTCACGAACAGCGGCAGGTCTTCCTGCCCGACCCGGTCATACATGCCGTTGAGCGCCGTCACCATGTCGGAGCCATAAGTGATCTCGTCGGCCACCAGCCCGAACTCCGTGCCAACCGGATCCGGCATTTCACGCCCCACCATGGCGAGCGCAACCGGCACCGGATGCCCGGCTTTCAGACCGCGGGTTATAAGGTCAAGCGCCTCGGGCAGCTGCACGCCGAACAGCTTGTGCCGCCGCTTGCGCATCCGCCTAAGCGTCATGAAAGGCGTGAGCGGCAAAAGCAGGGGAAAGGCGATTATTCCCGTAAGGAGCGAATGAGAAAAGTGAAATATCAGACCCGAAATCACGGCGGCCGCGAGCGAAGTGAACCCAAGAAACTTCGGCAGCGCCATGCTGAGGCCGGACTGAACGCGAAGTGTCTGCAGAAATTTCAGCGTTGCGGCGGAAAAGCGCGCGTTCTCCAGCCCGCGCTCCTTGCGCAGTTGCAAAGAGCACATCGCGCTGCGATACTTCTTTCACCTTCAGCCGCATCCGCCTGTTGATCGCGTCGCGCCGGTCATTGCCGCGCGCCAACAGGAGATACGCCGTCTCGGCGATGATGATGCCGCACAGAGCCGCCGCCGCGTAGACCACATAGATGGCGTTGTCACCGGAAAACATGCGTCAGCCCTTTGGTTTGCCGGGTTCGAAATAGGCGCCGGGAAACTCGATCCCCATCGCCAGGAGATGCTCCAGGAAACGCGGACGGATGCCCGTGGCCTCAAAGTGCCCTTCAATTGTTCCGTCATGCGCAGTGCCGGTGCGCACGAATTTGAAGATTTCCTGCATCTGGATGACATCGCCTTCCATGCCGGTGATCTCGGCGACGCTCGTCACCTTGCGCTTGCCATCGGCAAGCCGGGTCAGCTGCACAATCAGGCCGATGGCGCTGGAAATCTGACTTCGTATGGATTGCACGGTCATCGGCATGCCGGTCATGCCGAGCATCTGCTCAAGCCGCGCGATGGCGTCGCGCGGCGTGTTGGCATGGATCGTCGCCATTGAGCCTTCATGGCCCGTGTTCATCGCCTGCAGCATGTCAAACGCTTCTTCGCCCCGGCACTCACCAAGAATGATCCGGTCCGGCCGCATGCGCAGCGCGTTCTTGACCAGGTCGCGCTGTTTCAGTTCGCCCTGCCCTTCAATATTGGCCGGCCGCGTCTCCATCCGCGCCACATGCGGCTGCTGAAGCTGCAGCTCGGCGGCGTCTTCGATGGTGATGAGCCGCTCATCGTCAGGAATGAAGGCCGACAATGCGTTGAGCATGGTCGTCTTGCCCGTGCCCGTGCCGCCGGAAATGATTGTGGTGACGCGCCCGTTCACCGCCGCCGCGATGACTTCCGCCATATATCTGCGTCAGCGCGCCGAATTCGACGAGCCGGTGAAAGCCGAGCTTGTTCTTGGAAAATTTGCGGATCGACACCAGCGGCCCGTCAACGCCGACCGGGCGGATCGCCGCATTGAAGCGCGAACCGTCCTTCATGCGGGCATCGCACATCGGCGAGGATTCATCGATGCGGCGGCCAACACCCGCGACGATTTTGTTGACGATGCGCAAGAGATGCGCCTCGTCCTTGAACGGGATCGCCACCGGCACCAGTTTGCCGCCGCGCTCGACGAAGCAATTCTCATGGCCGTTGATCAGAATGTCGCTGATGCTGGGGTCTTTGAGAAGGGGCTCAAGCGGGCCAAGGCCGACCATCTCATCGACCAGATCGTCCACAAGGCTCTCAAGCTCGCTGACATTGAGCGCCAGCCGCTCGCTCTGCGCAACTTCAACGACGAAACCCTTGATTTCCTTGCGCATCTCGTCCTGCGGCAGCCGCTCCAACGCCACGAGGTTGATCTCTTCAATGAGTTTGCGGTGAAGGCGGACGCGGGCGTCCAGCGTGCGGTCGTTCATCCGCACATCCTGGGCCGTCAGCGCATCCTGCTTGGCGGGCGCAACGCGGTTGGAGCGCGGTATTTGCACCGCTCTGGCGATGTCAGCGGGAATCTCTACCGGCTGCGCCTCTACTGCGCCGCCCTTACCTTGAAATGCGGAAAAACGGCTGCCCATATCAGCGTTACCCTGCCCGCTTCAAAAGCGAGCGGCCATAACTGATAATGCCACGCTTCTGGACGATGGCCGCGGGGGCTTCGCCTGGAAGAATGATCCGCTTCAAGTCATTGATGACATTGGAATTCTTGTCGATGGAATGCAGCGGCACGCCACGGTCCACGGCTTCGCGCACCAGCCTGTAATTGTTGGAAATGCCACCAACAAAATGATCGCCAAGAATTTCTTCCACATCCGCCTGACGGATGCCATTTTCGAAGGCGCGCTTTTCAAACCGGTTGGCGATTACACTCGGTTTGATCTGCTTGCCAACGGCTTGGTCAATCGCCTTAATCAGCCGCTGCGTGTGGCGCAGGCACGGCACGGTCATTTCGGTGACAAGGAACAGCCGGTTTGAGCCGAGCAGCACCGCTTCGGTCCAGGGAAACCATGTGCGCGGCATGTCGATCACGACATTGTCGAAGTAGGCCGACACAAGATCAAGCATGCGGATGACGACGTCGGCGTTGAACGAGCGCATCTCTGTCGGCTGCACCGGGGCAGCAAGGACCGAAAGGCCGCTCTCATGTTTGGACAGCATCACATCCAAGAGGCGACGGTCGAGGCGCTCCGGCTGATTTTCGATTTCAGTGATGTCAAAGCGAGGTTCAAGATCGAGATATTCGGCGCACACACCCTGCTGGAAGTTCAGGTCCACTACGCAGGTTGATGCGCCGCGCACCGCCGAATTATGAAGCAGGAAAGCTGTCTCCAAAGCTATCGTCGTATTGCCGACGCCGCCCGCCACCGGCATGAAGGTCAGAACCTGCGACTCGCTCGCCGCCGCCTCCGAGCCTTTCAGAGCCCGGACGCAGGAACGCACCAGATCGGCGGTGGAGATCGGTTTCACCAGAAAATCCGAAACGCGCAGCTGCATCATCACGCGCGCCGTCGCAGGATCAAACTCCTGCCCCACAACGACCACCTGCATGCCGCCCTCAAGGCGGCGCATGATGCGCTGCAGCGATTCAAGCTCATCAAGTCTGCGCGTGTCGAGATCAATGATCGCCACACCGTGCTCAACGCCATGCAGCTCGTTGCCAAGCTCGGCGGCAGGCTTGGCGATGGTCACCAGTTCAGTCGTCTCAAACGCCGAGAACGCCGTCTTGATCTCTTGCGCGAGAACTTTGTCCGTCGAAACAAGCACGATATGTTGGGTCTTGGCAGCAGCCATGGTTGAGTTCCAGTTCTTGAATTACGGCTGACCGCCGGCTGTGGCAGGCGCGGCGGGCGTGTCTTTAGCGTCCGCAGGATCGCCGCGGTCAGCAGGCGGATTGAGCCTTGTGTCCTCCACGCCCGCTGGCCATGGATCCACAATCTGCAGCGCCGAATTTATCGCCACCGCATCGCCGACCGCCAGTGTCAGCCCTTCAGTGCGTATGAAATCATCCTGCGCGCAGCCTGTCAGCAAACCTGCCAACGCCGCCATTCCCACGATTGAGTTCCGCATGTTCTTGTTCCTTACTGAAGATCGAGGAAGTGACCGGCGCCCGCGTCCACACCTGCCACACCCGATTTGGCGCGGTTGGCGGCAGACACTTTGATCTCATCCACATTGGCGCCGAACAGGTCGGCATTGCTCGGCGGCAGCGTCTTGTCGAGCGGCGTTGCGATCTTCTTGGATGGATCAATCGGCTTGATGAGATGCGGCGTCACGATGATGACAAGCTCGGTCTCGCGGCGCTGATACTGCTTGCTGGAGAACAGCGAACCGATGACCGGCGCTTTGCCAATGCCGGGAATGCGCTCCAGCGACACGTCATTGAATGTCTGCAAAAGGCCGGCGATCATGAAGCTCTGGCCGTCGCGCAGGTCCACCGAAGTCTGTGCGCGGCGGACGATAAAGCCAGGAATGGCGATATTGCCGACCTTGTAGGAATTGGTCGTGTCGATCGCCGACACTTCGGGCGCAATGTCGAGCGCGATCAGCCCGTCTGACAGGACTTTTGGCGAGAATTCCAAGCCGACGCCGTATTTTTTGAATTCGATCGAGACCGCGCCCTGATTTCCCGCCACCGGTATCGGGAACTCGCCGCCCGCGAGAAAGCTTGCCTTCTCACCGGATCGGGCGATCAGGTTAGGCTCAGCCAAGCGGCGCGCCAGACCCTTGTTCTCCAGCGCTTTCAGCGTCACATCAACAGAAACGCCGGGGCCAAGCAGTCTGCCGACAATCTGGCCCGTCGTCGCTTGAACCATTTCCGCCGGTGTCACCCCTGCCGCCACGCCATTGATGCCTTGCGCCACGTTTGCCGAATATCTTGCGCCAAGGTCGATGACCGCTTGGCGGTTGACTTCGACAAAGCGCACATCAAGCTGCACCTGCTGAGATGAAGTGACTTTCACCGAGTCGATGACGTCCTTGCCCTCGTTGAACTGCTTGGCAATGGTGCGGGCTTTGTCTGCCGCCGGCTGGTCTTTTGCGTCGCCAGAAAGCACCACCTGGCCATTTGCCGTCGAGGCGCGGATGTCGGACTCCGGCAGGTTCTGCGCGATGGTCGCGTTAAGCTGCGCCGTATCGTAGGTCACTTCAATGTCGATTGAGCCGACCAGCTGCTTATTCTCGTCAAATAGCGCAATGCCGGTGGTGCCAAGCTTGTGGCCAAGCACATAGAAGGACTGGTCGGTCAGCGGCGTGACGTTGGCGATTTCCGGATCGCCGACGACGATTTCGAAGAAATCTTTGGAGAAGTGAATTGTGCGCGGCTTGCCCTTGGCGATCTTGATCGTTTTGGTCGTTGTGCTGGCGCTGATGTTGATAACCGCGTCCTGCGCCTGCGCCGATGCGATCGGCATGGCTGCGGCGAAAACCGCCGCGAGGAATAAGCAGGCTATCACCCGCTGATGCTTCATTGAATGTTTCAGCATGCCCCTGACCCCAATCCCCAAACCGCTCACTTTGCGGCCTCATCAACGTGTTTTTCTTCCACCACTGAAATCGTCTCCGACACATGGCCTCGCGTCACGGTCAGGGTGCGGAATTTATGTTTGTCCTTCGGCGGGCTGAGCAGCGATGTCTTCGGCAGAGCCGCAACTGTCGCCATGTCCTTGCCATTTCCGTCAAAGTCCGCTGCCGTGAAGGGCGAGCCGTCCGCGTTGGTCTGGTCGCCCGCGGCGCGCAGCAATAGGTAAAGCGTGCCGATCTGCTGAGCCAGCGCCACTTTCTGCGCCTGGTCAGCCGAAACTTCGACGGTTACCACTCTGGCGACGCCCGGGGTGACTGTCCGCTGGTCCGAGTTCTGATCGGAAGTCAAAACCTTGATGTCCGCCAAAATGACTTCAGACGCATATTCGCTTGGTGGAGCGGACTGAGTCTCTCCTTCCATGCCCTCGACCCGAACTCCTTGCTGCTGGCGGGTGAGAACGACGTCAACGCGGTCACCCGGCGTCACGAACCCGGCAACACCAGAAATCTCATCAACCCGTATGGTGACCGCGCGCTTTCCGGGTTCCAGCAGGTTTGCCAGCGACGCTCTTCCGTCAGCACCGGAAAGTTTTGCGGCAAGGATGGGTTCATTTGGCTCGACAGGAGAGAGAACGATACGCCGACCGGAGCCGGTCAAGTCCGAGATAGAAGCAAAGGCGCCGTCCGGCAGCGCGTCTGCCGGCCAGTCGATCTCGCTCAGCTGGTCCGCCGCGAGCTCCATCCCGTATCGAAGCGAAGCTTTGGCGACGACGATCTTCTTGAACTCGACCGCCGTCTGCGGCTCAGCCGCAATTACAGCAGGCTGGCTGGCGACCGCCTTGTTCTTCACAAGCCTGTCGGCCACAAAAATCGATATGCCGCCGAAAACGACGGCAAGACCCAGCATGGGTATGAGTTTGCCCTTCAAGACCGGCCCCCTGTTGCGCGGTTTTTATTGATTGGCCTGATCCTGCGCCTCGAGTCTTAAAATTTCTGCAATTAAGTCATTGAAATGCTTGGCAATTCGGCTGAGATAGTTACCCAATCCTGTATTGAGGAGCGCTTTGGTTGTATTAGTGATGCTGCGAACATTGATCGAACAGCAGTCGCAAATTTCGCCGATTCGTGGCAATGTGCGTGTCGAATCAATGCAATGTATGGATGATCCCTGCCCGTGACAGATGAATCTTTCGACCTTTTCGGCGGAGCTGTGAGGGACAAGGCGCCTCTTGCAAAACCTGCGGCTGCACCCGGCGCGCCGACAGCTGCGCCCATCAAAACGGTGGCTTCCAGGCCGCAACCCACGACGGAAAGCTATTCCGCCGCCGATATTGTCGTCCTGGAGGGGCTCGAGCCGGTGCGGATGCGCCCCGGCATGTATATTGGCGGCACCGATGAGAAGGCGATGCACCATCTGTTCGCCGAAGCAATCGACAATGCCATGGACGAGGCGGTCGCCGGACACGCGACCTTTATCGACATCGAGCTTGACGCTGAAGGGTATGTCACCGTCGCCGACAATGGCCGCGGCATCCCTGTCGATCCGCACCCGAAATTCAAGGACAAGTCGGCGCTTGAAGTCATCATGACCAAGCTGCATTCCGGCGGCAAGTTTGACTCGAAAGTGTATGAGACATCCGGCGGCCTGCACGGCGTCGGCGTCTCGGTGGTCAATGCGCTTTCGGATGTGCTGGAAGTCGAGGTGGCGCGCGGCCGCAAGCTCTACCGCCAGACCTTCTCGCGCGGCGTGCCGCAGGGCACCCTGCAGGAGCTTGGCGAGGTGCATAACCGGCGCGGCACCAAGCTGCGCTTTCACCCCGACGCGCAGATATTCGGCAAGGGCGCGGCCTTCGACCCCGCCCGCCTCTACCGCATGTCGCGCTCCAAGGCGTACCTCTTCGGCGGCGTTGAAATCCGCTGGACCTGCGCGCCCTCGAAACTGACGGCCAAGGGCGCGCCACCGGAAAAAGCGGTGTTCCACTTCCCAGGCGGTCTGAAAGACTATCTCGCCGAAAATCTCGGCGCGGAGTTCCAGGTCACCCGCGACATGTTCCACGGCAAGAGCGAAAAGCAGGCCGGCCATGGCGCGGTTGAATGGGCCGTCACCTGGTTCGGCGGCGACGGCTATCTCAACTCCTACTGCAACACGATCCCGACCCATGACGGCGGCGCGCACGAGGCTGGGATGCGCATCGCGCTGGCGCGCGGCCTGAAAGCCTATGCCGAGCTCACGGGCAACAAGCGCGCTTCGATCATCACGACCGAAGACGTGATGATCTCCTGCGCCGCCATGCTTTCAGTGCATATACGTGAACCGGAATTTGTCGGCCAGACCAAAGACCGGCTGGCGACGGTCGAGGCGCAGCGCATCGTCGAAAACGCGCTGCGCGATCCCTTCGACCATTGGCTCGCCGACTCGCCGCAGGATGCGTCGAAGCTCCTCGACTGGGTGATGGAGCGCGCCGATGAGCGCATGCGCCGCCGTCAGGAAAAGGAAGTCAACCGCAAATCCGCCGTGCGCAAGCTGCGCCTCCCCGGCAAACTCGCCGACTGTTCGCAGAACGGCGCGGCGGGCGCGGAGATATTCATCGTCGAAGGCGACTCCGCCGGCGGCTCGGCCAAACAGGCGCGCGACCGGGCGACGCAGGCGGTGCTGCCCCTGCGCGGCAAAATCCTCAACGTCGCCAGCGCCACAAGAGACAAGCTCGCCGCCAATCAGCAGATCACCGATCTGATACAGGCGCTCGGCTGTGGCACGCGGGCCAAATACCGTGACGACGACCTGCGCTATGACCGCGTCGTCATCATGACCGACGCCGACGTTGACGGCGCGCATATCGCCTCGCTGCTCATCACGTTTTTCTATCAGGAAATGCCCGAGCTGATCCGCAACGGTCATCTCTATATGGGCGTGCCGCCGCTCTACCGCATCACGCAAGGCTCCAGAACGCTTTATGCCCGCGATGACGCGCACAAGGAGGAGCTGCTGCGCACGGAGTTCTCCGGCAGGGGCAAGATCGACATCGGCCGCTTCAAAGGCCTTGGCGAAATGAACCCGTCGCAGCTGAAAGAAACCACGATGGACCCGAAAAAGCGCACCATGCTGCGCATAGAAATTGCTCAGGACGACATCGCGCCGACGCAACGGGCTGTGGACGACTTGATGGGTGTCAAGCCGGAAGCCCGCTTCCGGTTCATTCAGGAGCGGGCCGAGTTCGTCACTGAACTTGATATCTGAGCCTTATCTCTTTTTTCTTTCTTCTTTCCTTCTCTCCTTTTCTTCTCCTCTTTACCTTCTTTTTTTCTCTTATCATTTCCACTCCCTTTTTCCTATCTTTTCATTTAATTTTAGAGAAATCCTTAGCGTGTAGTCTTGTCATATATATTCTAATATATAATGGAGTGTAGATCTTCACACACCTTCTTACGGTTTTTTGCCGGGCTGGCGCATGGGGCTCTACTTTTGAGAGCGCACGAAGGCCAGGAGGGACATGGCTTAGGGATCTCCGCCCAGTCTCGGCTTACCTCTGCCCTGAACCGCCATAGGCCGCCCGCTCTCCCGAACGCCGGTGATCGTCCGGTCCCATGAGAGCAGCGCCGACAGTATGAGGGCAGATGTGAGGTGGCGGGGAGAGAAATTGTTCTCAAACTTTATCGGCAAGCTGATTGATATTGAACGGAAAGAATTTTTCTCGGACGCTTCTATTCTATGCCCCATCTCGGCTGCGCTTCACCTGTGTTCTGTATCCTGCGCCATGGTCCCCCTCTCCGGCACGCGCTGCGCACGGTCGACCTCTCCCCCAACAAGTGAGGGGGGGGAGGACAGGAGTCTACGCTACTTTGGCCTCTCCCCTAGCTTATTGGGGCAGAGGTGGCAGGCTAAGCCGTGACGGAGAGGGGGTCAATCAGGCGGGATAGCACGAGGCTGGCGCAGGGCCGCGCCGCCAGCCAAAACCCGCCCGGAACAGTAGCTCCGCGCGTCTGAACTCTTTCAAACCTGCTAAACCCCTCTTGACTTGTCCTCTCCAAGCTTTCCTCGCTAAATAATGGCAGTCGCCTAGGATCTCGTCTATCTCTCTCTCTCTCTTTCTCTTGTTTTCCCGTCGCGGTGCCTAGGCGGTAGGGCGACAGGCGGCCAGCTTTGCGCGCCGCCGCGCTTTTCCGCGCCATCTCTTTCCTGGCCTTCCAGCGCGCTAGTCGCCTGTGCGTGGCGCGGCAGATTGTCGAGCGCTTCTTTCTGAGCTAGCAGGCGCCGCCGCAACGCGGCGGTGTCTAGGGATCGTCCTTAGCGGGGATGGCCTTCAGGAAACACGGGTCGATGAGGCCTGACCGAGATGCGCGGCAGCTTCGCCCCTGCTCTCCTTCGCCCGCTCAAGTCCTGCGGCGCAAGCGCTTCAGCGGGTCTATGAGCTGAGTCGGGAGCTCTCCTTTCTTCCAAGCCTTCTTTAGCTTCTGCGCTAGATCCGCCGTATACTCTCTCTCCGCCTCGCCGCAGCTTCTCCTCTATGCCTTTTCTCGTCTTTGTTTTTTAGCCTTCTCTCTTCTTTTTTTGCTCTTCTCATCATCTTTTTTAGTTAGTCTTTTTATTTATGTCTCTTCACCTCCTTCCCTTCTCCTTTTTTCTTATCCTAGCACTTCTCTCATCTTCTCTTTTTTCTTTTTTTTTCCTCTCTCTTTTTCTCTCTTTTTTTTTCTTCCCTTTTCTTTCTCTTTCCTTCCTTTTCCTATTTCTTTTATCTTTTTTTTTTTCTTTTTACTTTTTTCTTTTTTCTTTCTTTTCCCTTTTTCCGCCCTCTTTTTTTTTCTTTCTTTTTTTTTTTTTCTTTCCTCTTTTTTTTCCCTTTCTCTCTTTCTTTCTCTCCTTTATCGGGAGGTGGGAAGGTGAGGTATAGTATTTTTCTACGAGCGGTAAGTTGTTGTAAAGGCGGGAGCTTATTTTCCGGCTCTCCTCCCATCCCGCAGTATGCTCCTCTGTACCCGCTTAGCGCTTCGCGGGCGCGTCTGGTAATCCTCGTGGCGTTCCTGCCGCCCGCATTCGGTAGGCCGCCGCAATCGCCAAGGCATGATTGCGGCTGTTGTCACGCATTGCGTCAAGATAAATGCCGCGCAGAAGCGCCATCAGATCATCATTGGCATGGCCCATGTGCGTGCGGCTCTTCTCCAGCTGCGCCATCATCAGCCGCGCAATCTCCTGCGGCCCCGCGTCATGTCGTCCGTTAGCAACTGATCGCCAGGTCTGCAAACCGTGCAAAAGGATGGAATTGACGGCGTCGCTGAAGCCGGACTTGCCGAACAGCGCCTTCAGCGCCGCCTCGCGCCCATTGGCGAGCATCGCGTTAACCCGCGCCGGCGCTTCTTCCGTCAAAGCAGCGAGAATGGCGCCGAAAAACTCGATTTTTCCGTGCACGAGGGCTCGGATGACAAATCCGGTGGTCAAATCGCCGCTGAGGCGCAGATGCTCGACCAGTGCGCCATATTCCGACGGATCGACACTATCCACCATGTTCAAACAAGCCCGGATGCTGGCCTCGCCGGTGATCCGCTCGGCGCGCACCTGCCCCATCAGCGCCCGGACAATTCCCAGTTCACTGAGCGCCCGTCCATGTTTAGCCACCAGCGCATGGCGGCAGTCGGCGGGCAGCCTTGAATCGTTCAACAGATATTCGCGGAATGCGCCGTCATTTCCATGCCGCTCGCAGATGCGGCGCAGGCTCAGGCGCGCAATGTCCGCGCCCTCATTGCCGACCAGTTCCCAGCAGGCCTCTAGCCCGCCAACTTCGGCGATGGCTGCGGCAACAGTCTTCGACACAATCGGACGAAGCGCAACGATCTGCTGCACCGCCTCATCGCCCATGGCGACGCGGTCGATGAGGTCAAGGTCCGTCAGCTGCGGCGAGCGCAGGATCACCAGCGCGGCAATCTCGATCTGGTCGCCCGCCAGCGCGTTGATAATCTGCGACGGGGCGATGGCGCTGGTGGAAAAAACCTCGGCGAGCGCCATGCGCACTTTCGGCGACGGGTCATCCAGCAGAAAGGTCAGCGCCGCCTCGGCGGAGCAGCGCTCGTCAATATTCATTTCGGACTGAAGATAGGCCCGCGCCAGCGCATAGGTCGCCGACACACGCCGTGCGGTGTCCGCCGATTCAATCCAGTTCAGGAATTTCTCGATAATCATTCAGTGCAACCCGCCATGATCCTTGGCGGAAAGCTACAACGGAATAGTTTACGATCGGTTCACCATGCCGGTTAACTTTTTACGACGGGAGACATGGCCCGCAGCGCGCCCGTCACGTGGCTGCGGCAGGCGCGGCAAACTCCGTCAGAACCGATGCCGGATCAGGCCTTGGCCGGTCCGGTATCTGGGCGCTGACCGAACCGATATGGACAAAGCCGATGGCGCGCTCATGTGGCAAAAGCCCTAGAAACTCCCGCGACTTGGCGTCGCTTGAATACCAGTTCGACACCCAGTTCGCGGCAAACCCATAGGCGTGCGCCGCCAGCACAAGCGAGAACGCCGCATTGCCGCCGGAAAGGAACTGCTCCCATTCAGGAATCCGCTCATGCGGCTTGGGCGATGACACCACCCCGACAACGACCGGCGCGCGGGCAAACCGCGCCTTCTCCTGCGCAATGCGCTGTTCGGGGACCGGCCCTTCCAATTCGGCGATGCGCATGGCGAAGAATTCACCGACTTTGGCGCGAGCCTTGCCCTGATACAGAATGAACCGCCAAGGCTCCAAAAGCCCGTGGTCCGGCACCCTTGTCGCCACGCGGATCATGTCGAGCAGCTGCGCCCGGTCAGGTCCCGGCTCCTTGATCTGAGAGATGGGCGGCGATTTGCGCTGGAGAAGAAAATCAATGACGGCTTGGTTCAATCTTTTTTGGCCCTGTGTTGGCATTTGCCGCGATATGGGCCGTATTGCGCGCAAACGCCAGCCTGTGCCATTCAAAAGCCTTGAATTTTTCCTCTTCATCATGCTTTACCTCTATCAGGGGAAGTGAGTCCGGCGTGCGGTTTTTGGCAGTGAAAATGTGGCTGGTTCTGGCTGCGGCGCTTTTGCCCGCCGCAGCGCTGGCGCAGGATTCCAATGCCTCCGCCAAAGCGGAGCTGCCTTTGCTCAATCTCGCCCCGGTGAATTCGGGCAATGAGGCCGCGCAGCCGCTGCGCAGGCTGACGCTCGCCGCCAAGCTGTCCGAGGACGGCGCCGCCATCGACAGCGGCCTCGTATGGCGCGTGTTTCAGCCCGATGCCGCCGCCGACGGCAAACTGCCGCTGATTGCCACCGGAAAAGGCGGCTCGACCAGCTTTGAGCTTGAACCCGGCAGCTACATCGTCCACGCCGCCTTCGGCCGCGCCGGCGCCACCAAGCGCATCACGCTCGGCAATGAACCGCGCAAAGAGAGCATCGTTCTTGACGCCGGCGGGTTGAAGCTCGGCGCGGTCCTGTCCGGCGGCCAGCGCATTCCCCCGGCAAACCTGCGCTTCTCCATCTATCAGGGCGAGGAGAACGCCGAAGGCGAGCGCGCCCTGATCGCGCCGGATGTGCTGCCCGACAGGATCGTCCGGCTGAACGCCGGCACCTACCACATCGTTTCAACCTATGGCTCGGTCAACGCCATCATCCGCGCCGATATCCGCGTCGAGGCCGGCAAGCTGACCGAGGCGTCCGTCGAGCACAAGGCGGCGGAGCTGACGCTGAAACTGGTGCGCGCCGAGGGCGGCGAGGCCATGGCCGACACGGCCTGGTCGGTGGTCAACCCGTCCGGCGAAATCATCAAGGAAAGCGTCGGCGCGTTTGCCTCCATGGTGCTGTCCGAGGGCGATTACACGATCATCGCCAAGAACAAGGACAAGCTGTATCAGAAGGATTTCACCGTGGTGGCGGGGCGGAACGCGGATGTTGAGGTGGTGGCGGCGGAGTAGTCGGGCGACTTGACTGCGACGTCACGGTGAATTCGGTGACTGCACGCTTAAATGGTCTGCCCTTTCCCCGTCCCCAGCCGAGACACCGCCATCCCCGGCATCTTGGTCACCGCCATGCCGAACCCCACGGCCCGGTGCGTAACGAATATGTCATGTTCCTCAAAACTGCGCTCATCGAGCAGCAGCTCGACACGTTCACGGGCGGTGAGCTTGCCACGCGCTGCTGCGCGTCGATGCGGGCCCGCCCACCTCTGAGGCGGGCTCGGGCGCGGCGGTAGTCGAGTTCGGTGACGTTGGTGTGCCAGGAGGGTGCTCCCCGGTGGTAGTTTTGGGTGAGAGAGTAGTGAAAGTCACAGTCGCCACCGCCCTTGCCCCTTCAAGAGCATCACTTCTTGTGCCTGATCAATGCCTCAGACCTATCGCCAATGTCTTCGTATCGAGAGCGATCATATGGGAAAATGGCGTGCATTGCGATTTTGTGCGGGTTTAACCTCTTGCTAATCTCCAAGCGCCTCTGTGTGCCGTTCATTGTGGCGGCCCTCCAGTAAGATCGATAAACTCCATATAATAGCTCCAGCTCTCATTGGAATTAGACAAAAATTGATTTAATCTTCGGCCAGACGAAACAAACATATCCTAACGTAAATCATCCATTGCATCGATATCAATAAAATATTTAAATCTATCCTACAACAAGCGACACATCAAGTTATTTATTCTCGTTTCGTTTTCTATTTGATATTTTTTATTTATTTTCTTTAAAAGTTTATTTGATAGATCCACGTATTTTGTCCTAATTGAGTTCCATTCACTCGAACTTGGATTACCTATATCCCTTCCTTCACTTTGCCCATATCGTCTATAGAGGAGTTCGTCATAGTAACAGCTATTTTTCGGCGTCAAATCTATCCGGCAACGCTACTAGACTGTGTTTTTTCGCAATTTCCTTGTGGTAGATCGCAATTGCTCTATCAAGATTAGACTCCGCCTCAAATAAATCTGATATTGTTTTGAACCAGTAGCAGAAGCAGTATACCGCCAAGTAGCACGCCTCTCGTCCATAACCTGTAGTTTCGTTTTCAGGCTCCGGTGAGACCCATTCCTATTGCCCTTACTGACAATATTACGCCAATTCTCCAATCTCCTCTCGCTGCGAAAAGAGCCACGTGAGCGAGATAGTAAACATACAAAAAATCTCCCTTCTTTTCCTCTCTCACTTTTTCTAAGCGTATCTCATTCATTGAGCATCAATATCACTCTTTGGATCACGCCACTCGCTTGTGAATCTAACAAAATCTTCAGTACGCGGCTAACGATCAAATCTTAGCGACGGCACTAACCTTTAGTGGCTCTCCCTTTCTGGCGCCTGCTTCGTAACCAACAAAAAAGCCGGCTCGAGTTTCTGTTCTAAAACAGTCATCCCATGCGCGATCATTTTCTTCCTCAATTCTAGAGTCACTTTTCTCATTGAATGTTTTCCAGTATCGATTGCCGAAATTTACTGGCTCTGTCGCAATTCCCGCTTAGTCAACTCCAAAACCTGTTCTGGCGAACGTAAGACGCCGCGATGCTCAGCAGATAGTCGCGCCACTTAGCCTGGATGTCTGCGCCGAATTTAAGTCGCGCCTAAAAGCAACCTTTGCCGCTTTCTCTAACTCCTGATCAATTTGAAAGTCACCAACAGATTTGTAACTTGTCGCTCAGTCAAGGCGACAGTCAGCCAAGAATGTCACGATCCATTCGAAAAACTGGCTTGATGATTTGCCTTCAGAATTGGAGGAGGTGTCAGAACGGACAACCACTTCCAGCGAAGCTAAAAAATACCTTAAGTGCCTAATGCTCGTCGAAAAGAAGTTTATATTCTCTTTCTTATAACTTAGCGCAGCGTTCAGAATATGTGGTGCGCCAGTCACATAAATCACCCGTGCCTTTTGATCTCGAGCTTTCCATTCCAAATTTCAAGGCGCGCAAGAGCATATGCATCTCGTATTAATTTTTGCTGCCTATATTCTGCAAGCCTAACGCTCTGTTTCTTTGATAGTCGATCAATCCATTCGCTTGACAGCAAAATATGTTCATAAAGTTCAGCCACGTCATTCTCTGAATTAATCGCGTCTGCCACGATTTTCGGATATCCGTCTTCAATTTCTAAAGCGTGTGAGGAGACAACACAGCGAAGTTCCAGTAGATTTGAAAGTCGTAGATATTCAGCCCTTGCGCTATTTTCCTGCACAGACAGAAGTTTTGAAAAGTGTGTCAGAATATCTGTGGGATTCGCTCGTTTCTATCCAGATTTCTAATCTCAGCGATCGCTGCCGCGATTGCTTCTGTATCAATAGTTACCGGTGTTGGCTCCCGCCCCAGTCTCAAAGTCATGGCCGAAAGAATGTTTCTAATTTCGAAATCGATGGGGGGGATAACTGTGAAGCGGCATGCCCGGTTGCGGATTAATAGTAAATGTGGTCAACAATTCGTTACGACCAAGCCGTAGCTATCCGCTGACGGATCATCAAAAAACACCTCGGAGTAACCTGGACGGTCCTTTGTTCGCAGAGCTTGTCGCTCCACGGACCCATATGTAGTAAAAACATCGGCATCCACGGCATAGTATGTCGACCATGCTTGGTCCTTTAGAGACTGATCGTATTCCCAAGCACGCATCAGCCATAGCTGTTCGGCCGCGTCGCAGACTCGCTTGACGAATGCATCTTCGGGGCTACGTTCAATGATACTGCCGCTCATTCCTCTGCCTGAAAGGCCAATGCGATCAGCTGCATTAATCAACGCGCAGAGCGAAAGCTCATTGTTGTTACGGTGGTGACAATTTGTGCTTCCTTGAGAATCGGTTCACTTGCTCCAAGACGCTACTGTCTCAGTTGTGGCAGCCGATTTAACGAACTTTTCGAACTTTGATTTCTTAGGAAGATGTAAGCGCCACTGACTGCAATCTTGCCACCAGTCCAATCCCGAGCATCTGGAGCCGTAAATCGGCCATAGCCCGGTCAGTAGACCAGGCTCAAATGAGGCAGTTCGGGCAGAGACCGGAACAAGCGATTCAACCCGTTCGGCCCTTGCTCCTCTTGATAACCGCGTCACCGGCAAGTAAATGATCCAGCATTTCTCTGATCACTCTCACGACCAAAGCTGGTTTGTCTGACCCAATTTGCAAATGCCTGACCATCGCGTCGATGTATTTGCTCGTTACCGTGGTTTGAGCGTTGGGAACGAAGGTTCCATCTTTGCGCAGACGTTCCCAACCTTCGGGCAAGACAATGTTTGCCCTGTCGATCAAGCTATCCGCTTCGGCATATTTTTGATCGACAAAAAGCTTACGGTAGCCAGCATCGAGAACAGATTGAGCTGTTCCCGCACCATGTTTCTGAAATATGGATTTCAAGCGTGGGATAAGTGCAAATGCGTGGAATGTGCCTTGACTGAAAAATTGCTCCACGCGCTCAACAAACTCGCCCGAGGCAAGTTCGCTATTTGCAATGTCCAACCAAAGGAGAGGCGCAAACTCCTTGAGTTCTGTTTCTGTCTCAAGACGTTCCAGCGATATTGAAATCCCCACAGCACGAGCAAGGGACAGTATCGTCCGCCAATTTGCTCTATCCACTGTGGCGCTTCCCTGAATTTCTTGCCGGAGGTCTCGATGTATGCTTAGTTTGTCGCGGACAAACGATCGCGTTTTGTCCAGCAACCGTTTGCGCCAGCGCCATCTGCACATTGTTCGGCGCCGATCAGCAACTCGGCAGTAACTGACGGTTGTGAGTTCAAACCGGTAATTGTCGATGCCAACGCATGAGAAAATGCTTCGTCGACAACCTCGGCAGGGAGAGATCGCCTTCAAGGCCCGCATCTAAGTGGCGGCATCACTTCGATCAGCCTTGAAGCAGCAGCGCTTTTCATCGCCTCAGCCAACGGCTCGGTCAAAGTCGGGGGCCGTTGTTTGATGGATCGAAGGACTTTTCATCATCGCGAGACAAGCACAAAATGGTTAAGGTTCATAGCATTGGGTCGATCTTACGTCCGATATCGACGTTGCAAGGATGGTCGGAGCGCCGACTGCTTCGTCCAAACCCAAGCATCCAGCAATCCACGGGGCCGTTTTTCCACCCGGGCGCCACACTTCCAGAAATCTAAGTTCGCCGCTATCGGTGAATCGCGGTTTCCGGGGATCGTCTATCGACGTTATCGGAATCGAAAAAACAATGAAGTCCTTCGGATTGGTGGCGCCGATTTTCTTTCCCTTAACTCCGGGCAATGCGAGGCGGTGTGCCAAATTTGACGCTACATGGATAAGTGGATCTGTTGGCAAGTTTTCATCGTAAAAATACCACGTCACCCTCCTATCCAATGTAGGGACTGGAGTTCCTGGATCAAGTGACGCCTTTATGATGGCCACCGCCCCATCATCACCTGCGCCGGCATCAGGGTTGCTTAGAGGCAGGCAAGATGACCGACGCCTCCGTCGAGCACATGTGCGCACCGAACTGACCACTGCTGAGGCCCCGCACGAAATCATCGAATGTGATAGCCCTTCCAACATGAAGCGCAGGACCATTTGCCAATTTTGGCCCTGCCAACTCTTCATCGCGACAGATAGATGTAAACGTTAAATCTACATCAGAGGTGGAACTCCAGATCAAAAAGAACTGGTACGCGACCGAGCGACGACGGCTATACGTATCATCGCCAAGAACAAGGACTGAAGTGATCTTGGAACCAGAAGGATCTTCAACTCGTGGTGGCGGCGGAATTCTGTCTCCCCAATTGAGACAAACTACTACTACTTTTGAGCGCTTTGCAACTAGTTGCAAACCGTACACCCAAATGCTTATTATCCAACTACTGGCAGATATTTGGTTCCCATTCGCCGCCTAGCGGCGGCACGTTCCCCGCAAGGAGGAAGGAACGCGGCCCCTCAATCCAGCAGCTCGGCCTCACTCCGCCCGCCGCAAATCCGGCGCCCGCGCCTCCTCAACCAGCGCCCTCACCGCCTCCTCCAGCCCCGCCTCGCTCTGATCCCGCGACCCGAACCGGCGCACATTCACTGTGCGCTCCTCCGCCTCGCGCTTGCCGCAGATCAGCATGACCGGGACTTTCGCCAGCGAATGCTCGCGGACTTTGTAGTTGATTTTCTCGTTGCGGAAATCCGTCTCGACCAGGAGGCCGGCCTTCTTCAACAGCGCGGCGACTTCCCTGCCATATTCGTCCGCATCCGACGTGATCGTCGCCACCACCACCTGCAGCGGCGCGAACCAGAGGGGGAGGCTGCCGGCGTAGTTTTCGAGGAGGATGCCGAGGAAACGCTCCATCGAGCCGCAGATGGCGCGGTGGATCATCACCGGCTGCTTCTTGTTGGATTCATTGTCGATATAGAAGGCGCCGAAGCGCTCCGGCAGGTTGAAATCGACCTGCGTCGTGCCGCACTGCCAGTCGCGGCCGATGGCGTCGCGCAGCACATATTCGAACTTCGGGCCATAGAAAGCCCCCTCGCCCGGATTGATCATCGTCTTGATCGTCCCGCCGGACTGCGCCTCGATCTGCTTGAGAACATTGCCCATGATCGCTTCGGCATGGTCCCAGTTCGCGTCGGAGCCGACGCGCTTTTCCGGGCGCGTCGAGAGTTTCACCGTGATGCCGGAGAAGCCGAAATCGGCGTAGGTGGACAGGATCAGGTCGTTGATCCGCAGGCATTCGGAAGCCAGCTGCTCCTCCGTGCAGAAAATATGCGCGTCGTCCTGCGTGAAGCCGCGCACCCGCATCAGCCCGTGCAGCGCGCCGGACGGCTCGTAGCGGTGGACATTGCCGAACTCGGCCATTTTGATCGGCAGGTCCCGGTAGGATTTGAGGCCGTGCTTGAAGATCATCACATGGCCGGGACAGTTCATCGGCTTCAGCGCAAAAATCCGCTGATCGGCGTCTTCGTCATCGGGATTGGTGAACGCATGGGCGGATTTCACCGCGAACATGTTCTCCTGATACCAGCCCCAGTGGCCGGATGTTTCCCACAGCGACTTGTCCAGAACCTGCGGCGCGTTGACTTCCTGGTAGCCCTGCTGATCCAGGCGGCGGCGCATATAGGAGACAAGGTTCTGGAACATGCGCCAGCCCTTGGCGTGCCAGAAAACGACGCCCGGCCCCTCCTCCTGGAAATGGAACAGGTCCATCTCGCGGCCCAGCTTGCGGTGGTCGCGCTTCTCGGCCTCTTCGAGCATGTGGAGGTAGGCGTCGAGCTCCTCCTGCGTCTGCCAGGCCGTGCCGTAAATGCGCGACAGCATCGGCTTGTTGGAATCGCCGCGCCAATAGGCGCCCGCCACCTTCATCAGCTTGAACGCCGTGCCGATCTGCCCCGTCGAGGCCATATGCGGCCCGCGGCACAGGTCAAACCAGTCGCCCTGCGCGTAAATTTTCAAATCCTCGCCCGCCTTGACCGTGTCGATCAGCTCCAGCTTGTACGTCTCGCCCTTGGCGGCGAAGACTTCCCGCGCCTTTTCGCGCGTCCAGACCTGTTTGGTGAACGGCTTGTTGCGCCCCATGATCTCGCGCATTTTCTTTTCGATGACCGGCAGGTCTTCCGGCGTGAACGGCGTCTTGCGGGTCGAAATCGTAATAGAAGCCGTTCTCAATGACGGGGCCGATCGTGACCTGCGTGCCCGGAAACAGCTCCTGCACAGCCTCGGCCATCACATGCGCGCAGTCATGGCGGATCAGCTCCAGCGCCCGCTTGTCATCGCGCGTCAATATCTCCATCGCGCCGGACGCGCCGATCGGGTCGCACAGATCGCGCACCTCGCCGTCCAGCGCGTAGGCAACTGCCTTCTTGGCCAGCGATTTTGAAATGCCCTCGGCAAGGGCAAGCCCCGTCAGCGCCGCGTCATAGTCGCGGATTGAGCCGTCGGGAAATGTCAGGGAAACCTGTTTCATCTAATACTCCATTTTCCAGTCCCGCCTACGAGCGCGGGTGGTGTGAATTGCGCCTGATCACAAGGCGCGCAGGGTGATAACGCAACATAGATTCAAGGTAAAGGCCGCCAATAGCGCCAGGGAAAATACCATTTCAGCCGGGAGCCGAGAATTTCTGGCACATTGTCAACGCCATGCGTGCCGCCCGGCCCGCAGCGCATCACCCGGAACAGACCCATCCAGCCGCCGGACCAAAGCCCGTGCCGGGCGATGGCCTCGTAGGCATATTCCGAGCAGGTCGGCAGATGGCGGCAGGAATTGCCGATGAAGCCGGAGAGAGTCAGCTGGTAAAGGCGCACCAGGCCCGTGCCGAAGAGGCGGCCGGGGGTTTTGCGGAAAGGGCCGGGGAAGTTACGGGTGTTGCTCACTTCAGCCGCCAAAGTGATCCAGGATAAGCTTTTGGGTTTGGCGCGAAAGCTGTGGGACGGACGATATGGCAGTGAGCCAGACCCTTCCTGCGTCGATATCAAAGTATCCGTGTGCAAGTCTGTTGCGGGCCCAATAGGCTTCGAAAAAGTCCGAATTGTCGGCACTGACACCCAGCTCTTCTTTCCTAGCCATGATATGCCGCGCTGCCTCCCCGATGCAGATAATGCACCGAATGACGGCGTCTTGAGTCTTCGCGTCTGTAAGAAAATCGGCTTCGCTCAGATCCGCGACATGCCCCTCAAGCCTCGCGCTCCATTCCACAATGTCCTGAAGCCATGCCCGCAGGCCTCGTTCGCTTGCTGGCGTCATAGCGCGCGGGCATCGCTGAAGATGCTGTCTTTTGCGTGGTTCTTTATCGCCGTGTCCTCGCCGAGATCGACCTTGCACTGAAGCAAGGCCTCCAGCTCAAACGCCATACGCGCAACGTCGAAATAGGTGAGGCCCCGGTGCGGGTGTATGATGATATCAATATCGCTCCCCTCCACATCCTCTCCCCGCGCCACCGATCCAAACACCCTCGGATTGCTCACCGGATATTTCGCAATGATCTCAAGCACTTCGTCGCGGTGCTTGGCGAGAGACTCGGAGGGTTTCATAGCTGGGCTTTCCCTAGTTGTGCGCCGAAGCTGCCAGTAACACACTTCGGCGGCCAATTGAACAAAGGTGCCCTTGGCTCATGAGATGGTCAATCAGAACTTCGTCCAATTGGTCACTCATAGTGTGATGAAATCACGGCTGATGCGGTTCAAAATGCGAGGCGAGAACTCGCCTTCTGTCCTAATATCCACCTTGACGCCCAAAAACGATCCCAACTCATCTTCCAGTTTGAACAGGTCAAAATAGGTAGGGTTCCCGCAGCGGCATACAATAATGTCAAGATCGCTGGCTTCCGTATCCTCCCCGCGCGCCGTTGAACCAAAAATGCGCGGTTCGGCGAACGGATAGAAAGACACGATAACGCGGGCCGCATCGCGGTGTTTCGCGAGCGCCTCAGACGGCCGCATGGCGCGCCTCTACCTGCCCTATCGCATCCACCACAGCGTCAAACGTCAGCATGGTGGAAGCATGGCGCGCCTTGAAATCGCGCACCGGCTCGAGAAACTTCAATTCCTCAAACCGCCCGGCCGGCGGGCCGGCGTTTTCCTTCAGCATGGCGCGCATCTCTTCGCGCACCTTGCGCAGTTCGGCGGCGCTCGACCCGATGACATGGCTTGCCATGATCGACGAGGACGCCTGCCCCAGCGCGCAGGCTTTCACATCGTGGGCGAAATCAACGACAATGTCCTTGTTCATCCTGATATCGACCGTCACCGTCGAGCCGCACAGCTTGGAATGCGCCGTCGCGCTCGCGTCGGGATTGGCGAGCCTGCCGATGCGCGGGATATTGCCGGCGTAACCCAGAATTTTGGCGTTATAAACGTCGCTGATCATCGCGCGCCGCTCCTTGACGGCCTGTTTACAAAATTTGACGCGCAAAGCGCTACAAATTCAAACTCAGGCTATTATATAGGGTCGAGCCAAGATTTTCCACTGCCGCAACGCCGCGGAAAATCCCGGTATCGAACATTCGCCGTCCTCTCCCGATCCAGGGATTCCGGCGTGTCCGTTTAACTCGTCCCGCCATCGAGCGGAACTACTGGAGACGCCATATGGACGCGTTTGTCAAAAATGGTTCAACTGCCGCTGCCAACGGTTCAGCCGCCCGGATTCCGAGCATAATCCGCCCTTCGCGCGAAGAGGCGGAAGCCGCCGTGCTGACGCTTTTGCGCTGGACCGGCGATAACCCGGAGCGTGAAGGCCTGCTCGACACGCCGGCCCGAATGGTCAAAGCCTATGAGGAAATCTTCTCCGGCTATGGCGAAGACCCGGAAGCCGAGCTTGGCCGCACTTTTGAGGAAGTGGCCGGTTATGACGACATCGTCCTCATCAAGGACATCGCCTTCCATTCGCACTGCGAGCACCATGTCGTGCCGATCATCGGCAAGGCGCATGTCGCCTACCTGCCGGATTCCCGTGTGGTCGGCCTGTCGAAGATCGCCCGTGTCGTCAGCATTTTCGCCCGCCGCCTGCAGACGCAGGAAACCAT
The DNA here is from genome assembly GCA_963802455.1 of uncultured Alphaproteobacteria bacterium. Lineage (GTDB taxonomy): Bacteria > Pseudomonadota > Alphaproteobacteria > Rhizobiales > Rhizobiaceae > JANOYJ01. Next base: position 223,433 of record CAWDIY010000017.1, on the reverse strand, counting down.
GACCGCGCAGATCGCCGACTGCATTCAGGATGTGCTCAATCCGCGCGGCGTCGCCGTCATGATTGAGGCTGAACATATGTGTATGGCGATGCGCGGCATCCGCCTTTCAGGCTCGACAACGCTGACAACGCGCTTTACCGGCTCATTCATTGACAATCCGCATGAACAAGTGCGGTTTATGACCATGCTCAAGAGCTGACCGACAGGCCGGCCTCATACGAAAAAGGCCGAAAATGTCCGCCCACTCAGAATCTGCAATGAAAAATGATGTCGAGGAAGGCGCCAAATTTGCGCCGCGCTTTGATTCGTCGGGGCTTGTGACCGCAATTGTCACGGATTTGAATGATGGCGCGCTGCTGATGGTGGCGCATATGAATGATGAGGCGCTGCGGCTGACGCTCGAAACCGGCATCGCGCATTACTGGTCACGGTCGCGCAAGGAGCTTTGGAAGAAGGGCGAAACCTCCGGCAACCTGCAGAAGATCAAGGAAATGCGCGTCGACTGCGACCAGGATGCGATTTGGCTGAAGGTCACTGTCACCGGGAATAATGTGAGCTGCCACACCGGCCGCCGCTCTTGCTTCTACCGGACAGTGGAGATGCAAAATGGCATCGCTTCGCTCAAAAAAGACGATTGAGCGCCACTCATTGAACCTTCTACCTCCAATTCGTGACCCATCTTAACCCAAATGGGTGTTGATTTACGATTTCATCACTGAATGATGCTAAGGTGACGAACAAGACCAGGAGGCTGAAGTGCTTGAGTGGGCCACGCGTAAGGGGCGATTGCAAATTGCAGACGCCGTGACTGTGGAAATGGAGCCGGCAGGCGCTGCCGCCGGAACCGGTTATCCGAGCGTTGCCTTTCCCGAACCTTCCCCACATAAAGATTCAGGTATTGCGCTGGCGCTTGGCGGCGGCGCGGCGCGCGGCTGGGCCCATATCGGCGTCATCCGGGCGCTTGATGAGGCGAACATTCCAATCAGCATGATTGCCGGAACATCAATTGGCGCGCTTGTCGGCGGCTGTTATCTGGCAGGCAAGCTGGACGAACTCGAAGAGTTCGCCCGCAGTCTCACCAAGCGCAGCATATTCGGCCTGCTTGATTTTCATCTGGGTGGCAACGGCTTGCTTGGCGGCCTGAAGCTCACCCAGAAGCTCACCGAACATTTGGGCCGCTACTCGTTCGGCGACCTGTCCAGACCCTTGGTATGCGTGGCCACTGAAATCCGCACCGGCCATGAAATCTGGCTGTCGAGCGGCTCCCTCATCAACGCCATGCGCGCATCCTATGCGCTGCCCGGCGTGTTTGAGCCGGTTAACTGTAACAACCGCCTGCTGGTGGACGGCGCGCTGGTCAATCCGGTGCCTGTCTCCGTCTGCCGCGCTTACGAAGAACAGCGCGTCGTGGCGGTCAATCTGCATTACGATCATTTCGGCCGCGCCGCCGTCGTCAAGCATGACGCAGGGCTTGCCAGTCTCGGCGCTCCTTCCGGCGCAGCGCGTCAGCAAAATGCGGCTCGCGAATCGCGGCTCGGCATTTCCGGCGTCATGGTGGAGGCTTTCAACATCATTCAAGACCGCATCGCGCGGGCCCGACTTGCCGGCGATCCGCCGGATCTGTCGCTGCATCCGAAACTTGGCAATATCGGCCTAAGCGAATTCCACCGCGCCGATGAGGCCATCAAACTCGGCTACGAGGCCACCATCGCCAAACTCGAAGATGTCGAACGGCTGCGCGCAGTGCTGGCCTGATCAGGCCGTCGCAATATAGCTTCGGATCTCCTCCGCCTCGCGCTGCACCTCGGCAATCCGGCGTTTGACGACGTCGCCGATGGAAATCACCCCGATCAGCTTGCCGTCCCGCTCCACCGGCAAATGCCGGAAGCGGCCATTGGTCATGATTTCCATCACTTCATTGTTGGAGTGGTTCTCCGCGCAGACTTTGACATTGGCAGTCATTAATTCTGACACTTTGTGCTTCAGAAATTCCGCCCCGTCCTCCGCCAGACGCCGGACTATGTCGCGCTCGGACAATATGCCCTTAATGACACCCGCGCCGTTGGTGACAACGATTGCGCCGATCCGGTGTTTCGCCAGAACCGCCACCGCCTCGGCGACAGTCACGTCGGGCGTCAGCGTGACAACCTCGTGTCCCTTCTCGTTCAAAATTTCCCGCACCGTCATGACTTGCCTCCAAAGCTGGTTTCACCTGCGCGGCCAGTGCTGAAGACGCGCGTCTCAGGCTTTTCACTTTTCTAAGCTGCGCCGCTTTCGCCGCTTATGCAAGAATTTCATGCGGACTTTCGCATCTGGTCAAGCTGGCCTCACGTCAAACAGGCGCAGTCCGAAGAACCCCGCAAGGAAGCCGCCGATATGGGCTTCCCACGCAATGCCGCCGCTTCCTTGCCCGATGTCGACCACGCCAGAGCCTGAAACAAAATTCACCAGCGCCCAGACCAGAACAAATGTGATCACGCTTTTGCTGCGGAGCACCGCTGCGAGGGCGAGCGGCGCACCAGTGAACGCTCTTGGCCCCGCGCTTCCAGCTGTGGCAAATCCGAACCGCGCAGCAGCGCCCATGGCGCCCGACACGACGCCCGACGCACCAACCAACGGCGCTGGGTCGCCAATGTGAGTGAGCAAATGCATACCGGTTGCGCAAAGTGCCGTGAAAACCCAGAATCCGGCGAACCGGACAGTGCCAATCCGCTCTGCGAGCGGCGCGCCAAAGGCCGCCAGCCAGATCATGTTGACCGCAAGATGCGCCATGCTGGCATGAAGCAGTGAGTAGGTAACAGATGTTGTCATCGACAGGAGGCAATCGCCGGATTCTGCTGTCCGCGCAGGGATGAAGGCGAGGTAATGCAGCACACTCGAGTTGGCTTCGGCGGACAAGAGGTAGGTCTGCGCAAGATAAAGCGTGGCGCACACCGTGACCGCCGTCACAATGGACGTGTGGAGAAAGAAAAGCGGCTCATGCGCATTGCTGCGGCTGTCTGGTTCATACGGGCTCATTTGTCATCAGTCTTCTCACTGTTTGGCCACCGAAGGCAAGCAGTGGCTGAGTGCCAACAATGATTAATTTCCGGCGAAAAAAAAGCCGTTCCGGGAACTTCCCTGAACGGCCTGCCGAGCCCCCATCTCTCCCAAAGAGAAAAAGCTCTAAGTCAGTTTTTGCTGTGAAACCAATGGTTTCGGATCATGATGTACTATCTCACATATGGCCCCGCCAGACAATCTAAACCCGGCGTTAACCTTAACACGGCGCGCCCCGCCGCCTGTCCCGGCGTCATGCGGCGGCGCTGGCATGGCGCGTGCTGCTTCAAGCCAAAGAGATGCAGCGGGCATGCGCCTGTTGCATTTTGAAACATGCATGACGGCAGGACTGGCATTGAGATGAAGAATGAATCAACCATTGAGCTGTTCATGTACTGGAACAGGCTGCGCGGCGGCCGGCCGGCTCCCTCGCGCACGGAAATAGAGCCGGCGGACATCCGCCGGATGCTTGCCGACACATTCATTCTGGAGCGCGACGCGCGCGGTCAATCAGTGTTCCGCCTCGCAGGCACGCGCGTCTGCGCCCTCTATGGCCGCGAATTGAAGAACTATTCGTTCGCCAGCCTGTTTGGCGCGCACGACCTCACGTTAGTGCGAAAGCTGGTCAATTCGGCGTTTGATGAGAAAATCATCTGCATGATCGGCTTTGAAGGGCGAAGCGCCGAAGGCCGCAGCTGCTCGTTTGAGGCACTGCTGCTGCCCTTGCAGGGCGGCAAGGAGAGCGCCCGGCTGTTCGGCGCTATCATTCCTGACGAAAGGCCGTTCTGGCTCGGCGCGGATCTTATTCTCGACAACATTATCACCACTGTCAAAGTCGTCGATCCAGACAAGGAATATCTCTATCTCAACAACCGTCCAGGCATGAATGTGCCTCCGCTGGCGCCGACATCAGCAAACTTCACTGAGCGGCGCGGCTTGTCCCGCAACGGGACAGAAACTCCGCCGCGAACCGGCAACAGGCGGGTCCGCCATCTGACAATTATTTCCGGCGGCCGGGACAAGCATTAATTTTGCTGTTTTGACGCGTGGATAATTACGGCTTGTTAATAGAATTTTCCTATTCTGAGGTTGGTGGAAAGCGGCAATGCCGTTCAACTTGATTTTTCATGGATTTCACGATGTCCGAAACAGGCGCATCCGGCTACGGTAACACCGAAAACCGCTCTTACCAGCGGGTCAAGGTTAAGGTCTATGGCCGGTTCATGCTGGAGGACCGCACCGAGCATGCGTGTCAGGTTGTCGACATGTCGCCTGGCAACGCGTCGTTCATCACCGATCACATGGGCGATTTGGGCGAAAAGGTGATTGCCTATATCGATCACATCGGACGCGTCGAAGGCGTGCTGACCCGCAATCTTCAAGACGGTTTTGCCATGACGATCTTGGCGTCCGACCGCAAGAAGGATAAGCTGGCGGCGCAGCTGACCTGGCTTGCCAACAAGCATGAGCTCGACCTGCCGGAAGACCGCCGCCACGAGCGTGTGTTGCCGCAGAACCCGATGTCCGTGATGACGATGAATGACGGACGCCAGTATCAGTGCCGCATTGTCGATCTGTCTCTCTCCGGCGCGGCCGTTGAATCGGACGCCAAGCCGGCGCTCGGCACACCGGTGACCCTCGGCAATATGCGCGGCGAGGTCGTGCGCCATTTCGACGAAGGCGTCGCTATTGAATTTGCTGTCGTCCAGCGCCATGAAACGCTGGAAGCGGCCTTCGCGGCCTGATCCGGCGGCGGCCTTTGCCGCCTCAGCCCTAAGTCTCCAAAAAGCCCGCGAGGCGGCCAAAATTTCGCATAATGCCTTTTCGTTGCCGTCACGCGCAGGGCATCGTCCATTTGCCGACAAGCCCGCTTAGAATCGCGCCTCCCCCTTCGCCGAGGCTTTCGGCGGACAAGTCGGCGGACAAGCCTCCTCATCACCGCGCCTGCTTTACGCATCCGGTCATTTAGGGGAAGTCCAGGGCGTGTGGTCCTGCCGAATGGAACTTACCTATGTCGGGTGTGGCTCGCCACACGCCCTGTCACGGCTTTTTGCCCGGGCTGGCGCATGGGGCGCTCTTTCCAGAGCACGCGAAGGCCAGGAGGGACATGGCTGAGGGAACTCCGCCCGCCGTACGACACCTCTGCCGTCCGCTGCCATAGGCCGCCCGCTCTCCCGAATGCCGGTGATCATCCGGTCCCATGAGAGCAGCGGTTGAAGTATGATGGAGAATTGAGGGGTGGGGATGAAAATCGTGACTTATCCACGCAAGAAAACCGTAACATATTGATATTGAACGAAACTAGTTGCTCCTGAGCATGAGACCCTTCCCCGCATTTTGAAACTCACTCACACTCCTGAGCCCGCCGAAGGGCCGCTCCCCGGAAGATACAGCCGGCAGCCTTCCGCAGCGACCCCTACCGCTCAATGATGGTCAGTTCCTCGTCCGGCAGAGGACGCTGGAGCTTGATGGCTTCATTGATGGGGGCTGTGAGCCAGGTTTCAACCTCGTCCTGCCGCGTGAGAAGCACGGGCATGGCCTTCGGGTGTATAGGGCGGACCACGCCGTTTGGCTCGCAGGTCAGGAAGCCGAACAATTCGTGTGCGGCCTCGCCCTCCTTCTTTTTGCGCACGCCATTCCAGCGCGTCCAGATGCCGGCGAAGAAGAACAGCGGCTGATTGTCGTTGAGCGCGAACCAGACTTTCCGCTGCGCGCCTTTCTCGCCCGTCCATTCGCTGAAGGCGGTGGCGGGGACCACGCATCGGTGCGGAACCGAAAGCCATGCGCGCCAGTGCGGCGAGTTCGGGTTGCGGATGTTGCCGACGCCGCTGTCGGCGGCGCCTTTAAGATATTGCGGCGGCGTCGGCATGCCCCAGCGGGCGTTGACCAGCTCGCGCTGCCCGCCTGCGCCATTTCGCACGATTGGCGCGGCATAGTCTGGATAAATGTCCAGCGACGGCGGCAAATTGCCGACAGCGGTCACAAGGGCGCGGGTGAAGTCGATTACGGCCTGCTGGTTTGTCGTCATATTATAAAGAAGGCACACGGTCTCACCCTGAATTCAAAAGAGGTTTCTTTATCAAATTCAATATGTTAAAGCCATTTCTCAATGCGTCGCAGCGCCTCCGCCATGTCGGATGGCCTGCCCGCATAGGAAAAGCGCATGTAACGATTGCCGCTAAGCGGATCAAAATCATGGCCAGGCGTGGCGGCAACAAAGGTTTCGGCGAGCATTTTCTGGGCGAAAACCATTGAATCATTTGTGTGACGCGACACATCGCACCATGCGTAAAAGGCGCCATCCATCGAAGCGGCGAGATCAAAGCCGAGGCGCGGCAGACGTTCCATCAGCAGAAGGCGGCTTTCGCCATAGCGCGCCTTGACCATCTCAAGCTCGGCCTCGCCGGAAAAGGCTTCAACGGCGGCAATCTGTGAGAGCTCCGGCGGGGAAATGTACAGACTCTGCGCGATGCGCTCGACGGGGCGGACCAGAGCGTGCGGCAGCACCATCCAGCCGATGCGCCAGCCGGTCATGCAATAATATTTCGAGAAAGAGTTGATGATGGTGACGTTGTCGCTGATGCAAAGGGCGGTCTGGTCAGGACCGATATGGGAGAGACGGTGATAGATTTCATCGGAAATGACACGGATGCCCAGCTCTTCCGCAGTCAGCACCAGCGTTCTCATGTCGATTGACGTCATTGACGCGCCGGTGGGATTTGCCGGACTGGCGAAGAGGAGGCCTTTCAAAGGCATTTCACGGTGTGCGGCCTGGAGGCGCTCCGCAGTCAGTCCTCCCTCACCCGGGCCAACCGGGATTTCGACGACATCGATGCCAAGCGCCGTCATGATGTTGCGGTAGGCGGGATAACCGGGGCGGGTGATTGCCACACGGTCGCCCACGTCAAACATCGCCAGAAAGGCAAGATTGAAGCCGGATGAGGAGCCTGTCGTCACAGCCACACGCGCTGTATCGACTGAGACGCCATAGTGCTCCAAATAATGAAGGGCGATGCGGTTGCGCAGCGCATCGATGCCGAGGGCGTTGGTATAACCGAGGCGGCCCTGCTCCAGCGCTTTGCGCGCCGCTTCCAAAACCGGCCTTGGCGCGGGATCGGAGGGCTGTCCGACGGCCATGGAAATAACTGGCTTTCCCAAGGCGGCCAGACGGTTCGCCTCCGCCAGCACGTCCATCGCATGGAAGGGTTCAACGGCGCTGCGGCGCGAAACGGTCAAAATTAGCTTCTCCCGGCAATATCAGCCGCAGATTTGCCCGAAAGCCATGCGCATCACAAGTTCGTATGCCGGGACAAACCGGCTTTTTCCTGCGTCCTGATTGGGTTACTCTCGCCGCCATGTTTCATACCGGCCATCATTCCATGCGACCCGTGATCCAGCTGCTGTTCGCGGCCCTTTTGCTTTGCGCGCTCCCCGCGCGGGCCGCGGCGCAGGAGAATAACAGGGTTTCAATTATCCGCGACGCGGAGATAGAGCGGCTGATCCGCGACTATGCCCGGCCGATCATCAAGGCGGCGGGGCTAGGCAAGGGCGCGATTGACATCGTTCTGGTCAATGACCCGTCGTTCAACGCCTTTGTCAGCGGGCGGCGGATGTTCATCCACACGGGCGCGATCCTGAGAGCGGAGACACCCGGCGAGATAATTGGCGTGATCGCCCATGAAACCGGGCATATGGCGGGCGGTCATCAGTTCCGGCTGCGCCAGCGGGCCGAGACGGCGGAGAAGCTTGCGGTGCTTTCAACCATTCTTGGCATGGGCGTCACGGTCGCCGGGGCGGCCACCAAGAATGACGGGCTGGCCGGCGTCGGCGGCGGATTGGCGGCGGGCGGCGTTGAGGCCGCGCGGCGCTCGCTGCTCAGCTATCAGCGCGGCGAAGAGACCACGGCGGACCGTTCGGCCATCGAATATCTCAACCGCACGCAGCAATCGGCTGCGGGCATGCTGCGCACATTTGAGCGCTTTGCGGACGCGCTGGCGCTGTCGGGCGCGCGGGTTGACCCCTACCGGATCAGCCATCCGCTGCCGCAGGACCGGATCGCAGGCCTGCAGACGCTGGCGCAGGAGAGCCCCTATTTTGACAAAAAGGACCCGCCGGAACTGCAACTGCGCCACGACATGGCGCGGGCCAAGATCGCTGTTTACACAATCGGCGGCAATGTGATTCCACGCCTGTTCCGCAAGAATCCAAAGGGTGCCGGCGCGCGTTATGGCATGGCGCTGACAGCCTTTCTCTACGGATCGCCCAAAGCGGCTCTCGCCAAAACGGATGCGCTGATTAAAGAATTTCCGGGCAATCCCTATCTTTACGAACTGCGCGCTGACACGCTGATCAAACTCAACAAGGCGGCAGACGCGGCGGGCGCTTATCAGAAGGCGATGAAACTTGACCCGGAAAAGTCTTCACTGCTGCAGGTGGGTTATGGACAGGCGCTGCTCTTAAGCGGCAACGCGGAAGCGGCGAAAAAGCAGCTTACGGCAGCGCTTTCGCGCGACCGGGACAATATGGCCGGCTACCAGTTTCTCGCTCAAGCCTATGGCCAGACCGGCGATGTGGCAAACGCTGAGCTTGCCACCGCCGACATGCATTTTTATGGCGGCGACATAAAGCAGGCTCGGATTTTCGCGGCTAGGGCGCAGCGGCAGCTGAAGACCGGCTCACCTGGATGGCTGCGCGCCGAAGACATTATCACCAACAAGCCGAAGAAGAAAAAGTAGCGCGCTGTGAACCATTTTGGCTCATAGCGGCACGACAGGACATGAACTGGAGAAAATGAATGCGCAAACTCACCCTCGCTTCCCTTGCCGCCCTTTCGATTGGGTTTGCCGCATTAACAGCGCCCGCAGCCATTGCCGAGGGTGCGGACAAGGCGGAGATTGAAAAGATCGTCCGGGAATATCTCTTGGCCAACCCAGAAATCCTCGTTGAGGTGCAGGACGCACTGACCGCCAAACGGGAGAAACAGGAAAAGATCACCCGCGACAAGGCGATCACAGCATCAGGCGACGCCATATTCTCAGCGTCCGCCGACGCTATTATTGGCAATCCCAAGGGCGATGTCACCGTTGTCGAGTTCTATGACTACAATTGCGGTTACTGCAAACGCGCGCTGAGCGACATGGACGCGATGGTCAAGGCCGATCCCAATCTGCGGTTTGTGCTGAAGGAATATCCGATCCTTGGTGAAGATTCACTGAAGGCGCATGTCGTGGCGCAGGCGTTCAAGAAGCTGTTGCCGGACAAATACGGTGATTTTCATCGGACGCTGCTGACCGGCGAACGGGCGACGGAAGACAGCGCGATCGCGGTCGCGGTGCAGCTTGGCGCAAATGAAGCGGACCTGCGCAAAGGCATGAGCGATCCGGCGATTTCGATCCTGTTTGACCAGAATCATCAGCTTGCGACCGCGCTCAACATCACGGGCACGCCGTCCTATGTCATCAAAGACGACGTGGTTTTCGGCGCGATGGGGGCGGATGTGCTGTCAGGCAAGGTCGCCAATGTGCGCAAATGTCAGAGCACAGTCTGCTAGCCGCCTGCCAAAGCATGTGGACAATCCAAGAAGTTGCTTTTAAGCGGTAAGGCCCGTGTCTACACGTTTGACTGAGACACGGCTGGGAGGCGCAGCGTCAGAGATTGGCCAAGACGAAGAAAATCCTTGTTCTGAACGGACCCAACCTCAATCTGCTGGGTGTGCGCGAACCAGCGGTCTATGGTCATCTGGACCTGAACGGCCTCAAGGCGCTCATTGAGGCCGAGGCCAAAGCGCTCGGCGTTGCTGTCGATTTCCGCCAGACAAACATTGAAGGCGAGCTCTTGACCTGGATACAGGAAGGCGGGCTTTCAGGGACGGGCATTGTCCTGAACCCTGGCGCTTACACGCACACATCGATTGCGCTGCATGATGCGATTAAGGGGTCAAACGCCATTGTCGTGGAGGTACATCTGTCCAATGTGCATGCGCGTGAAGAATTCAGACACAAGAGCTTTGTCTCGCCGGTCGCCAAAGGGGTGATCTGCGGCTTTGGCGCGGACGGTTACATCATGGGATTGCGGGCGCTGGCCGCTTTGTGATCTATGCGGAGCGAAACAAAAAGGGAAACGCACATGGCGGGAAAATCTTCGGTCATTGACCAGGCTGTCATCCGCGATCTGGCGGCGATACTGAAAGAGACCGGTCTGACCGAAATTGAGGTCGAGCAGGGCGAGCTGCGCATACGCGTGTCGCGCGCTGGAACAGTGGCTTCGCCTGCGCCAATGCAGCACTATATTGCACCGCAGGACGCTGCGCACTCCGCAGCCCCATCGGCGTCTGCGGCCGCGCCCGCTGCTTCAGTCAACGGCGTCCCGTCGCCGATGGTCGGCACAGCCTATTTCGCAGCTGCGCCGGGGGCTGACCCGTTCGTGCAGATCGGTTCGAAAGTGAAGGAAGGCCAGACCATTCTGATCATTGAGGCAATGAAGACGATGAACCAGATCGCCTCGCCGCGCTCAGGCACGGTAACTGCGATCCTGATTGAGGATTTAAGCCCGGTCGAGTATGGCGAGATGCTGATGGTCATCGAATAGACAAGGGATCGGCTTGATGTTTCAAAAGATCCTGATTGCCAACCGAGGCGAGATCGCGCTCCGTGTTTTAAGAGCCTGCCGCGAGCTGGGCATCAAGACGGTGGCGGTGCATTCGACGGCGGACGCGGACGCGATGCATGTGCGGCTTGCGGATGAGAGCGTCTGCATCGGCCCGCCGCCTTCGCGCGATTCCTACCTCAACATCCACCAGATCGTCGCCGCCTGCGAGATCACCGGCGCGGACGCCATTCATCCCGGCTACGGATTTCTGTCGGAAAACGCCAAATTCGCCGACATTCTTGAGGCGCACAAAATCACATTCATTGGCCCGACGGCCGACCATATCCGCATCATGGGCGACAAGATCGAGGCCAAACGCACCGCCAAGCGGCTGGGCATTCCGGTCGTTCCCGGCTCCGAGGGCGGGGTGTCGGACGAGGCGGAGGCGGCGCGCATCTGCGCCGAGATCGGCTATCCGGTCATCATCAAGGCCACAGCCGGCGGCGGCGGGCGCGGCATGAAAGTGGCGCGCAACGAGGGCGATTTGGCCATTGCGCTCGCCACGGCGCGCTCTGAGGCGGGCGCGGCGTTTGGCAACACTGAAGTTTACATCGAGAAGTATCTGCAGAAGCCCCGGCATATCGAAGTGCAGGTGATGGGCGACGGCGCGGGCGCGGGCGTGCATCTGGGCGAGCGCGACTGTTCGCTGCAGCGGCGGCATCAGAAGATTTGGGAAGAGGCGAACTCCCCTGCCCTCAACGCCGAAGAGCGCGACAAGATCGGCATGATCTGCGCCAACGCCATTGCAGGGCTTGGCTACCGGGGCGCAGGCACAATCGAGTTTCTCTATGAGGACGGCGAGTTCTACTTTATCGAGATGAACACGCGCCTGCAGGTCGAGCACACAATCACCGAGGCCATCACCGGCATCGACATCGTGCACGAACAGATCCGTGTCGCATCCGGCGGCGGGCTGTCGATGAAGCAGAGCGACATCAAATTCTCCGGCCATGCGATCGAATGCCGGATCAACGCCGAGGACCCGCGCACCTTTGTGCCCTCGCCGGGTAAAATCACGCATTACCATACACCGGGCGGCCTCGGCATCCGCATCGATTCGGGCGTCTATGCCGGCTACAAAATACCGCCCTATTACGATTCAATGGTCGGCAAGCTGATTGTCCATGGACGCACGCGCGTCGAATGCATGATGCGGCTGCGCCGGGCCCTGGATGAATTTGTCATTGACGGGATCAAGACCACGCTGCCGCTGTTTCGCGAACTGGTCGGCAATGCGGACATCGCCAATGGCGACTATGACATCCATTGGCTGGAAAAATATCTCGCTGACACGGCGCAGTGAGCGCATTCGGCATGAAGCCGGTTGAAATTGACCCTGATCTTCTGCTGCAGGCCTACGCAATGGGCATGTTTCCAATGTCGGAAGACGCGGACGACGACCAAGTTTTCTGGGTGCAGCCGGAAAAGCGGGGAATAATTCCGCTCGACGGATTTCATGCGCCGAAAAGTCTTTTGAAGACCGTGAGGCAAGGCCGGTTCGAGATCCGAATCGACCATGATTTCCACGGCGTGCTCGACGGCTGCGCCGAATCAAAGGACGGGCGAGAGCGCACATGGATCAACGGGACTATCCGCAATGCCTGCCACGCCCTGTTCAAACGAGGGCACTGCCACACGGTTGAGGCCTATTTCGAAGGCGTCCTTTCGGGCGGCCTCTACGGCGTTTCGCTCGGAGGCGCGTTTTTCGGGGAAAGCATGTTCTCGCGCACGACCGACGCCTCAAAGGTCTGTCTCGTCCATCTCGTCGAGCGGCTGCGCGCCCGCCAGTTCGCGCTGTTGGACACGCAGTTTCTCACCGCCCATCTGGCCCGGTTCGGAGCTTTGGAAATCTCAAGGAAAAAATATGAGAAGCTGCTTGCGACCGCGCTGAAAAAGGATGCGGGCTTTTTTCCGTAACTTACCGAAAAGGCTCAGCTCTTTGAGGGATCTGGGACATCGGTCTCCTGCTTGCAGCTCTTCAGCCACACGTCATAGACGGCATGTTCCACAGCGTTGAGGCCGGGGCTGTCGGCAAACATCCAGCCAGTGAAAATGCGGCGGATTTTGCGGTCCAGGGTGATTTCATCGACTTCAACAAACGAAGTGGTTTTGGGTGTTTCGGTTTCGGGCCGGGAATTGCAGATGCGCGGCGTCACCTGCAGGGCGCCAAACTGGACTGTTTCATTGACATAGACGTCAAACGTGATGATGCGGCCAGTGATCTTGTCGATGCCGGCAAATTCGGCGACCGGGTTGTGGATGATTTCCTCAGCGCCTCCGGCGATCGCCGGCGCGCCAAGAAATGCGGCCATCGCCAGAAAAAATATCGCAGAAGGGCGGGTTATGGCAGAAGGCATGCGTCGGGACCGTCAGGCGTCAATCGGTGCGGCACAGTAATCTGCGCCGCGTCAACAGTCCGTTAACCGTGAAATGTGGCAAACCAAGCTGTCCTAGAACCTTATGTGGGGATAGTCTCAGCTGCGGGGCGTCCATGCATCATAGTCGCCAGTGGCCTTTGGCCGCGCGCCGCTGTTCGCCATCGATCCCTGGGGCCGGTAGGCGGCGGCGGAACCGGTGAGGTTAGGCTGGTGCGGCTTCTGCCAGCCGCGCGCCGCATAGTTGTCATCCGAAGGCGCCACATCCGTCCGGTGATGCATCCAGCCGTGCCAGCCGGGAGGTATGGCAGAGGCTTCGGCATAATCCTTGTAGACCACCCAGCGCCGCGTGCGGCCTTCAGAATCCCTGCCGCCCTGATAATAGACATTGCCTGTCTCATCTTCACCGACGCGGGCGCCATTGCGCCAAGTGTGAAAGCGCGTGCCAAGTGTCTGGCCGTTCCACCATGTGAAGAACTGAAGGAAAAATTTCGACATATGGCGACCTCTTGATGCGCTGCCGGTTATGGCGCGAAGCGTGGTTCAAGTCCAGACAGGCGCGGGAAAATCATATCCACCAAAAAACGTCCAATTTCCTGCATTCAGCACTATTTCGGCCGTTCACCAGTATGGGTGAAGCCAGAAAACACCATTAAATGCTATGGCTTTGGTGTCACAGCGGCGCTGTGCCGCTGCAATTGCAAATTTCTTGCGCAGAAGTGACCTTAGGCAAACAATTGAAGTCCTAGGCTGAAAGTTCAAACCTTCATGCCGTCGCGGTCAGGAAAGGAAAACAGCATGCCATCGCTTCGCCCCATTGTCATTGTCGCCGCGCTTTTTGCCTCGTCATTCGCCCTCGCGGGCCCCGCCAATGCCGCGCGCAAGGGCATCGCCTTCGCGCAGGCTCCCGAACAGTCGGTCGGCTATTGCACCGGCGTCAACGCGGTCAACACGCTGAACTGCGCCCGCGCGAAATGCGCGGCGGGCGGCGCGTCGGCCTCGCAGTGCCTGCGCCAGGCATGGTGTTACCCCGGCGGATGGAGCGCCGACATATTTGTGCAGATTTCGGAAGGCCCGCATTTCCATGATTTTGTCTGCGGAATGCAGACGCGCGCGCAAGCCGAAGCGGCGGTTAAGGTGAAATGCGACAAAGCATTCCAGCCAAACCAGATCGAATGCAAAGCAGTGCGGTTTTTTGATGAAGCCGGGACGGAGTTTCCGGTTCCGTAGCAATACCATGAACCTATCGCCGCTGCTCCGGCACTCAGGGATAGAACGCAGCGAAACCGAATGCAAAGAAGGCCCGGGAAGAAATGCAGAACATGACCTCGACCCCGCCGAAACTCCCCGATCTGGTCGGAGCCATATATGACTGCATACCGGACAGCTCGCTCTGGCAGGACACGCTGGAGCGCATCAGAAATGTCTGGGAAGGCGAGCTGGCGACGCTGGGGGTGATTGATGCCTCCAATGGCGCGCTGCGTCTTTCGGTCACCTGCGGCAAGTCCAACATGCTCGAATCGCTTCTGCGCTACGGCCCGGAGGAAGTGCCGTTTTATTCCGCCGTTCCAAAGATGGAGCTGGATGTGCCGCAGACTGTGGACACGATCTACGCTATGCAGGGGCCGGACGCGCGGGAAAAGTGGCTGTCCAGCCGGGCCGCGACCGAATGGGCGATTCCCAACCGCATTGACGATTTTCTCTGGGTGCCGGTGATGCGCCAAGCCTCGCGCGTCGGCTCGCTGGTGGTCATGACCAGCAAGGACCGGCGGCAGATCAGCGCGGATGAAATTCAGGCGCTGGCGCAAATCGCGCCGCATGTGCGCCGCGCGGTCACCATCGGCGACCTGTTTGAGAGCGAGCGGCGCAAAGGCGAAATTTTCCGCGATGTGGTCGACTGCCTGTCCAATCCGGTGCTGATCGTCAGCGCCGACATGCAGATCATATTCGCCAATCTCGCCGCCGAGGCGCTGCTGCAGGAAAAAATGGCGATCCGCTCGCTGCGCGGTCAGCTTTCATTTCCTTACGGCCCCGCCAACAAGGCGGTGTCAAAAGCCGTTGTGACCGGCAGCCGCGATGAATATGCGCTGGGGCCATCCGGCATAAACGTGCCGCTGGCGCTGGCCGAAAAGCCCATGGTGGCGCATGTCATGCCACTGTCGCAGCGCGACCCGTCGGCGCGCGTCGCCCAGCACGCCGCCGCCGCCATCTTCATCGCCGCGCCCGGCGACACGCCGGTCCCGGCGATGGACGCGATTGCGGCGCTGTTTGGCCTGACGGCGGCGGAAAAGCGCGTTGCCGTGCAAATCGCGCATGGGCGGACGCGGCAGGAGATCGCGCTGGCAAGCGGTGTCTCGGACGGGACCGTCAAGACGCAGCTGGCCTCGATATTCGGCAAGACCGACACACGCGACCAGCGAGGGCTGGAACTGCTGATGCGCGAGCTGACGCCGCCTGTGCGGCCGCATTAGGCGGAACTCTCCCAATTTTTAATTCACAATATCACACTCCTTCACCCATATGAGGGATGCGCGAAATTTCCGGCACGCACATAATCTTCTCCAGTGGGCGCTTCCCGGCATGGGACAAGGTTTGGAGAAGCAATATGAAAACTACACTTATGATTTCCGCCGCGCTTTTGGCGTTCAGCACAGCCGCTCAGGCGACACCGGTTGACGAGATGGTCAACCAAGGCTTTGCCTGCGATCCAGGCACGCGCGGCGAAGTGATCTGCCGCAAAGACGGCGCGCCGTCGAAAATATGCAACACGGAAGGCTCGTGCTTCCGCATTGTCTATGAAAACGGCATGTTGAACAGAGACACTATCTCGACCGGCAGCATCTATGGCGGAATCCGCCGCACGCAGTCGGACAATATCTCGGAATATTGAGATCAGGCCTTCCGGCTTTCCTTGGGAATGATGTCCACAGGACGGCCAAAGCCTTTCAAGTCTTGGAACCGGCGCATATAGGCTTCGACATTGGGGAAATCCCTGATCTCGAAGCCGCCTGCGGCGGCGTATTCAAGCACGCCATAGACATCAATATCGGCGATTGAGGCACGGCGGCCAACCAGCCATTTGTGCTCGGCGAAATGATCTTCCAGCACCTTGAGCGCCACCAGCCCCTCAGTATTGTACATTTCTGCGACAAGCTGGCCGAACTGGCGGAAGCCGAGCCGCTGGCCGCGCAGGCGGAAGATCGCAGGCGCAAGTCTGTCGAGGTCCCAGTACATCCATTCGCGCATCTCGATGCGCTCTTCTGCGGACTGGCCGCCATATTTGCCGGTGCGGTCGGCGAGCATTTCAAGGATGGAAGGGGCCTGGCGGTAAACCCGGCCAGTCTTGTTATCGACAAGCGAAGGAATCTGGCCGAGCTGGTTGAGCTTCAGATAGGCCGGCTGCTTGGCATCGCCGCGCGGCGTGGTGAGCATAAAATCAAACGGCACCTCCATCAGCGTCAGGCCGAGCGCCGCCTTGTAGCTGGGCCCGGAGAAGTTGACGCCGTAGAGTGTGAAGGCAGCGGCCATGACGATCCCCCGGTTGAGTCCCGCGCCCAAGGAATCACGCCATTGCGGCGGGGTCAAGACGCCGGTCGCAACTGAACGGAAAATCGCGGCGGAAGGCAGCACCGGTTGCAGGCCGCGAATTTCGCGCATAGCATGACGCTGCGTCATTCATGGAGGGTCTTAAGCATGGTGGAGAAGCGGAAAATCAAGCTGATTCCGGACCCCGGCCAGGCGTTCGTGTTCAAGGTCGTCGATGCTGAAACAGGAGAGGAACTGAGCCCAAAGGAGGTCGAGGCACTGCGGCCTCCGCAGGCGGAAGAGCCGGCCATTGACAGGGCTGCTGAACGCGGCACAAGGGACTTGGCGGCGCAGCCGCTGCGCATCTGCGGTGAAGGCGACAGCTGGATGAGCTTTCTAGGGCTGAGCCTGTTTTTTCCGAAAACCTTTTTCGACATTCTGGGCGAGACCTTTTCAACGCTCAGCGTCGGGTTTCCCGGGCACACATTTGAACAGATTTTGGCGGCCAAGCAGTTCAAGCAGACGCTGGATTCAGGTCAATTCAAAGTGTTCATATTCTCCGGCGGCGGCAACGACTTTCTCGGAGGCGGCGCTCTGGTGAAGATGTTGAGGAACAAAAGTGACGGCCATGGTTCCTCAAACCCTTCGGATTACATTAAGCCGGACAAGCTGGCGGCCACTCTCGCCAAACTGAAGAAGGGCTACCGAAGCGTCGCAAAACAGGCGAGAGCCTCACGCCCCGATATTCTCATGCTCACCCATGGCTATGATTACGCCATTCCGCGCAAGAACGGCCAATGGCTCGGAACACCGCTGAAAGCCGCCGGCTTTGCCCATGACGAGCCGCTGTCACCGAAAATCATCGCCTTTCTCGTCGACCGCTTCAACGACATGCTGGGCGAGATCGACGCCGAGTTCGCCCATGTGCGCCATGTCAATGTGCGCAAGACCATCAAGACCAAGTGGCATGACGAGCTGCACCCGACAACGGAGGGCGCCAGGCTCGTGGCCAAGCTGTTTGAAAAGGAAATCGGCAAGCTGCTGATTTCCTGAAGCCATCCCCCGCGCGGGAGATGAATGGGCGTGTTTTTCGGTATCCTATGTCTGTGTCAGACACTCAGGCATGGGAAGGACAAGAATCATGACCCGTTTTGGAATAGGCATAATGGCGCTTACGGCATTCAGCATGACGCCTTTGGCGGCGGCAAACGCGGCTGACGGCCTAAAGCTGCTCATCCAGACGCAGCAGCTCAAAGCCCAGCAATTGGATGAGGATCTCGACGTGAAGCCAGTGAAGCAGACGGTCAAAAAGGTCGCGCCCGGCAAGCTTCCCAGAGGCGGCATTGTCACAGGCGACACTGTTCAGGAACTGTCCGCGCAGGACTGCAAGAATGTCGGCGGGAAAGTTATCACGGTCACGGACAACCGCTGCGGCGCGTCGGGGAAATATTGCCGGATGCCGGACACCAATGCGGTATGCATTGACATTCTGAACTGATGTCAGCACGCGGCTTTTTCCAAGATCAGCGCGGCAATGCCTGATTGACCGTCTCCGCAGTTTTCGGTGCGGCTCACGGTTTCAAAACCCTCGCGCTCGTAAAACCGCACAGCTCTTGTGTTCGCCGCCTCCACTTCCAGCCGGATCGATTTGGCATCCGGAAACGCCGCCTCGATCTCGCCAAGCATCTGCGCGCCAAGCCCCCGCCCCTGCGCTTCCGGCAGGACGTAGAGCTGGTGCAGCATGACGAAGGCGGGATCAGACTGGCTGGCAAAAGCCATTCCCGCGAGTCCTGAGGCCCCCTCGGCGACGATGAATTCAGAATAGGGTTTGGCAAGGCGCGCCTTCAGACTGGCTATGGAATGCCAGTCGGCGGTTATCGCACTGACGCGCTCGACGCCGTAAATAGCGTCATAGGTGGCATGCCAGCAGACGCCGAGCAGTTTTTGCACGGCGGGAAGATCGCGTTCGCTGGCGGTGCGGACGAAAATGTTCATGAAAACTCCGGTTCCAAGATTCCCTCAGCGCGCATTGCTCAACAGGCCTCATCTGGTTAGCATTCTGGCGCAGGAGACAGGAAAATGAAAGCAGTCCGGCTCGAAGGCATCGATCAGATATTCGTCCACGACGTGGAAAAACCCGTTCCGGGGCCGGAGGACCTTCTGGTCCGCGTCGAAGCCTGCGGCATCTGCGGCACCGACCGGCATCTCCTGCATGGCGAGTTTCCCTCAACGCCGCCTGTGACGCTTGGCCATGAATTCAGCGGCATCATCGAGGAGATGGGCGGCGCCGTCTCCGGCTTTGCCGTCGGCTCCCGCATCACCGGCAATCCGAACATCCATTGCGGGCGCTGCGACCAATGCCAGGTCAACCGCGTCAATCTGTGCCGGAACCTCTCGGCCATCGGCATCCACCGCGACGGCGGGTTTTCGGAGTTTGTGATTGTGCCGCAGAAGCAGGCCTATGCTCTGCCCCTCAGCCTTGACCCGCTTCACGGCGCTTTCTGCGAACCGCTCGCCTGCTGCCTGCATGGCGTTGACATAGCTCAGATCAAAACGGGGTCGTCGGTAATTGTGCTGGGCGGCGGGGTGATCGGGTTGTTGACGGTGCAGCTGGCGCGGCTGGCGGGAGCGGCAACGGTTGTGCTCGTGACGCGGCAGGAATCGAAGCGGACGCTCGCGGAAACGCTTGGGGCGACACATACGATAGACCCCGGCGCGGGTGATGTGACCGCGCGGATTTCCGGGCCCTCTGGCATGCTTCCGGGCGGGGCGGATGTTGTGATCGAATGCGCAGGCGTCGCGGAAACCGTCGAACAGTCCGTGCGCCTCGCCCGATCCGGCGGCACGGTGGTGATACTCGGCGTCATGGCGCAGGGGGCGAAAGTCTCGTTCGAGCCGTTTGACATTCTGTTTCGGGAACTGCGCGTGCTTGGCTCTTTCATCAATCCCGACACGCATGGACGCGCGGCGGCGATGATTGCATCTGGCATCATCAAGGTGGGGCCGCTGATTTCCCGGACCATCTCGCTTGATGAAGCACCGGAGGCGATCCGCAATCCGGCGCGCCCGGGCGAGGTCAGGGCGCTGGTGGTTCCCGGCTGATTTTTCCCAAAGTATAGCGCGTATCCCCCGCGCGGGAGATGCGGGATGCAATCTGGCGTGATTTTCTAGGCGCAGTGTGGGGCTTCCCAAAAGGAGTCTTTGAAAATGCGCAACACTCAAACTTACCTTGCAGGCAAACGCCTGCAGGCGGCCTTTGCCCGCAGCGCCATCGCCGCCAGCCTTGTCTTGGCCACAGCAGCGATTTTCCCAATGACCCAATCCGCCAGCGCCCTGCCCAATTCATGCGTCATCCGGACTTATTTCAAGACGGCGGAGCTCACCGCCGAAGTCGGGATGCGCAGCTCATGCCCCGGCGCAAGAAAATGGGGCAAGACCAGCAGATTTGTCGAGGTGGAAACCGTTGATCTTGTCCCAGATGGCCCCAGCGGACCCGGAGGCGGACCCGGAGGCCTGCCGTGCGAGTTCCTCGCGTCCGGCTGCTCGAACCTGCCGGAACTGCGTCATTAGCAGGGGTGTCGCCCTGTCCTCATTTCAAGGAACACAACCATGAAAAAAATGATGATCACACTGGCGGCGCTCGTCACGCTCGCCTCGCCGGCCTTCGCCTTCAAATGCGGCTCCGGCGCGGGCGGCTCCTGCGCCTGCCAGGGCCGCGTCGACTGCAAGGACATGCGCCGCTCGGAAATGTGCAAAGGCGACCTGACCTGCGGCAAGGGCAAATGCACCTGCACGGCTGCACTCGTTGCAGACCCGGATGCCGGGGGCGGGGCGACCGGGCCTTTGAAGAACGTGCTGGGGAATAAACCGGTTCTGAACGCGCAGTGACATGGGCGCGGGCGGCCCGCCCCGGCGAGGCGCCCGCATACATCCCACGATCCCCGCACCGCCTCAGCCGGAGGTTCCACTAGGTGAATGTGTCCGCCCTGGTTGGGTCACCCCTGTTTCCGAGGTGTTTGGTCAATCCTCTCCCGGAGAAAGTGTTGAGATACAGCACTTTTCGCGGCAACGTTGTTTATGTCCGGTTGAACGGGCACAACTATTTTCGGCTAGCGTTTGTTTTTCCTTGAACCTTTTCCCGTTGCCGCTGCACCCAAGGCTGCAAGGGACAAGACCGTCTTTATCAAGGAGACAAATTATGAAATCCAAATTATTTGCCGCAGTGGTTCTTTCCCTCTGTTGCGCGCTGCCAGCTGCGGCGGCCCGAAGAGGCGCCCAAGCGGACGGCGCAGCCATGCCGTCAATGTCGGTTGCCGATCTGACCGCTGGGGAATGCAGAAAGCTGGGCGGCAAGGTGGAGACTATCGGCACGGACTATTGCAAATCCGGAAGCCAGTGCCGGAGCGTCGTGAAGAACCCACAGACCGGGAACATCGAAGTGCACGTAATCTGCCTTGACGAAAAGGTGAAATAAAATGCGCATCATTGTCTTCACACTCGCCGCCCTCGCGGGCGGCCTTTCGGCCAATGTCGAGGCGGCCGGACAAAAAGGCGCAACAGCCTCAACGCCGCAGGTTATCGATGGCGGCCAGAGCCTGCCTTTGACTGTCGGAGAATGCCGTCGGCTTGGCGGCATAGATGTTGGCGGCCGCTCCGATTGCGCTTCAGGCTCCATGTGCGTCGTCAACAAACCGAATGGAGAGGTGTTTCAGCTATGCATCAGCAAAATAAAGTAGTCCTGTTTGCCTTGGCGTGCGCGCTGACGACAATGGTTGCGGGTCATGCCAATGCCGGGACGAAGAAGCAGGCTGCGGTTACGCCGTCGATCAGCGGAAACGTCCCCGGCACGATGGCCCCGCTGACAGAGTCAGAGTGCGAACGCCTCGGCGGCACTGTGGATTTAAGCAGTCGGTGCGACAGCATATTCCAATGCACGGTCGTCAAACCAAATGGCGACAAATTCACGATCTGCATCAACGAGATAGGATGACCTGACATTGCAAATTGCGGCGGGACCCCAAGGCCCCGCCGCTGGTCACCCATTCAGACTACTCCAATCCCAGCCTCGCCTTCACCAAATCACTCACCGCCTGCGGGTTTGCCTTGCCACCGGTTGATTTCATCACCTGACCGACGAACCACCCGGCGAGACTTGGCTTTTCCTTCGCCTTGGCAAAATGATCCGGGTTGGCGGCAATGATGTCGTCGACGGCTTTTTCGATGGCGCCGGTGTCCGTGACCTGCCTCATGCCGCGCGCTTCCACGATTGCACGCGGGTCGCCGCCTTCGGCGAAGAGGATTTCAAACAGGTCCTTGGCAATCTTGCCGGATATGGTTCCGTCCTTGATGAGATCGACGACCGCGCCGAGTTGATCCGGGGAAACTGGCGAGGATTCAATGCTCTGCCCGGCTTTGTTCAGCGCGCCAAGAAGATCGTTGATGACCCAGTTCGCCGCCAGTTTTCCATCACGATTCTTGGCGACCTGTTCGTAATAGTCAGAAATGGCTTTTTCCGAGACCAGTATGGAGGCGTCATAGGCGGACAGGCCCTGTTCGGAGATCAGGCGCAGGCGCTTGTCGTCGGGCAGCTCCGGCAGCTTGGCGCGCAATGCCTCGATGAAGGCGTCGTCGAACTCGAGCGGAAGCAGGTCCGGGTCGGGGAAATAGCGGTAATCATGCGCCTCTTCCTTCGAGCGCATCGAGCGTGTTTCGCCTTTGGCCGCATCGTACAGGCGGGTTTCCTGGTCAATGGAACCGCCGTCTTCAAGAATGGCGATCTGGCGTCGGGCCTCATATTCAATGGCCTGGCCGACAAAGCGGATCGAGTTGACATTCTTGATCTCGCAGCGCGTGCCGAATTCGCCGCCGGGCTTCCTCACCGAGACATTGACGTCGGCGCGCATCGAGCCTTCGTCCATATTGCCGTCGCAGGTTCCGAGGTAGCGCAGGATCATGCGCAGTTTGGTGACATAGGCCTTGGCCTCGTCGGAAGAGCGCAGGTCCGGCTTGGAGACGATTTCCATCAGCGCCACGCCCGAGCGGTTCAGATCCACATAGGACATGGTCGGATGCTGGTCGTGAAGCGACTTCCCGGCATCCTGCTCCAGATGCAGCCGCTCGATGCCGATCTCGACTTCTTCAAACTGCCCCTGCCGGTCCGGTCCGACGGAAACGAGCACTGTTGCCCTCGCCGACAATCGGCTGCTTGAACTGCGAAATCTGGTAGCCCTGCGGCAGGTCGGGATAGAAATAGTTTTTGCGGTCAAACACCGACTTTTTGTTGATCTGCGCTTTCAGCCCGAGCCCCGTGCGCACCGCCTGCTTGACACATTCCTCATTGATGACCGGCAGCATCCCGGGCATCGCGGCATCGACCAGCGACACATGCGAGTTTGGCGCGCCGCCAAAATCCGTCGAAGCGCCGGAGAAGAGCTTGGAATGCGACAAAACCTGCGCATGCACTTCGAGGCCGATGACCACTTCCCAATCGCCGGATGCGCCTGAGATGAAGCGTTTTGGGTCAGGGGTGCGGGTATCGATGAGGGGCATGGGGGGCTTTTCTGAAATTCACGGTCGGTCTGTTCGCTAAAGGAAGCCTGCGCGCAAGGCAAGTTCTTCGAAAGCCCGTCAGACCGTTTGCCCAGCGAACAGGCAATTGCACATGGCAAGGGCAGTCCTCTGGATTTTTGGCGAAAAAGCGGCGGAGAAGCAAGATTGATCTTTGTTAAAAGTGTTTTTTATCAGATAGTTAGTTAAAATTAAAAATTAACAATCCTTAATTGGCAAACCTCCGTTTCAATACCCAGATTTTCCCTGTCAACAGCGGCGGGCAGCTCCCAACGACCTACCGTGATGTTGCTTTTGAAGGAGACAGATTATGAGAACCGCATCCAAAACCGCCCTTATCGCCGCCGCCACGCTGGTCGGGCTTTCAAGCTTTGCGCCGGCCTTTGCGCAGGAAACCGGGTCCATCAATCCGGCTGACGTGCTGGTTCAGAACATCGGCGCGCTGAGCAATGACGAGCAGCGCTCGTATGAGAATCTGAGCGCCGGCCAGCTGGCCCTGGCGCAGGAGAAGATCAGCGCCAATCCATCGCTCGCCAGCGCCTTGAACGCGCAGGGCGTGCAGCTGAAGAATGTCGTGCGGGTGATTGAGTTCCCGAACGGCTCGGCGCTGGTTTATCAGCGTTAATCGCTGCGGCGCATCAGGCCTCCCGGTTTCCGGGGGGTCTTCGCTTCCCTTGCGTTTCCTCTTGCCATCGCTCCGTGTCGGCGCGACACTTTGTCCGTTCAGCTTGTGAGGAGGGGAGCATGAAACACGGAGTCCTGCATCATGTGGCGCTGGTCACGAGAGACCTTCCCCGTTCCGTTGCATTTTACCGCGATGTGCTCGACCTCACACAGGTCACCCGCCCGCCGTTCAAATCGCAAGGCGCATGGATGTTCGGCGACACGCTTGAAGTGCATCTGATCGCCCATGCCGGCGGCAATTTCCGAAGCAATAGTCTGGTCGACATAGACGACGCGCATTTCGCCATAAGGGTCGAAGACTTTGAAGGCGCCATGACAAAGCTCGCCGCGCACGGTTTCCGCGAGGATGCGCCGGAGGGCGATATGAAGCGCATCCGCATCATAAGACAGGGCGTGGCGGGGTTTCCGCAGGCCTATTTCCTTGATCCAGACTGCAACATCATCGAGATCAACGCGGCGCGATGAATGAAGCTCAGCGCTTTTTGGCCGTTCTCAAGACGTGTTTGAAAACCGTGCCGCCGAATATCCGGTTGCCGATGACGAAATAGACGGCGATCAGGGCAAGCAGCGCCAATGCGGGCGTTCCGGTCAGATTCCAGCCTATTCCATCCATGTTGCCGGTGAGTTTGGCGATGATTGTGCCGATAACGACAAACGCCAGCATAAAATCCAAAATGGCGGCGGTGACGATTTTCCATGTTGGCGGGGGCGCTGGATTGTCCATGCTGTTTTCCCCTCAAAGAAAGCCTTGTCCGATCATATCCAGCGCTTGGCGGACCGCAAGCCCGCGTTCACGCGGCCTGATTGATCGGCTTGGCCCTTTCGATGCGGCTCTTGCGTTCGGGCGAATTGATCGCCTGCCACAAGTCATTGCGCCGCTGCACGTTCAGCCAGAACTCGGCGCTGTTGCCGAAGACCCGCGCCAGCATAAGGGCGGTGTCGGCGGTCATCGAACGCCGGTTGGTGCAAAGCTCGTTGACATGTTTGCGCGGCACGCCCATCGCATCCGCGAGCTGGCCCTGAGTAAGCTTGAACGGAATGAGAAACTCTTCCGTGAGCATTTCTCCAACTGAGACTGGTTTGCGGGTGGTCATCATGGTGCTGCCTCAACGGTAAGAATGATTATCAAGATAGATGTCGCTGGCTTCGTTTCGGTCAGCGCTCCAGAAAAATATGAGCCGCCATTGCTGATTTACCCGAATTGAATGCCGCCCCGCCAGATTGCCTGCCAGTTTTTCAAAGTGATTGCTGGGTGGCACGCGTAAGTCCTTGTCGCTCGTTGCGTCGTCAATTATTTGCAGCTTTCGAAAAAGCCTGTCTTCAAGATCAGACGGAACCCGCCTGTCTCGCCGATCGTGAGCGTAGAACGCCAAAAGCCAATTGTCGCGAAAGCTTCCGATCATTGCACCATTGTACCACCTGACGGGTCAATATGCAATAGGCATTCGGCTAAACCGCCGCCACCGCCGCCGCATCGATCACCCGCATCTGCACCGTGCGCCGCCCGTTGAAATGATTGACCGACAGCGTGCCCGCCACATGCATCCGCTCGCCCACGTTGGAGAACAGGAAATTGCCCAGCGCCGTGCCCTCGCCCCTGAACAGAATGGCGTCGAGGGCGGTTTTGTCCATCAGCGAGAACGACATTTTGATATGCCCGCCCGCGCCGACGGATTTGGCGAAGTTGAGGCGGTGGTTGGGAAGCACGATGACCGGCGCGGGGTGGCCGGAGCCGTAGGGGCCTGCCTTCTCCATTTCCTCAAGCAGGGCCAGCGTTGCGCCGGAGGCGGCGATGGCGCCGTCTATTTCGAGGGTTGAGGCCTCGCGAAGTTTCCCTACCTGTTCGGACGCCTCGCGCTCGAAGAAGGCGCGCAGACCGCCGAGTTTGCCCCGCTCGACGGTGATGCCCGCCGCCATGGCGTGGCCGCCGCCTTTGACGATCAGCCCCGCCTCATGCGCCTTGCGCACCAGCCGTCCAAGGTCGAACCCGGCGATGGAGCGGCCGGAGCCGGTGCCTATGCCGGACGGGTTGAAGGCGATGGCGAAGGCCGGGCGCTGGGCGCGCTCTTTCAGGCGCGCGGCGAGAAGGCCGACTATGCCGGGATGCCATTTGTCATGGGCGGTGAGGATGATGGCGGGGCCTTCTCCGACTGCCAGCTCAGCGGCGACTTCGGCCTCGGCCTCCTCCAGCATCAGCTTCTCCATCGCCTGCCGCTCGGCGTTCAGCCGGTCCAGCTCCAGCGCGATGGCTTCGGCCTCGTTGATGTCATGCAGCGTCAAGAGCCGCGCGCCGAGCGCCGCGTCGCCGATGCGCCCGCCGGCATTGATGCGCGGGCCGATGAGGAAGCCGAAATGGAACGGGTTGAGCGGCTCGCCAATGCGCGCGACTTTCGCCAGCGCTTCGAGGCCCTTATTGTCGAACTGGCGGGCGACTTTCAGCCCGGAGACGACGAAAGCCCGGTTCAGCCCGGTGAGCGGCACCACGTCGCAGACCGTCGCCAGCGCCACGAGATCGAGCATGGACATGAGGTCCGGCGCGGGAAAGCCGCCCTTTTCCCGCAGCAGCCGCGCGGTTTCGACGAGGGTCATGAAGACGACGCCGGCCGCGCAGAGATAGCCGAGGCCGGACAGATCGTCCTCGCGGTTCGGATTGACCACCGCCACCCCCTCCGGCAGCGCGCCCGCCACCTGATGATGGTCCAGCACCAGCACATCCGCCCCCGCCGCTCGGCGCCGCCGCGATCGCCGCCGCGCTGTTGGTGCCGCAGTCCACCGTGACGATGAGGCTGGCGCGGGAGGCGAGCTGTTCCATCGCGGCGGGGTTGGGGCCGTAGCCTTCGAAAATCCGGTCGGGAATGTAGATTTCGAACGGCGCGTCGAAATGTTCGAGAAAGCGGCCGAGCAGCGCCGAGGAGGCCGCGCCGTCCACATCATAATCGCCGAAAATGGCCACCTTTTCCCGGCCTTCTATCGCCGCAGCCAGCCGCGCGGACGCCTTGTCCATGTCGGTGAGCGTGCGCGGGTCGGGCATCAGGCTCTTGATGGTGGGGTTGAGAAACGCCGGCGCCTCGTCAATCCCGACGCCCCTGCCCGCCAGAATGCGGGCGATAATGTCGGAAATCCCATGATGCTGCGAAATCGCCAGCGCCACATTCACCTGCCGCGCATCCAGCCGCTCCGCCCAGCGCTGGCCGGTGGCGGAGGCGGTGATGTCGAGGAAGGTGCGGCGGTGGGGCATGGCCGCAGTCTTATGGGAGCCGGCCAAAAGGGGCAATCTGCATTGCCTCAAATGACTCGCAGCATTGATTTAGTCGCGCTTTGGCATCTCAGGGATTGCTTCGCATCTAACAAGCGTCTGCTGCAGCCGCGCCAAAAGTGACTTGTCCTGTCTCAGGATCACCTTCAGCTTCTTAATGACGTCTGGAGGCAATTCGTCCGACTGCGCGAGATTCACTTCGATTGAGTCAATTTCGGCCTCGAGCCGCACAATATTCTGCCTGATGGGCTCACAGCGGTCATTTGATTTTCTGAATGCGGTTGCCATTGATCCTTCTCCTTCACTTGACAGAGCGGATTTGCGCTCTGCAGCTTCGAGGGAGTGAACAGCAGATTGAACGCGTGCGCATCACCTATATGAGTGACCCGGGGCATTGCGGCTACAGGCGCAGCACGAAACTAATTGCGTCTGATCGCCTTCACCGCAGTCCAGCTCGCCTGTTCAATCAGGTTCATCTGCGCCCGCATCACCAAAATTTCATTATTGCTGATCCGGCCCAGCACTGGCCGGTGGCGGAGGCGGTGACGTCGAGAAAGGTGAGGCGGTGGGGCAAGTTAAAGTCCAAGTTCGGAATGCGAGCTAAGCCGCGCCAGTATCAACCTGTCCTCGGCTGGTTTTGAATAAATCAGCACCAGGTCGGGACGAATATGGCAGTCGCGGTGGTCTTTCCAATTTCCAGTGAGCGCATGATCGCGCAGGGAAACCGGCAACGGCAAGTCGCGGGCAAGCATGTTGATAGCTTCCGCCAATTTCGGCCTGAGGTTGTTGGCGTCGGGGCCTTTGGAGAGCCGCTTGAAATCCCGTTTGAACTGGTTGGTCCGTTCAATCGTCCGCATCGAGATCGGCCATCAGCGCCTCGACACTGTCGAACTTCTTGGTGCGTCCGGCCCGCGCATCCATCATGGCGGCTATCGTTTCGGCATTGGGAACAAACGGTTCAAACGGCAGCGCCTTTTCACGCGCCACACGGGTCAAGAGCATGCGCATGGCATCTGAAATAGTCAGCCCCATGCTGTCGAGCACAATAGCGGCTTCGTCCTTGATTTCCTGCCGGACTCTGGTTTGTACAATTGCGTTGGCGGTCATGTTGGCGAGCTCCTGTGAATGACAATGTAATTCAAGAGCAAGGCGACTTCAAGTGGTCCTTGTCCAGCCGCGCTTCCCTTCTCCCCGTTCTCACGGGGAGAAGGTGGCCCGAAGGGTCGGATGAGGGGCAGCTCCGAGGGAGGATATTGTGGCGACTGCCCATTCATAACAAGTGTAAAGCATTGAATAAACGAACTTTCCCAAAAATCTCGTTCCCTCGGCGCTGCCCCTCATCCGCCCTTCGGGCACCTTCTCCCCGCAAGAGGCGGGAGAAGGGATAGCCCGCCTCAAACCGCCCGCCCGCAACGACGCGTTCCATATGCGGCACATCCGATATCCCGACCCGCAGCGCCTCAGCCGCAAGATTCTCATAGGACCAGCCGCGCTGCAGCTTCCGCTCGTCATCCACCCACAGATAGGATGAGCTGAGACGGTATTGGCCTGGGTCTCATTTTTGCCGGACATTTATCTATCAAACTCAATCGAAACGCCGATTAATTTTCTGGAAATAACATTCCAATATATAAATAGATAACATGGGCTTTGGTTATTGATGATGTCGAAACTCTATCCTGAAAATATACAATGCGCCGTACTCTTTGATAGGAAAAACGCCGTTAAGGTTGCCGACATCATTCAAAAATTTGGCGAAGTTCAGAGAGCTAAATCGAGCACGGAATACAAACTTCTCCCGAATAACTCGCAAAATTTTGCCATGCTTGTCGGCCCAAATGAGCTGACGGTAACAATTGAATTTCTAGACGAACCGGCGGATTTAGCTGTGTTTGGACCAACGCTCGCGTCGTCTTTCACACAAATGATTATTCCAAATGCACTTGATGTAATTTCAAGTTCTAAAAGTTATATTTTGATAAATGTTAGAAACGGAATCACACCGACTACGGCAATCCCAGATAATTACTTTGAGACACTAAAAATGCAACGGCCTGGACACAGCATTGATGAATTCACGGCTCGTCTTAAATTGTGTGGATTGATAACTTTATTAACCCATAACCTAGGGAAATCAGTTTTGATTCACTGGGGTCAAAGTGATATGTTGTTTAGACCAGGGTCATTTGAAAAAATAGTGCTAGATGAAACACCAGGCATAATAAACCTTCATCCTCACTCCTTTGAAGTTGAGACGGCAGCAGGCGGCCAAGAGACTGTTGGCTTCTCAACATTCGGTGCAGCGCATTTTATTCGTCGCGAAATCACTGTTAGAGCCAATCCGATTCCATGGCTGGAAAACCTGTTGGCAACCGTCTTTTTTATAAGGCTTGCATGGCAGAAGAACGGTTATGTCATTCCAAATGGCGATGTTTTTGGGCCGGAGAGTGGAGAGTGCTCTTATCGGGTTCATCATATCCATGAGACAAATTCAGGTGAAGTCCAGACCGACGCCAGATACGAACTAGAATTGATGATGCACAAGGAACACAATTTCTTGTCGCCCGATCACACATCTTATGATAACGCAATTGATATCCATTCGCTCCCGCCGGATAAGCTGAATAAACACAGCTTTGAGGGCCAAGCACAAATTGAGGCGTGGGAGGAGAGACGGAAAGTGGCCGAAGCCGCAAATGTTCGCTTTGAAGTTCTGGAACGACCGGCACCCTTCGGCGGACGGGGAAGGGCTGTTTTTGGGAGACGGCAATAACAATAACAACTTGCGAATGGAAACTACCTCTCCAAGGGTTGATGGAGGTATCGAAGCACAGCAGTGCCTATGGTATTTTACCAGACACATCTCCAGACCACTGCCTAGCACCACCTTTGAACCGCAACCCGCAGCAGCACCTTACCCATTACTTAGCCCGCCTCCATACGGGCATGTGTCTTCCTTGCGTCTTCCTACTCAGTTGTTTCATCCATAAGTGGTTAGATTTTTCCTGCTTCAATCAAAGGTTAGACACGCTTCAGATGCTGGCGGAGATCTCAGCTTTGGCTGCCTCGCTTTGCGGGCGCGCGAGACGTTGGAAAGTTCCGATACAAGATCAAGCAAAGACAGCTTGGGCCGTGCTATCCTGTCTAGCGTGGTCGCGTTGGTCTCCTTCAGGGTTGGGATTGATGTCTAGAAACTCCATCCTAAACCCCTTCGTGAGCGGCATGGCCATCCCCTCCATTTAGCGACGAGTGTGAACCAATCTGTCGGGTGAATACCGTCTCAGCTCAAACAGTTTATGTACTGCCCTCAAACGCCCCCCTCACCCCGCCCGCTCAATCCGTATCATCTGCGCCCGCTCCACCAGCAGATCATCCTCCGCAATCCCCTCCAGCGCCCGCCGCACCGCCGCCTCGTTCGTCTCATGCGTGATGAGGATCACCGTCTTGGCGTCCGGCTCGGCCGCGCCCGGTTCGGCGGGGCGCTGGACGATTGATTCGAGCGAGATGGCGTTTTGCGCCATTCTGGTGGCGATGGAGGCGAAGACGCCGGTGCGGTCGTGGACGGTGAGGCGGATGAAATAGCCGCCGGCGTGGGACTGCATTTCGGCTTTGGCGTAGGGTTTCAGCGATTTGGCGGGGTGGCCGAAGGCGGGGCCGTGCTGGAAGCCGGGGCGGGATTTGGCAATGTCGGCAAGGTCGCCGACGACGGCGGAGGCCGTGGCGTTGCCGCCCGCGCCGGGGCCGGACATGAGCAGCTCGCCGAGAATGTCGGTCTCGATGGCCACCGCATTGGTGACGCCGTGCACCTGCGCAATCACCGAGGAGAGCGGCACCATGGTCGGGTGGACGCGCTGCTCGACGCCGGCGGCGGTTTTCAGCGCCACGCCCAAGAGCTTGATGCGGTAGCCGAGATCATGCGCGGCGCGGATGTCGGCCTGGCTGATGTTGGAAATGCCTTCGAGATAAATGTCGTCGGCGGCGATCTGCGTGCCGAAGGCGATGGAGGTGAGGATCGACAGTTTGTGGGCGGTGTCATTGCCCTCGATGTCGAAGGTCGGATCGGCTTCGGCATAGCCGAGGCGCTGGGCGTCGGCGAGGCAGTCGGCGAAGGACAGGCCCTCCTGCTCCATGCGGGTGAGGATATAGTTGCAGGTGCCGTTGAGAATGCCGAAGACGCGCGAGATGGAATTGCCGGCGAGCGACTCGCGCATCACCTTGATGACCGGAATGCCCCCCGCCACCGCCGCCTCGAAATTGAGCAGCAGGCCTTTGGCTTCGGAAAGCGTCGCGAGCCGGACGCCGTGCCTGGCGAGCAGCGCCTTGTTGGCGGTGACGACATGGCGGCCGGATTCCAGCGCGGCGATGACCGTCTCCAGCGCCTTGCCGCCCTCGCCGCCGATGAGTTCGACGAGGACGTCAATGTCGGCGGACTTGGCCATTTCGACGGGGTCGTCGAACCAGGCGATATTGCCGAGATCAACGCCGCGGTCCTTCGTCTTGTCGCGGGCGGAGACGGCGGTGACGACAAGATCGCGGCCGCATTGGCGGGTGAGCACGTCGCGGTGCTCGGAGAGGACGCGCAGGACGGACGCGCCGACTGTGCCGAGGCCGGCTATGCCGATTTTGAGGGGGTTGGTCATGGGCGCTTCCTGAATGCATTCTGAGGTGCAGTTACATCGATCGCGAGCTTGCGCTCCACCTCTGCCCTGTCGGGCATCGCCCCCGCAAGGGGGGAGATCGGATGAGGGTCGACGCTTTCGCATTTCTTGCACCGAAGGCAAGCAAGCGGAAAGCGGCGCGCAAGCTGAATCTCCGCCTCGCGCGGGGAGATGCCCGACAGGCAGAGGAGCCGCGTGAGCTGCGTCTCGAAGGACGAAGGCGGCGCCCATCACCGCCGCGCCGCCAGCGAAATCACATTGTGCATGCGCTCGTCGGCGGTGGAGAGGAATTTCTTGATGTTGCGCGCGGCCTGGCGGATTCTATGCTCGTTCTCGACCAGCGCGAGGCGGACGAAATCATCGCCGTGCTCGCCAAAGCCGATGCCCGGCGCGACGGCGACTTCGGCCTTTTCCACCAAGAGCTTGGAGAATTCCAGCGAGCCGAGATGGCGGAACTTTTCCGGGATGGGGGCCCAGGCGAACATGGTGGCGGCGGGCGGCGGGACGTGGAAGCCGGCCTTGCCGAAGCTTTCGACCATCACGTCGCGGCGGCGCTTATAGATGGCGCGCACTTCGGCAATGTCCGTGCCGTCGCCGTTCAGCGCATGGGTGGCGGCGACCTGGATGGGCGTGAACGCGCCATAGTCGAGATAGGATTTGACCCGGGTCAGCGCGCCGATCAAGCGCTCATTGCCGACGGCGAACCCCATGCGCCAGCCGGGCATGGAATAAGTCTTCGACATGGAGGTGAACTCGACCGCAATGTCGATGGCGCCCGGCACCTGCAGGATCGAGGGCGGCGGCGTGCCGTCGAAATAGATTTCGGAATAGGCCAAGATCCGAGAGGATGATGATGTCGTGCTTCTTGGCGAAGGCCACCACGTCCTTGTAGAAATCCAGCGTCGCGACCTGCGCGGTCGGGTTGGACGGATAGGAGACGATCATCGCCACGGGCTTCGGGATCGAATGCTTGACGCTGCGCTCCAGCGCCGGGACGAAATTCTCGTCCGGCTCCACCGGGATCGAGCGGATGACGCCGCCGGACATGATGAAG
The DNA here is from genome assembly GCA_963802455.1 of uncultured Alphaproteobacteria bacterium. Lineage (GTDB taxonomy): Bacteria > Pseudomonadota > Alphaproteobacteria > Rhizobiales > Rhizobiaceae > JANOYJ01. The sequence continues at coordinate 190,628 of CAWDIY010000017.1, read as the reverse complement.
CCGAAGGCGTGGATCGGATAGGTCGGGTTGGGGCACAGGATCACGTCGCCCGGCGCGGTGATCGCCTGCGCCATGTTGGCGAAGCCTTCTTTCGAGCCGAGCGTGGCGACAACCTGCGTGTCCGGATTGAGCTTCACGCCGAAGCGGCGGGCGTAATAGGCGGCCTGGGCGCGGCGCAGGCCGGGAATGCCTTTGGAGGAGGAATAGCGGTGGGTGCGCGGATCGCGCACGGTTTCCACGAGTTTGTCGACAATGCCCTTCGGCGTCGGCAGGTCCGGATTGCCCATGCCAAGGTCAATGATATCGGCCCCCGCAGCCCGCGCGCTGGCCTTCAGGCGGTTGACCTGTTCGAAGACGTAAGGCGGCAGGCGGCGGGTTTTATGGAAATCTTCCATGTGATGTCGGGCTCCGGGATGTGGGACGCGCTATACACAAAAATGCGGGCCGGGAATAGAACAACCGAGTTTGAATGAAGGACCGGTTAAGGCGCTACTGCGGTTTTCTGGCTTCGATTTCCGCCAGCGCCTCGGCGGCGTGTTTGGCCTGCAGAAGGCGAAGAAGACGCAGCTTTTCCGCATAGGATTCCGGCGCATCGGCGGCGGCGGCTCTGAGACGCCTGCGCGGCGGACAGCTGACTGCGCAGCGCTGCGGCGCCGTCAGCGCCCAGCTGTGAGGTTTCACCAACCGGGATATAACCGATCTTGGGGAAATTCGCCGGTGTTTTTCGGGGCGACTGAAGGCTTGCGGCGCCAAATCATCGACGCTGGAGCTTTGGCAGCCAGCCATTGCCAAAGCGGCGAAAAGCGTCAATGCGCATTGCGCCTGTCTATAATCCACCATGCCGCGGCGTTTCCTGTCTTAAGCTTGCCGAACGAATTTGCCCGGAAAGCGGCATCTCACACGAAATGTGGTTATTTCTATGGGCGCGGCGTGCTAATGTGTCAACAAACAGCCGTTTTGCAGCAGCGCGGGAGGACTAATCGCATGGGTAAAAGGCCGGACGATCCGTCAGAAAGCAATGCCGCGGGCGGCGCGCCGTTTGAGGCCTATCTGGTCAAAGATCCCGGAAGCGCTGGCGCGCAACCTGGCAAGGGTGATCGAGGAGGCCGGAAAAGCGGCCTCCACCTGGCTTGCAGCCGCGCGAGACGCAGGGCAAGACCGACACGATCGGCGACACGGTCAATGATGCGGTGCGCACGCTGACCAAAGTGTCTGAATACTGGCTCTCTGATCCAAAGCGGGCGCTGGAAGCGCAGACGGCGCTTTTTTCAGGCTTCCTCGGGATGTGGTCGCGCTCGCTGGCGAAAATGTCGGGAGAAGCCGCTACCTCCAACCCGGCGGCAAAGCCGGACAAACGTTTCGCCGACGAGGACTGGGAGAAGAACGCCTTCTTTGATTTTCTGAAGCAGACCTACCTCATCACCTCCGACTGGGCGCAGAAACTGGTGGACAAGACCGAAGGTCTCGATGCGCACACGAAGCAGAAGGCTGAGTTCTACATCAAGCAGCTGACCAATGCCGCCTCTCCCGCCAATTTCGCGCTGACCAATCCGGAGGTGCTGAAGGCGACGATGAGCACGAGCGGCGACAATCTGGTGCGCGGCATGAAGATGCTGGCCGAGGATCTGGCGGCGGGCAATGGCGACCTGAAAATACGCCAGGTGGATTATTCACAGTTCAAGGTAGGCGAGAATGTCGCAACGACGCCGGGCAAGGTGATCGCCCGCTCGGATGTCTGCGAAATCATCCAGTATGAACCGTCCACCGAAACTGTGCTGAAGCGGCCGCTGCTGATCTGCCCGCCCTGGATCAACAAGTTCTATATTCTCGACCTGACGCCGGAAAAGTCGTTCATCCGCTGGGCTGTCTCGCAGGGCCACACCGTTTTTGTCATGTCATGGGTCAATCCGGACGAGCGGCACCGCAACAAGAACTGGGAAGCCTATATTGATGAGGGCATGATTTTCGCCCTCGACACAGTGGAGGCCGCGACCGGTGAAAAAGCGGTCAATGTCATCGGCTACTGCGTCGGCGGCACGCTGCTTGCGGCGGGCCTTGCCTTGATGGCGCGCAATGGCGAGGACCGGATCAAATCGGCGACTTTTTTCACCACACAGGTGGATTTCACCGATGCGGGCGATTTGAAAGTGTTTTTCGACGAGGAGCAGATCAAATCGCTGGAAGCCTCGATGCACGTCAAGGGCTATCTCAACGGCACCAAGATGGCGAACGCCTTCAACATGCTGCGCGCAGGCGATTTGATCTGGCCCTATGTTGTCAATAATTACATGAAGGGCCAGACGCCGCCGGCCTTTGACCTTCTCTACTGGAACTCCGACACGACGCGCATGACCGAGGCGAACCATTCGTTTTACCTGCGCAAGTGTTATCTGGAAAACGCGATGATCGCAGGCAAGCTGATGCTGGACGGCGCGCCGATCAGGCTGTCGGACATAACCATTCCCATCTATTCGCTCGCCGCCCGCGAGGACCATATCGCACCGGCACGCTCGGCGTTCAAAGGCTGCCAATATTTCGGCGGTCACGTCACATTATGTGATGAGCGGCTCCGGCCATATCGCGGGCGTCATCAATCCGCCGGCCAAACACAAGTATCAATATTGGACCGGCGGCAAGCCGGAGGGCGAGTTTGACGCATGGGTTGCCGCCGCGGCCGAGCATCCCGGCTCTTGGTGGCCGCACTGGCACGCCTGGATCGAGGCGCAGGACGATGCAAAAATCCCGGCCCGCCAGCCGGGCGGAAAGAAACTCAAGCCGCTCGGCGACGCGCCGGGAGAATATGTGCGGGTCAGGTCTTAGCGGCGCGGCGAGCATCTATCCTGACCAACTGGGGACAATTTCTAAGTCAGTCTGGCGGTCTCGACGGCAATAAAGTCTTGCTCCGCCGCTGCCGCAACAGGATAGGACCGCACATTAATGAAATCGCCCCGGCTGATCTTTCCGTCGTGGTCATTGTCGATATACGCCTGAAGACTCAAGCTGACGCGGTGATCGGCGACTTGACACTCAAGCACAAAAGGCAGCGTCCCGCCTGGCGTAAGGCCGGCCCGCAGGTTCTCAACTTCCAGCCGCGCCAAGACTATGGAAGGCGCATCTGCCAGACTTGTGTCCAGCAGATGCACGTGCGCGATTGCGCTTTCACTTGGCTCGGCTCCGGCGGGCATTTTTATCTCGCCGGTAACGCGCACATTGACCATGTCACGCCCAGTTGAACAGTGTCGTGTTAAGATTATGCGCGGCGTTGGTTCCCGTCCAGCCCCAGACAAGATTGTTGCCCAGTTCGGAAAGCGCGGGCCCGTCGATGCATGTTTCGCGCGACGTGAACTTATTCACCCATGCTGCGCCGTCACCGCTCGAAAGAATGTTCAAGAAGCGGTTCCCCACACCCTGCCACGAAAGGAATGCGCGGTTGCCGCGCACGAGGAGCAGCGGTCTTGAGACAGTGGTTTCGCCGAGCGTGACTTTGCCGCTGAAAGACGCGCCGTTCGTGCTTCGCATGACGTTGAGCCGGTCGTTGCCGACGCCGCGCCAGCCAATCAGCAGGCGCGAGCCGAGCGCGGCGAGCGCGGGTCCGGAAGTTGTCGTGTCGCCCAAAGTCACTTTGTTCTGCCAAGTCATGCCGTCGCCGCTCTGCATGAGGTTCAACCGGTTGTTTCCAACCCCCCGCCATGCGATGCAAAGTCTGTTGCCAAGCACCGCCAGGGCCGGGGATGAAAGCGATGTGTCGGCCAAAGTCACTTTGTTATCCCAGTTCACGCCGTTGGCTGAGCGCATGACATTGAGCTGGTTGTTACCCACGCCGGTCCATGCGACGAAATAGAGGCCGTTGAAAACGGTGAGCGCCAAGCCGTTGGGCGACAGATCGCCCAAAGTGACTTTGTCGGCGAAATTCAATCCGTCGGTTGAGCTCATGAAGTTTAAACGAAGATTGCCAGTGCCGGTCCAGCCGAGCAGCAGCTTGCCGTCGCGGCGGGCCAGAGCGAGGCCGTTGCTGCTGGTGTCGCCCAGAATGGCCTTTCGCGGGTACAGGAAGTTGATGGCGGAAATGTCGCCAAGGCTGAGCCCGGTCCGCTGCCCGATCGCGCGGTTCGGGTCCGGCTTCGGCGTGACCGTGTCTTTTGTGGTGTCGCTGGCAAAGTCCCGTCGGCCATAATGCATCAGGGAATCATAGTCGTATGGCCCAAAGTCGTCGCCGTCCGAAATGTGCTGATCAAAGTTGTGCTTTCTATTTTGGGGAATGTTGTCGAAGTGAATTGTGACAAAGCTGTCGCGGTCTTCCCGGCTTTGCTCATGCCATAACCCCGCCGAATGGCAGATTTCGTGCACCGCGCGCGGCCAGTCACAGCCAGATCCGAGGATGATGTTTTGCTGACCGCCTTTTCTTCCGACCGGCGACGCGCAGGAAGATCCGTTTACGAAGTTCACAAAGTCCGCCTGATTGGTCCGCGCCACAAGCCGGAGGTTTGTGTTGGCGTGGATGTGATTGATCGCATCGGTCACCCGCTGCTGGTTTGGCAAGGCGGGATCCACCGTGAACGGCATGATTCCGTCCGGCCACCGCACCTGTGCGGGTCCAGTCAGAATCACCGCCATTTCCAGGTTAGGGTCGGGATTTTCGATGGAATTGCGGATATCTTCCATTTCCTTGGCGCTGCCCAGAATGATATCGCCCTCGAACACCGCCATTTCTTCGAAAACGGCATAGGTCACTTTTTTCAGCCCGAATGTCGCGCCTGAAATGTAGGAATGCGCGATAGTTTCCGAACCCGCGCTTTCACGGTAGCCCTTCTTTGGCGGGGCCGGCTTTTTGGCCTTGGATTTTGCTGGTTCTTTCATGATCGTGCCTCTCTGCTTATTGTTCCGACAATCGAGCGCGCGGTCACCCGGAAAACCGAGCGGCGCCAAATGTTTCGCCCAAATTCGGTATCACCTTGGGTTTTCGGACCGCATGGGGACGCCTACCCATTTTTCGCGCGGCGCATACCCTATTTTGGAAGCCGGCCTTGCGGGCCAGGGGCTTGCCTTTCAGGGCTCGTGCGTCCGGGAGCGCCACCCCATTTCAATAAGCGACAGAATGGAACAATTCGTGTTTTGACAAATTTGTCTCCATCACCCTTTTGCCGCAATCGGGACCTAGCGCCTTGAGTTGCGGGGGAAAAGTTAATCAGCTATATCCCGGTCACGTCTCCTTTCCCGGAGACCCAAGTTTAAGTGCGCATCGGCTTGCCGGTGAGGTTTGCAAGGATTGGCCCGGGTTTGATGCGTATTCAAAGCACCGTTTTGCAGAGGTTTGCCCGCCCGGCGGCGCTTTCTGCCGTTGTTGCCAGCCTGTTTCTGTCGTCATGCACATCCACCAGCACTGCCCTTGATGCAGGAACCGCGAGTTTTGCCGATCCCACCCTTGCTGCGGCTGAAGAAACAGTGACCGATGAGAGCGGTGTTTCTTTGAACGCGCTGTTGCCCGAAAGCGGAATCGTTTTCCCTAAGCGACCGGCGTCAAAGACCGATGCCGCCGCGCCAGTGGCCATCGCAGCCGGCGACCGCCCGCCTTTGCTGACCTCTTCCGATCCGTCGGATGTCGCCCAGCTGGCGATTGCCAGCGCGTCCTCAAAAGCTGAAGTTTCGCAGCCTGTGACCGTGGCGGCCGCCGCGCTTGTTGATGACAGCGCTGCGCTCGCGACCGGCACTGTCGCAGCGCCAAGGCCGGCGGCCGTTGAACCCGCGCCGCTGATTGCCATCGCGCCTGAAGCGCCAAAGAAGCCCAAATCACTCTTCGCAACGTTGTTCGCCGCCGCGCCGAAACAGAAGTCCGCGCCGAAAACCCAGACATTGGAAGCAAGCTTTGAAGTTGCCAGCGCCGGACCGGTTGCATCGCCAAGTGTGAAAGAAGCCGAACCCCAAGTGCAGCTCGCCAATCTTGACAAGCCGCTGAAGCCGGTCCGGCGCGAAGTGATCTCGGACGCGCCGGAAGCGGACAATGGCGCGCTTCCGGGCGTGCGCCAGAGCGCATTGTTTGAAATCAAGCACCGCAACAATGCCTCCGATGACACCAATGTGGACATCAGCGAGGAAGATTCAGCGCCGATCCAAGTGGCTTATGCGGCAGGCCTTGCCCGGCTTGCGCCGAACGGTTTGAAAGTGCAGCGCGAGAGTGTGGACGTCGCCTGTCTCAAGCCGCAGCTGGTCAAGGTGCTGAAAGGTGTCGAGCGCCACTATGGACGTGCGGTCGTTGTCACCTCCGGATTCCGCAGCCCGTCCTTTAACCGGCGGGTGCGCGGCGCGAAAAATTCACTGCACATGTATTGCGCGGCAGCGGACGTCCAGGTTGACGGCGTGTCCAAATGGGCTCTGGCGCAGTATCTGCGTTCGCTGCCGGGCCGCGGCGGCGTTGGCACCTATTGCCACACGAACTCAATTCATGTGGATATTGGGCCGGACCGCGACTGGAACTGGCGCTGCTCGCGCGGCCAAAGGCGCAAATAGGATCGGTTTTGTGGCTTGCGCGGGGTTGCGGCCTCGAAACATCCTGCTATATACCGCCGCATTGTGCGCCCATCGTCTAGCGGTCTAGGACGTCGCCCTTTCACGGCGGAGACACGGGTTCGATTCCCGTTGGGCGTACCAATCCTCTTTCACTCAAGTCTATTGATGCTTTGGCCCGCAGTCGGCTAAGCTGGTCAGCGAAACGCGTATTTTCCCGGGAACCGCACGGCATGGTCAACTATCTGGATGCCAATTCTGCCGTGATGAAGAACACCGGGCAGATCAAGCTGTATGACGCCAAAGCATTTGCAGGCATGCACCGTGCGGGACAGCTGACGGCGCGGGCGCTGGACGCTCTGGTTGACCTTGTGCAGCCCGGACTGACCACTGACGCCATTGACCGCTTCATCTTCGAGTTCGGCGCCGATCATGGCGCCCTGCCCGCGACGCTGAACTACCGCGGCTACCGCAAGAGCTGCTGCACTTCCATCAACCATGTCGTCTGCCACGGTTTTCCGGACGACAAGCCGCTTCGCGAGGGCGACATTGTCAATATTGACGTCACCTACATGCTCGACGGATGGCACGGCGATTCAAGCCGCATGTATCCGGTTGGGGAAGTGAAGCGCGCCGCCGAGCGGCTGATGGAGGTCACCTATGAGTGCCTCCTGCGCGGCATCGCCGCCGTCAAGCCGGGCCACCGCACCGGCGCCATCGGCGCGGCGATCCAGTCTTACGCCGAGGCCGAGCGCTGTTCCGTGGTGCGCGATTTCTGCGGACATGGCGTCGGGCGTCTTTTCCACGATGCGCCAAACATTTTGCATTATGGCAGCCCGAGCGACGGCGTGGAGATGCGCGAAGGCATGATTTTCACCATCGAGCCAATGATCAATCTCGGACGGCCGCATGTGAAAGTGCTGGGCGACGGCTGGACGGCGGTGACGCGCGACCGCTCGCTGTCGGCGCAGTATGAGCACTCTGTCGGCGTCACAGCCGATGGGTGCGAAATTTTCACCACTTCGCCCAAAGGCCTCGACCGTCCGGGGATTGCGCGCTAACCTTGCTCCAAATGGGGACGGGCGCATGGCGGGCGATGGGAACGACGAGCGCGGCTTTTTTGCGGAAGTGCCGCTCGATGCGCGCGCCACGGCGAAGCGCCTCGCCAAAGAGGCCGGACCTAAGCATTATCATGGCCACCGCGAGCGGCTGCGCGAGCGCTTCCATGAGACCGGCGCGGATGCGCTGGCGGATTATGAGCTCCTGGAGCTCATCCTGTTCCGAACCATCCCGCGCGCCGACACCAAGCCGGTTGCAAAGGCGCTCTTGAACAGATTCAAGTCACTGCCGGAAGTGTTTGGCGCGCAAGAGCAATTGCTCACCGAAGTCGAAGGCGTTGGCGAAGCCTCGGCGCGGGACATCAAGATCATTTCGGCGATTTCGCACCGGATGCTGAAGGCCGATATTGCGGGGCGCGAAGTGCTTTCCTCATGGAAGAAGGTGCTTGAATACTGCCGCGCCTCGATGGGGTTTGAGACGCGCGAAATGTTCCGCATACTGTTCCTCGACAAGAAAAACGCCATCATCGCCGACGAGGTGCAGCAGACCGGAACGGTGGACCACACGCCGGTCTATCCGCGCGAAGTGGTCAAGCGCGCGCTGGAACTCTCCGCCACCGCCATTATCCTCGTCCACAACCACCCCTCCGGCGACCCGACGCCTTCGAGGGCGGATATCGAGATGACCAAGACGGTCATTGCGACGGCCAAGCCGCTGGGGATTGAGGTGCATGATCATATTATCATCGGGCGCGACGGGCATGCGAGTTTGAAGGGGCTGCAGCTGATTTGACGAAAACGTGAAATCAACGCATACGAACAGCCGCGCGAAATCTGTCTGAATAACTACGGAAAGTCCGTATATTGCAGCATATCTATTTCGAATGGGATGACCTCAAAGCGGCGGAGAACTTCCGCAAGCACGGTTTCGTTCGAGGAGGGTACGCAATTGGCGATCCCTTCGCAATTGAGGTCATTGAGATCGGGAGTATTACGGCGAAGAAGTTATTGCGTTAGCGGCGGGCAAGACCGGAATTTTGGTTGTGTCCATGCCGAGCGTCGAGCGAACGCGCATCACAGTGCCGAAAGGCAAAACGGAATGAGCAAGACACATACAATCGGGCCTGACCGGCTGCTCACATTAAAGGGCTGGGAGCCAATTGATGTTCCAGGACTTGCCAGCGAAGCTTGGATGGCGACCAGGTGAACGACGCTGACAACCGCAGCTGACAACGCAGATTTTACAGGATGAGGCGCGTGCGCAAAACCATTCGCGCTTTGATTCACGCAGGAAGAATTTGCGACCCGCTATCACATCATTGGTACCTGCGTGATTGGGAGCAGGGCCGCACCGAACCTGACGCGCCCGCACGGGCTATCTCAAAGTGATTGCAGCCGATTCAAAAGGGGGGGGGGAAACTGCGCGTCGGTAGGAAAGCCGCGAGGCTCCCCGCTCTACTTCTTCACCCGAAGCGCCGCCTCATATGCCAGTTGGTCCAGCTCTTCAGCTCGTCCGGATCATCCAGCGCCGCGTCGGGCACTGTCCAATAGGGCATTTTCACCATCTTGCCCTTGCCGTCATAGCTCCATTGCCGCGATCCGGCGGCTTCGAACTGCGGCGCGCTGACGGCGTCGGCTTTCAGGAAAATTTCGCCGTCTGTCTCAATGGCCAAGATGACGCCTTGGAAATAGATGCTTTTGCCACCGAACATTTTCTTGACTGTCACCGGTCCGAGACCGGTGAACATGTCCTCGATGGCGGAATTGTCCATCAGTGGGCGGTTTCCAGCTTTGACTTGTCGGCGGGCATCAGCTCGACTGACTCGCCGCAGCCGCAGGCCGACGTCTGGTTGGGGTTTTTGAAGGTGAAGCCGGTGCGCAGCGCGGTCTGTTCGAAATCCATCTCGGTGCCGAGAAGATAAAGCACCGCCTCCGGCGCGACGAAGACGCGGGCGGCGCCCTGCTCGACCATATCCTCGCGCGGTTTTGCTTCGGTCGCCAGCTCAACGCTATATTCCATACCGGCGCAGCCGCCCTTCTTCACGCCGATGCGCAGGCCCGCATTGCCGGGATTGGCGGCGAGAATGTCCGACACGCGCGCGGCGGCGGCTTCGGTCATGGTCAAAACTGAGAAACGGCCCATTTCATTTTCTCCAAAACAGACGGGTTCAAGGCCCGGTGTCAGATTCTAACTCAAAGATGGTGGACAAAGGCTTGCGGCGCAAGACCTCAATACCAGCCCACCGCGATCTGCGCCTCTTCGCTCATGCGCGCGGCGGTCCAAGGCGGGTCGAACGTCATGTTGACGTTCACGCCCGAGACGCCGCCGACGGTGCCGACGGCATTCTCCACCCAGCCCGGCATTTCGCCCGCCACCGGGCAGCCGGGAGCGGTGAGCGTCATGTCGATGGACACCGAGCGGTCGTCTTCGATGTCGATCTTGTAGATGAGGCCGAGTTCATAAATGTCGGCGGGGATTTCCGGATCATAGACGGTTTTCAAGGACGCGATGATGTCCTCGGTCATGCGCTGCAATTCGTCCGGCGGAATGCGAAGTGGCGGCGTTGACCATGTCGATTGCCTTGTCGTCGAGCGCGGGGGCGAGTGATGAATCTTCCATGCTTCCTGCCTTTACGCGAAAAACTGCCGCGCTTTTTCGAGCGCCTCTGCCAAGACGTCTATCTCGGCTCTTGTGTTATATAGGCCGAAAGAGGCGCGGCAGGTAGAGGTGACGCCGAAACGCTGCATCAGCGGCTGGGCGCAATGAGTGCCGGCCCTGACCGCCACCCCCGCCCGGTCGATGACCATTGAGACGTCGTGGGCGTGGATGCCCTGCAGTTCGAACGAGACAATGGCACCTTTTCCCGGCGCGTTTCCGAATATGCGCAGCGAATTTATCTTGGAAAGCTGCGCATGGGCATAGTCGCGCAGGTCCGCCTCATGCGCGGCGATGTTTTCCCGGCCAAGGCTGTTCATGTAGTTGAGCGCCGCGCCGAGGCCGATGGCCTGCACAATGGGCGGCGTGCCGGCCTCCAGGCGGTGCGGCGGCTCGCCATAGGTGACGTTTTCCGTCGTCACATCGCGGATCATCTCCCCGCCGCCCATGAAGGGGCGCATGTTGGCGAGAATGTCGTATTTTCCATACAGAACGCCGATGCCGCTCGGGCCGTAGAGCTTGTGGCCGGTCATGACGAAGAAGTCGCAGTCCATGTCGCGCACATCGACCGGCATATGCACCGCCGACTGGCTGCCATCGACCAGAACCTTGATGCCGCGCGCATGGCAGATGCGGCACACTTCCTTGACCGGCACGACGGTGCCAAGCGCGTTCGACATCTGCGTGATGGCGACGAGCTTGGTCTTGTCGGTCAGGCACTTTTCAAAGTCCTCAATGTGGAACGCGCCTTCGTCATCGACCGGCACCCAGACAAGCTTGGCCCCCTGCCGCTCGCGGATGAAATGCCAAGGCACGATGTTGGAATGGTGCTCCATGATGGTCAGCACGATCTCGTCGTCCTGCCCGATATTCGGCATGCCCCAGCCATAGGCGACCGCGTTGATCGCCTCGGTGGTGGATTTGGTGAAGATGATCTCTTCGAGCTTTCCTGCGTTCAGGAACTTGCGGACGATTTCGCGGGCGTTTTCATAGGCATCGGTCGCGGCATTCGATAGAAAATGCAGGCCGCGGTGGACATTGGCGTATTCGTTGGAATAGGCGTGGGTGATGGCGTCAATGACGGCCTGCGGCTTCTGGGCCGACGCGCCATTGTCGAGATAGACCAGCGGTTTGCCATAGACGGTGCGCGACAGGATGGGGAAGTCGGAGCGGATGGCGGTTATGTCGTAGGGGGCGGTCATGACGGCGGCTCCTGCTGCGGAAAGTCTCGGAGCGAGGCGCCCCCACCCCTGCCCTCTCCCCACAAGGGGGAGGGGTTCCAGAGCGCCTACGTGTTCCCCTCCCCCTTGTGGGGAGGGGTTAGGGCGTGGGGGCGCCTCGCTGCCGAGTGTTTAGGTTGAGAGGCCATCATCATGCATGTGCCTCCAGCCAGTTCGCCAGCCGCGTCTCCAGCGCCTCCACCAAAGCCGCGTCCTCCAGCTCTTCGATAATCTCGGCAATGAACGCTTTGACCAGAAGTCCCCGTGCGTTGGCTTCCGGAATGCCGCGCGCCATCAGGTAGAAGAGATGGGTTTTGTCGATCTCCGTCACCGTCGCGCCGTGGCCGCAGACGACGTCATCGGCGAAGATTTCAAGCTCCGGCTTGGCGGAGAATTCGGCGTCGTCCGAAAGCAGCAGCGTGTTGCACGACATTTTGGCGTCGGTCTTCTGCGCGCCCGGCTTGACCATGATCTGGCCCTGGAAGACGCCCCTGCCCCTGCCGTTGACGACATTGCGGATGATTTCGGTGGAGCTTGTGTTCTCCACGCTGTGGTCGAGTTTCATGGTGATGTCGTTGAACTGGCTGCCGCCGATAAGGTTGACGCCGCGCAGGGTGAACTTTGCGCCCTGCCCTCTCACATCGACATTGATCTCCTGCCGCGCCAGCGCCGAGCCGGAATTCATCACGAACAGGGTCAGCTTGGAGTGCTTGCCCATCTCGCAGTTGAACTGCGCCAGATGCGCCGCGCCTTCGGAGCGCTCCTGGTCGATGACAAAAACAATCTCCGCGCCCTCGCCGAGCATCAGATGCGTGACGGCGGAGACAAACGCGTCGCCGCCGAGCTGGCGGTCGATGATCGTCGCCTTGACGCCGCTGCCGATGTTGAAGGCGAGGCGCGTGTGCGATTCAGCGGCGGCGATGTTCTGCACTTCGAGCGGCATTTCCAGCGCGGTGTCCGGCGCGATGGCGACATGGTATCCATTGGTGAGGAAGGCGGTGTTGATGGCGCCGATTGTGTCGTCATCGCCGCGCAACGTCAGCGCCCTTGCGAATGTTCCGTCCTCAAGCTTAGAGGAAAGCGCGGTAACGGTGACGCCCTCAGGGGCTTTCACTGATTGAGCTTCGCCTTCCAGCAGGCGCAGAAGCGTGGAGCCGTTGACCAGCGGGCCGAAGACCGACATGCCTAAATCGCCGCCCGCCGGGATCTGGCGCAGCAGCGTGCGCAGGTCGGTATAGTGCCATGCCTCGACGCGGCGCGTCGGCAGGCCGAATAGCTTCAGCTGCTCCACCGCCCCGTCGCGGGCGCTTGACACAGCGGCGTTGCCCGGCAGCGCGCCGACGCGTGCGCTGAACGCTTCCAGCAATTGCGTCTCGGCGGCGGTTTTCTGTCGGCCTGCGTGGATGTTCATCGGCGCATCCTCACGCGGCTTCGCTGACAATGTCGGCATAGCCATCCCGCTCCAGCTCCAAGCGCCAGGCTCTTGTCGCCGGACTTGATGACCTGGCCCTTGTAAAGCACATGCACTGTGTCCGGCACGATATGGTCAAGCAGGCGCTGATAGTGCGTGATGACGAGCACCGCGCGGTCCGGCGAGCGCAGCGCGTTGACGCCGTCGGAGACGATTTTCAGCGCGTCAATGTCGAGGCCGGAATCCGTCTCGTCCAGAATGCAGAGCTTTGGCGCAAGCAGCTTCATCTGCAAAATTTCCGCGCGTTTCTTTTCGCCGCCGGAAAAGCCGACATTCAAGGGGCGCTTGAGCATGTCAAAATCAATCGACAGCGAGGCGGCCTCCCTGCGCACCGTCTTGATGAAATCGGCGATTTTCATCTCGTCCTCGCCGCGCGCCTTGCGCTGCGCGTTCATCGCGGTCTTGAGGAATTCGAGCGTGGCGACGCCGGGGATTTCCATCGGATATTGGAAGGCGAGGAAAATGCCCTTGGCGGCGCGCTCGGCGGGGTCGAGTTCGAGGATGCTCTCGCCATTGTAAAGAATGTCGCCCTCGGTGACCTCATAGTCCTCGCGGCCCGGCCAGCACATAGGACAGCGTCGATTTGCCCGACCCGTTCGGCCCCATGATCGCCGCGACTTCGCCGGCCTTGATGGTCAGGTTCAGGCCCCGGATGATTTCAGTGCCGTCCTCGCGGATGCGGGCGTGGAGGTTGGTTATTTCAAGCATTTTTTTTCTATCCTATCAATATCTTGTCGATCATTGCGTCACAGTCAGCTGCTTCAGCGGTCCAATATATTCTTAACCTCGGCGCAGAGACTGCCGATTTCCGTCTGCTATCTGGCCAGCGCATCGTTCGACACGACCGGCACTGCTCCAGAACCCGAAGGATATCGAAACTTTGCTGCAGCTGAGCTTAACTCATCGAATTGGCGGAAACGGTCCCGCAAAGTGTGCTCTGGTCTTCAGGAGGTCGGTCAGCGCGCACCAAACTATGCGTGGGGCCCGACACAAGTCGCTCAAATTCGATAACATGCGCGAATAAGTTTCTCCACGCATTGCTGCTGAAAGAAAATTGCGGCCTGCCTGGGAAAGTGCTTTGGGTGCAAGCAACTGCCGATGCTGCAGCTCACTTGTCTTCGCAGCTGAAGGAATGATCTGAAGTTTCAGGTATCGCCGTAATGATTGATCAGTTCGCCGGCTCAATGTGGACATGTCGACCACCATAGACTCGATCCGTCCCTCGGTCACGATCCGCGTCGAACAAACGACGTGTTTAATCCAAGCGCTCCTCATAATCCTCCAGGTCACACGGAACGACATCGGCTCCATATCCCGGCGCCCATGGCCGGCGCATAGACCTTCTCATAATCCTCCGACCCAAACGGCCCCGCTCCGCCTTCGCCACCACCAGCAGATCAAAATCGCTGTCCGGCCGCGCATCGCCCCTTGCGCGGCTGCCGAACAGCCAGATCATCTGCGGGTCAAGCGCAGCCACAAGCCGCGACACCAAGGCGTCGAGCGCTTCCTGCTCGCTGCCATAGGGGCCGTAATTCGGCTTGACCTGTCTTTGGGCGGCCTGACTTTGCGCGGAATGGGTCAACGGAGCAGCAATCCATGCAGAATGGGCCATGCGGCGGCGGCGACAAGTCCAACACCCGCGCCAATCGCGGCGCGCACGAGACGTGTCGCGCCCTGCGGGGCGAAGGCGGCGAGGCTGCCGCAGACGATGGCGTAGAAGCCTGATGTCAATGGGTCCATGTTCTCACTCCTCTCCGTCATAATAACCAAGGCCAGTTCCCGGCCGCCCAAGATGCCGCACGCCGCCGCTCATGGTTGACCAGTCGAAGCGCGAGGTGATTCCGAATTTGCCGGAATCCGGATATTCGACGACTTCCGTGTCGGTCATGGTGGAAATGCCGAGATATTTCAGCTGGGCCTTGCCGGTGTTGATCAGCTGGTGCGCATGCTCCGGCCCGCCAGTCGGCGCGGCGCAGACATCGCCCGCCTTCACCGGTAGCTCTCCTTGCCGAAGCGGTAAGTCCCCTCGCCTTCGAGGATCACAAACAGCTCGTGGATCTGGTGATGCACATGGTAGGGAAACGCCTTCTTGCCCGGCTCCACCACATGCAGCATGACGCCCATGCCGGTCGAGCCGATCTGGCGGGCGAAAGAGCCGACCTTGGCTTCGAAGCCCTTGCCGTTGCCGGTGTCGCGGAGGGCGACGTCGGAGAGGTTGATGACGGGTTTCATTATCCAACGCTCCCTTCCAGACTGATCCAGACCAGAATTTTCGAATGGCATGAACCAACAACAATAACGAGTCGGCATAGGAATTTCACTCCGGCAATCATCGCAGGAGTCTCAAATGAAGTTGCTTGAACCACGGTTTTCCAGTTAGCCAACGTACCTCCATTCAATTTAACTTGCCGCTGATCGCGAGCTCCGCAAAAAATTTCAATGAATTTCCGGACCATTTATCAAGAATTTAAAGACCTTATTCAAAGGCAGACACACTAAACCTTGGCGTGAGACTAACCCATATAAAGTAACCAAACTTGGTTTCTCACCGACGTAATCTAAATTACTAGCGTCCTTGGCTAGTATTTCCGAATGAATGCACCAATCGTAAATCACCGTAGAATTTCTTCGAATAACCTCACCCAAGTAACACCCAAGCCGCAATATCAGTGCGTATTTTGAGGAGTTTGATAACGCTTCGTAACTCCTCTTCCCGAACAGTGACTCACGCGGGAAATTCTTGCGAACTTTGGTTAGATAAGTATCAACAATCTCAAGACTGCCAATGCTGTAATCGAGACGCTCAATCTCTAAGTTCCTCGAGACGGGAAAATCGTCTAGATTGCCAGAGACAAACTCATTCGCCAAACCTTCAAGCAGCGCATTGGAAGACATGGCGAAAGGATCGATTTCTTCGCTCACCCCACACTCCCCTCCAAACTAATCCCGATCAGCTTCTGCGCCTCCACCGCAAACTCCATCGGCAGCTCCTGTATCACCTCCCGCACGAACCCGTTGACGATCAGCGCGATGGCCTCCTCCTGCGGGATGCCGCGCTGCATGACGTAGAACAGCTGGTCTTCGGAGATTTTCGAGGTGGTGGCCTCGTGCTCGAACTGGGCGGTGGCGTTGTTGGCTTCGATATAGGGCACGGTGTGCGCGCCGCAGTGCTCGCCGATCAGGAGCGAGTCGCACTGGGTGAAATTGCGGGCGTTTTCCGCCTTGCGGTGG
Organism: uncultured Alphaproteobacteria bacterium; assembly: GCA_963802455.1. Taxonomy (GTDB): domain Bacteria; phylum Pseudomonadota; class Alphaproteobacteria; order Rhizobiales; family Rhizobiaceae; genus JANOYJ01. The sequence goes on along the minus strand of CAWDIY010000017.1, from coordinate 174,491 downwards.
GCGAAGACGCGGCCTCGGTACGTGTTGTTGGAATAGCCGGCGGAAATGCCTTTGGAGATGATGCGGCTGGAGGTGTTTTTGCCCAGATGCAGCATTTTGGTGCCGCTGTCGACCTGCTGGCGGCCGTTGGAGACGGCGATGGAATAGAACTCGCCGCGTGAATCATCGCCGCGCAGAATGCAGGACGGATATTTCCAGGTGATGGCCGAGCCGGTCTCGACCTGCGTCCACGAAATCTTCGACCGGTCGCCCCGGCAGTCGCCGCGCTTGGTGACGAAATTATAGATGCCGCCCTTGCCGTCCTTGTCGCCGGGATACCAGTTCTGCACGGTCGAATATTTGATCTGCGCATCGTCGAGCGCGATCAGCTCGACGACGGCGGCATGCAGCTGGTTTTCGTCGCGCTGCGGCGCGGTGCAGCCTTCGAGATAGGAGACGTAGGCGCCTTCTTCCGCGATAATCAGCGTGCGCTCGAACTGGCCGGTGTTCTTCTCGTTGATGCGGAAATAAGTGGACAATTCCATCGGGCAGCGCACGCCCTTCGGCACATAGACGAACGAGCCGTCGGTGAAGACGGCGCAGTTGAGCGTGGCGAAATAATTGTCGGAGACCGGCACGACGGTGGCCAGATATTTCTGCACCAGCTCCGGATGCTCGCGGATGGCTTCGGAGATCGAGCAGAAGATGACGCCGGCCTTGGCCAGCTCGTCCTTGAATGTGGTGACGACGGAGACGGAGTCGAACACGGCATCGACGGCGACGCGCGGCTTTTCAACGCCTGCCAAGATTTCCTGTTCGCGCAGCGGAATGCCGAGCTTGGCATAGGTCTTCAAAAGCTCCGGATCGACATCCTCCAGCGAGGCCGGACCCGCCGCGCTTTTCGGGGCGGAATAGTAGTAAATGTCCTGATAGTTGATCTTCGGATAATTCACCCGCGCCCAGGTCGGCTCCTCCATCGTCTTCCAGCGCTCGAACGCCTCAAGCCGCCAGGCCAGCATCCATTCCGGCTCGTTCTTTTTGGCCGAAATGAAGCGCACCGTGCTCTCGTCGAGCCCGATCGGCGCCTTGTCGCTTTCGATGATGGTTTCGAAACCATATTTGTATTGATCAACGTCAATCAGCGCGACTTGATCGATGGTTTCCTGGACGGCGGCCATCTTTTAGTTCTCCTGGCTTTCGGGGTTCAAGGCCCCGCAGTCGTTGGCGCGGTTCTGCGCACCGGATTGTGTCGTGATATAGTCTTGTTGGCTCAGGAAGCCAACTCTGTTTGCGGCATGTGTCATCACGCCGCCCTCGCCGCGCGCCGGGAAACCACGTCGCGCAAGGCGCTCTCGAAAAGAGCCAGGTCGGCATCATTTGTTTCATGGCCAATTGAGACCCGCAGCGCGCCGCCAAGATGTCCCAGCCCCATCGCCTCCAGCACATGGCTCGCGCCCAGCTTGCCGGAAGAGCAGGCGGAGCCGGCGGACAGCGCGACGCCGGAAAGGTCGAAGGCGATCTGCAATGTCTCGGCTTTGAGGCCGGGAATGGTGAAGAAGACGGTGTTGGGAAGGCGGTCAACGTCCGCGCCGTGAATGACGGCGTCTGGAGCGTGGCGCAGGATGATGGCTTCGACGGCGGTGCGCTTGGCGAGCAGCTCTTCCTTTTTCATAAGCCGTTCTTTCGCAGCCCTCGCCGCCGCGCCAAAACCGGCGATCAGCGGCAGCGCTTCGGTCCCGGCCCGGTGACCCTTCTCCTGCCCGCCGCCGCGCAGGAGGGGCGATGGCATGAGAAGTGTTGAAAAGGAAATCAGCGCGCCGACACCCTTGGGGCCGCCCATTTTGTGGGCGGAGAGAATCAGGAAATCGGCGTAACCTTCTGACATGTCGAGCGGAATGCGGCCCGGGGCCTGCACGGCGTCAACGATGAGGATGCCGCCGTTGGCTTTGACGATGGCGGAGATTTCGGCGATGGGCTGGATCACGCCGGATTCGTTGTTGGCGAGCTGGATGGCGATCAACGGAAGTCCAAGCGATTTGTCATGTTCGGCAAGAGTTTGCTCCAGCGAAAGTGCGAAAGGCTTGGAGAGGTCCGATGGGGGCGGCGCGGTCCTGCTTCGCTCTTCGAGCTTCGCAGGATGGGGTGCCACATTCAGCACCGTCGTTTCTAACTGAATCGCATAAGGCGCTTTATTCTGCACCCCTTTTTCGTCGGCTGCAGGATGTGGCACCCCATCCTGCGAAGCTCCGGAGGAGCGAAGCAGGACCGCGCCGTTCACATCCACTTGAAGCACTGCGATATCTTCCCGGCTGAACCGCCCGCCCGCCAGAACCGCCGGATGCTCCACCGCCGACACATAAAGCTTCGACATCGTGAGCGGCCCGCGCCCCATCCGGTAGTCCGGGGTCAGCGCCAGATTAGCCGCCTCGGTCGCGCCGGAGGTAAACGTGACCTGTTCAGCCTTGACATTGACGAGATCGGCAACCGCGCGGCGCGCCTCTTCAATGACGGCGCGCGCCTTGCGGCCCTCGGCATGGACAGAAGAAGGATTGCCCGCCAGATCCAGCGCCTCGATCATCGCTTCGCGCGCCTCAGGCAGAAGCGGCGCAGTCGCATTATGATCGAGATAGGCGCGGCTGATCGTCATTTTTTCCTCGCGCCAGTTCAAGGTTGGCGGAAGTTGCTATTTTCTTGAAATCCAAACCCGATTTGCTCTATGGAGGCCGCGCGGAAGGCTTGGGGCCGGACTTTCAGTTTTGAATGGTTCTAATCTTGCTTTTAAGCAAAGCGCCTCCGCCCGTCAAGCCAAAGGCCGCTTGGAACGATAATAAACGCCCCACATCAGGGCTTTGACAAGGTTGGATTTGCCATGCCCGAAGTGATTTTCAACGGACCCGCCGGACGGCTTGAGGGCCGCTACCAGCCGTCCAAGGACAAGGGCGCGCCGATCGCGATGGTGCTGCATCCGCATCCGCAGTTCGGCGGGACGATGAACAACAAGATCGTCTACGACCTGTTCTACATGTTCCAGCAGCGCGGCTTCACAACATTGCGCTTCAATTTCCGCGGCATCGGGCGCTCGCAGGGCGAGTTTGACCATGGCTCGGGCGAATTGTCGGACGCGGCGCAGGCGCTCGACTGGGTGCAGTCGCTGCATCCTGAATCCAAGACCTGCTGGGTGGCCGGCTATTCGTTCGGCTCGTGGATCGGCATGCAGCTTCTGATGCGCCGGCCGGAGATCGAAGGCTTCATCTCCGTCGCGCCGCAGCCCAACACCTACGATTTCTCCTTCCTCGCCCCCTGCCCCTCGTCCGGCCTCATCATCCACGGCGACCAGGACCGCGTCGCGCCGATGAAGGATGTGCAGGTTCTGGTGGACAAGCTCAAATCGCAGAAGGGCATCACCATCACGCACAAGACCATGGAGGGTGCGAACCATTTCTTCTCCGGCATGGGCGACGAGCTGATGGCGGAGTGTTCGGACTATCTCGACCGGCGGCTGAACGGCGAGCTGGTGGAGGTGCGGCCGAAGCGGCTGCGGTGACGGCGGTCCTGCTTCGCTCCTTCGGAGCTTCGCAGGATTGGGTGACTTATTGTCCACCCTTGAAAGAAGACCAACTGCATTGGCGGCAGGATAGATCACCCCATCCTGCGAAGCTCCGAAGGAGCGAAGCAGGAGCACCGCCATCATTTTTGTTCGTTGAAAGCCCGCCATGCTCCAGATCACCGACCTCTCCCTCCGCATTGCAGGCCGCCTGCTGCTTGATCACGCAAACCTGACGCTCCCCGAAGGCACCCATGCCGGTCTGGTCGGGCGCAATGGCACGGGCAAGACCACCCTGTTCCGCGCCATTACCGGCGACCTGGCTTCCGAGACCGGCTCGACCTCGCTGCCGCGCAACATGAAGATCGGCCAGGTGGCGCAGGAAGCGCCGGCCACCGAACAGTCGCTTTTGGAGATCGTGCTGGAGGCGGACACCGAGCGGATGGCGCTGCTCAATGAAGCGGATCACGCCACCGATCCCGACCGCATTTCGGAAATTCACATCCGCCTCGCCGACATTGACGCGCATTCGGCGGAGGCGCGGGCGGGTGCGATCCTGTCCGGCCTCGGCTTTGACGCGGCGGCGCAGCAGCGGCCGGCCTCAAGCTTTTCCGGCGGCTGGCGGATGCGGGTGGCGCTGGCGGCGGTTTTGTTCGCGCAGCCGGACCTGCTCTTGCTCGACGAGCCGACCAACTATCTCGATCTCGAAGGCACGCTGTGGCTTGAAACCTATGTGGCGAAATATCCGCATACGGTGCTGATGATCTCGCATGACCGCGATCTTCTCAACAAGGCGGTCAATTCGATTGTGCATCTGGAGAACCAGAAGCTGACTTTTTACCGCGGCGGCTATGACCAGTTTGAGCGCCAGCGCGCCGAGGCGCTGGAGCTGCAGGGCAAGGCGCAGGTGAAACAGGCGGCCAAGCGCGCCCATATGGAGGCCTTCGTCGCCCGCTTCCGCGCCAAGGCGTCGAAGGCCAAGCAGGCGCAGTCGCGGCTGAAAATGCTGGAGCGGATGAAGCCCATCGCCTCCGTGATCGAGGACAATGTCGCGCCGTTCGGCCTGCCCGGCCCCGCGAAAGAAGCCGCCTCGCCGATCATCGCCATGTATGATGTGTCCACCGGCTATGAGGCGGACAAGCCGATCCTCAAGCATCTCGACCTGCGCATCGACCATGACGACCGGATCGCGCTGCTTGGGGCGAACGGCAATGGCAAATCGACTTTCGCCAAGCTGATCGCCAACCGGCTGACGAAGTTCAGCGGCTCTTCCACGATTGCGCCGAACCTGAAGGTCGCCTTCTTCGCCCAGCACCAGCTCGACGATCTGCGCCCGGAGGAAAACTCCATCGAGCATGTGCGCCGCCTGATGCCCGACGCAGCCAGAAGCCAAAGTGCGCGGGCGCGTGGCGCAGATGGGGCTGGCGACGGCCAAGATGATGACGCCCGCCAAGGACCTGTCCGGCGGCGAGAAGGCGCGGCTGCTGATGGGGCTGGCGACATTCGAGGGCCCGAACCTGCTCATTCTCGATGAGCCGACCAACCATCTCGACATCGATTCGCGCGAGGCGCTGGTCGAGGCGCTGAACGATTTTCCGGGCGCGGTCATCCTCATTTCGCATGATCCGCATCTGATTGAATCGACCGTGGACCGGCTGTGGCTGGTGCATGACGGCACGGTGAAGGATTTCGACGGCGACTTGGATGAATACAAGGCGCTGGTGCTGAACGGCACGATTTCCGGCACGACCGGCCAGCGCGACAAGCGCGAGGCGCAGCCGAAAGTCAACAAGGCCGAGGCGCGCAAAATCGCCGCGCAGCGCCGCATCGAATACGCGCCGCTGGCCAAGAAGATCAAGGAAGCCGAGGAGTTGGTGGCGAAGCTTCAGAAAAAGATTCAAGGCATTGAGGCGGAGTTTGCCAACCCGGCCAATTCGCCGGACCAAGTGCGCAAGCTTGGCATGGACAAGACGGACGCGCAGAACAAGCTGGCCATGGCGGAGGAGAACTGGCTGACGCTGTCGGACGAGTATGAGATGAAGATGAGCGCTTGAAGGGCCGTCGTGTTTTCGGGAATTTGCAAGTCCGCCGCTAATTGCTAGGTGTAGTCAGCCTATGGGCGGAGGGTTTCGATGGCAAAAAGAATGCAAGCGCCGAAAAGGCCGGCTTGGGCTAAGTGCAGCGCCTTTTTTGTCACTCTTCGCATTCTGCTCCTATTGATGATTATCCCGAGTCCTTCATTCGCTGAGACCGACATAGTTTATCCCGGAGAGTTTGCGGAATACGCTTACAGAATTGACTATGCGGGCCGGAAAAAGCACAAGGCGTTCGCCATTGGACCATACGGCTCTTACGGTTACAGTTGGGACTACCCGACGGCCAAGAAGGCCACAGCGGCGGCATTGATTGACTGCGAGCGGACCGCCAAGAATTGGCTCGCAGATGCTAATGTTCCAGGAAAGTGCCGGATCTTGGCAGCAGGAGATAAGTTAGCTGTATCAAATCCGTGGATTGGCCCTCAATGGCAAGAAGCATCGACCGGTGAAGACCTGCCGCTTAAAAGCGGCGTGACCCGGTTCACTCGGCGTTCACCCGCCAAAGGCGTGGTGCTGGCACTGCATGGCTGCGATGGCATTGTCTGGGACGAATATCCGAAAATACTGGGCGACTATTTTACTGCGCTGGGATTCGACTTTGTGTTTCCGGACAGTTTTGCCGAGCCTCGTCCATCCGCCATCTGCGGCCGGTCGCCGCCTACCGCTTGGCGGACAAAAGCTGAAATAGTGAAACTTCGGATTGCCCAGACTCAAAGAACGCTTGCTGCGCTGAAGCTCAAATATGGTGATCGGCCGATTTATGTCTGGGGGCATTCAGAGGGCTCTGTCGTCGCAAAAATGCTGCAGACTAAGGTGGCAGGCATCATTGCATCAGGTGATGAGTGCGATGTCTCACGGCTGCGGATTGCCGCCGACGCCTCTGTTCCCGTGCTCTTTATGTTTGGGGAGAACGACCCATTTATTCAGGGCGTAACGCTGCCGCTGACTGAAAAGAAAATGCGAAAATGCAGAGATTTTGTCAGAAACAAGAATACAAAAATTGTCATAATTAAAAACAACAAGCACCATATTTATCCTTGGCGGCCAGAGGTTGTGACTGCAATTTCTAGCTTTGTCGGCGCAGGTCCGATGAACCTGCCAAAGGAACAAGAAGCGCGGGTCATGGAACTCAATATCTGGCAAAAGGACAGCAAGGGAAAATACAATAATAGTTTTGGCCATAGAGCCTTTTCGGTGAGCGGAGATGGAGCTGTCGGATGGTCAAGCAATTGGGAGTTCGTCGAGGACGTGAAGAGTTACTCGCTGTATTATTGCGCCCGGTCAGCAGGCAAAAATATGTTCGAGCTGACCAGCCAGCATTGCATTGTACAAGACATTGACGGAATCAAATCAACGGCAAACTGACTTCACAGGAGCGATAAATTCTTTGTTATGCCAGCCAACCCCGTCCCTACCCCCCGCTCGCATCCCTGCCCCATTTCGGCTTCGCCGCCTCCTCCGCAGCCAATCGCCGCGCCCTGCGGCTCACTGCGACCAGCCCGAAAATGCCGAGCGTAACCATTGCAATTCCCGCAGGCATGGCGCGCCAGTCAGTCGGCTCGGCGTTTGATCGCAGCACCAGATTGACCGTCTTCAGCGACAGACCCTCCACATCGCCCTCGCCCACCACAAAGTGATATCCGCCCGGCGTCACCGTCAGGATGTCGCCCGCCGTGTCGCGGAACACCTTGTCGGAGTTCTGCAGATTCTTGCTCTCTTCCGTAGACGAAATGTAGTTGAGCGATGCGGCAAGCACGGTCCGCCCTGCGGTCGAGGCCGTGAGCGTCAGCATTGTTCGGGCCTGGCTTGGATAATAGCCCTGCAGCGGGACCATATCGACGAAGACGCGGACCGGCGCCTGATCCGCTGAGAGGACGACGTCCACCGGCTTGAACTGCCCGCCGCGCTGATAGACGCGGAAATTGCCGATTTCAGCGCCAGACATGTTGTACATATACCATGGGTATCCGAAGCCGAGCGCCGCTCCGGCGAGGATCAACACGAAGCACAGAAACCGCATTCCCTAGCCCTTCTTTTCCCAGCGCCTGTCAGCATTCTGCTGCCAGTAAGTCACGTCATGGCCAGCCGCCTTGAACTTGGTCCAGCTCTCCCGAGCGTCGGCCTTCTGGCCCTCGTCATGGCCGTCGAAAACCAGCACGGCGCGGCGGTACGAGGACAGGTCCGGCGGCACCGCGCCATCGACAATGAAGCGGACGTCGGCGCTGTTGGCATTGGCGCTCTGCGTGGTCAGGATGACGGGCTGATCCGAGGCATTGCCAACATCATCGGTCGCATGGGCGACAAAGGAGGCTTCGGAAAAAGTCCAGAGCTTTTCATCCAGCGCATCGCGGAAACCCTCCGTGCCGCACTGGACCACCGCCCTCCAGCCGCGTTCCACCGTCTTTTCCAGAAGTCCGGGCAGCACCTCGTCGAGGCGCGACTCGGTCAGATGGTAGAACAGGACTTCCGCCATGGCTGGTGCTAGTTCTCGTAATGGCTGGCGACAAGCTGGTTGAGGAGCCGCACGCCGAAGCCTGATCCCCAGGATGTGTTCACATCCGAGGCGGGCGAGCCCATGGCGGTGCCGGCGATGTCGAGATGCGCCCATGGCGTGTCGCCGACGAAACGCTTGATGAACTGCGCGGCGGTGATCGAGCCGGCATGGCGACCGCCGATATTTTTCATGTCGGCGTTTTTGGAGTCAATCAGCTTGTCATATTCCGGCGCCATCGGCATGCGCCAGAGTTTCTCGCCTGTCGCAAGACCAGCCTCGGTGAGACGGGCGGCCAATTCGTCATTGTTGGAGAAAAGACCGGCATATTCCTGGCCCAACGCCACAATGATGGCGCCGGTCAAAGTTGCGAGATTGACCATGAAGGCGGGCTTGAAGCGGGTGTTGCAGTAGTGCAGCGCGTCGGCGAGCACGAGGCGGCCTTCCGCGTCGGTGTTCAACACTTCGATCGTCTGCCCGGACATGGAGGTGACAATGTCGCCGGGGCGCTGCGCATTGGCGTCGACCATGTTCTCGACAAGGCCGATGATGCCGATGACGTTCGCCTTGGCCTTGCGCACGGCGAGCACATGCATGAGCCCGGTCACCGCCGCCGCGCCGCCCATGTCGCCCTTCATATCCTCCATGCCCGCAGCCGGCTTGATCGACACGCCGCCGGAATCAAACACCACGCCTTTTCCGACAAAGGCGACGGGCTTGTCCTTCAGCTTGCCGCCGTTCCAGCGCATGATGACGAGGCGCGGCGGGCGCACAGAGCCCTGCGCGACGCCCAGAAGCGCGCCCATGCCGAGCTTTTTCATTTCCTTTTCGCCGAGAATTTCGACTTCAACGCCGAGCTTTTCCAGCGCCTTGGCGGCAGCGGCGAATTCGAGCGTGCCGAGAATATTGGCAGGCTCGTTGACGAGGTCGCGCGCCAGCGCCACGCCGCTTGCGACAGCCTGCTTGGAAACAAATGCTTTCTTTGCGCCTGCCGGGTCGGCGGTCATGATTGTGACCTTTACCGGCTTATCCTTCTTCTCGGACTCGCCTTCCGCCTTCTTGGTTTTGTACTTGTCAAAAGCATAGGTGCGCAGCAGCAAGCCAAGCGCAAAGTCTGCGGCATGTTCGGCGCTCGTTTCCACAGAGGGAAGCTCCAGACTGATGGTAACAGTGGAGCCTGCCGAAAGCTTTGCCGCCGCCGCGCCGCCCAGCCGCAGCCATTCCTGGCTCCCAAGCGCTTTCTCGTCACCGGCCCCAATCACGATCAGTCTGTCCAAGCCAGTTCCACCGGGGACCAGCAATTCCAAAGCCGCTGCGAATTTTCCCTTGAACTCACTTACCGACATGGCTCTGGACAGCGTGCTTCCGGCTGCTTTCTGGCTTTGAGGCGCAAGTTTGCCCCCGCCGTCAGATAGCAGGATCAATGTGCCCTCCGCTGTTTGTTCCGGCTTTGAAAACTGCACGCTGACTGGACTGGACATGGCGATTCCTGAGGGCTCGATGTGTTGCCTCCGCTTTCGCCGCTTTCGCCCGGTTTGACAAGGGATTCCAGACAGGCCAGGGCGTTAACCATAGATTAACCTTGTTCTTTCGCCCTTTCTTAGCCAAGCTTACCTAGAAGTTTACCTTTTGGCGGCCCGGGGTTAAAGCCCGCGCGCGAGGTTGGAGAATTGGTTTTGCCGGCATGACCATCATAGAGCGATATTTGCTGCGGCGAATGCTTTTGCTGTTTTGCGCGGCCACCGCCGCTTCGCTCGGCATTGTCTGGACGGTGCAGGCGCTCGCCAAAATCAACCTTGTCACTGACACCGGCCAGTCGATCGGCACGTTCCTAAAGCTCGCCACCATGCTTTTGCCGACCGTCATTCCAATTGTGCTGCCGTTCGCTGTCTTGATCGGAGTCACTCAGACGCTGTCGACCATGAACACCGATTCTGAAATGGCGGTGATTGCCGCCAGCGGCGCGCGCAGGACTGTGGTTTTCCGTCCGGCCCTCGCGCTCGGCGCCGCAGCCAGTCTGGCTCTGGTGCTGGTCACCCATATCGTCGAACCCTACGCGAGACAGGCGGTGCGAACCATGGTTGCGAGCGCCAATTCCGATCTTTTGGCGCTGGCCATACAGGAAGGCACCTTCAAGCGCATTGACGAAAATCTTCACATTCAGATTTCCGAGCGGCTCCCAGATGGCCATCTGGGCGGTATTTTCATGGCCGATTCCCGCGACCCAAAGGTTGATCTCATTTACTACGCAAAATCGGGCTTTGTCACGAAGAACGCCCAGACCAGCCTCTTGGTGATGAACGACGGCGAGGCACACCGAAAAGATGCGCAGGGCGGGAATTTTTCCATCATCCGGTTTAATTCCTACGCATTTGATCTTTCCTCGTTTCAAAAAACGGCTGGCGGCATCACTTTTCATCCTAAAGACCGGTCAACAGCCTATCTTCTCAACCCTGACAAAAACGACGCTCACTTCTTGGAGGCACCGCAGCGCTATTCCGGAGTGCTGCACAAACGCATGACCGTCTGGATATATCCTTTGGTTTTCGCCCTGATCGCGCTTTTGGTCGCGGGCGGGGCGCGCTCGCACCGTGAGACGCGGCTGAACGCGACAATGGCGGCGGCGGGCATCGCCATGTGCCTGAGGTGGATGGGGCTCTATGTGGAGGATTTGGCAGAGGATTCCATGGTGGGCGTCTATGCGCTCTACGCACTGCCGCTTGCCGCGTCGGGACTCTGCGTCTGGTCGATCGCACGGCAGCGCAGGCTGCGTCTTGTCTCGATTCCGGTAAAGATTGCGCGCCGGGCCGAAGCTTTCGCGCAGCCGTTCATAAGCAAGCTTCGGCCTGTTGTTGAGAGGATGCTGCCGCGCGTGCAGAGGCCTCAATCATGATTGGCTGGACGCTCGGGCGCTACATATTCATGAGATACCTGTCTTCGGTCGCTGTCTTTCTGACCGGTCTTGGCGGACTGATCTTCATTGTTGATTTCACCCAGCTGAACGAGCGCGCCGGGTCGCTGCCGCAATTCACACTTGGGCTTGGACTGCAGATTTCCGCCATGCGGGTTCCAATGGTGCTCATCCAGGTGGTGCCGTTCATTGCGCTGTTCGCCAGTATGGCAATGCTGATTCAATTGAACCGCAAGTACGAGCTGGTCGTGGCGCGTTCGGCCGGATTGTCAGCCTGGCAATTTCTGTTTCCGGCCTGCGTTGGCGCCTTTGTGTTCGGCAGCCTCACCGTCGCCGTGCTGAACCCCCTTGCCGCGCGGGGCTTTGCCCGCGCCGAGGCGATTGAGGTCGAGTGGAAAACAGCCAGATCCGGTTCGGCGGCGGCGCTGAAAGATCCATGGCTAAGGCAGTCCGCCGCAGGTGAGACCTACTTTGTCGGCACAAAAAACGTGCTTGAAAATGGAACCCGGCTGGCAAACCCGGTATTTCTGAAGGTCGGGGCCGACGGAGGAATCGAAAGCCGCGTCGATGCCGAAACCGCTGACCTCGAGCCGCGGCTATGGCGGCTGACAAATGCCGTGCTCTCACGGCGGGGGATCGAGCCCGAATCACACCAAAGCTACGAGATAGCGACGAACCTCACTCCGGAGCTTGTTCAAGAGCGGCTGCAACGGCCTGAAACTATTGCCTTTTATGAAATTCCGAAAAAAATTTCTTTGGCGCGGGCGCTGGGCGTCACCGGGAACGGGCTTGCCATGCAGTTTCATTCGGTGCTGGCTTTGCCTGCCTTGGTGACGGTGATGACGCTCATAGCGGCAACAGTTTCGTTGAAATTTGTGCGTTTCGGCCAATCGGCGACCGTGGTTTTGGGTGGCGTCTTGGCAGGCTTCGTGCTTTATGTCATCTCGGTTTTGGTGAAAGCATTCGGCAGTTCGGGCTTGGTTCCGCCCTATCTGGCGGCTTGGTTTCCGGTGGCGATGGCATTCTTGTTTGGGGTCGCATTTCTTTTGCATAGGGAAGACGGTTAGGTGAACGGCGCTGTGGCCACATCAAGGTCTCGCAACCGCGCAACGCTTTGCGCGCGCGGAACTGCGCTCGCGCTGATTCTTTCGCTTGCCCCTCACGCATCAGCCGCCTGGGCGCAATCCCCTGACATTCTGGGCAGCTCCGCCAACGTTTCGCCAAATGCGCAGATGCTGCTGGAAGCCGATGAGCTCATTTATGATCAGGACGGCAAGACCATCTCGGCGGTCGGCGGCGTGCGCATTGAGTATGACGGCAATCAGCTTGTCGCCAAAAAGGTGACGTACAACCAGAAAACCGGACGTCTGCTGGCAGAGGGCAATGTTGAAATCATTCAGCCGGACGGCAACCGCATCTATGCCGACAAGATCGACATAACGGATGATTTCAAGGACGGGTTCGTCAACGCTCTGCGCGTCGAGACCATCGATAACACGCGTTTTGCCGCAGAAAGCGCCGAACGGGTCGGCGGGGAAGTGACGACATTTAATCAGGGCGTCTACACCGCGTGCGAGCCGTGCAAGGACAATCCGGAAAAGCCGCCGCTTTGGCAGATCAAGAGCCGCAAAATCGTCTGGGACGGCAAGAAGCACACGATCCGGTTCGAGAGCCCAAGACTTGAGTTTTTTGGCGTGCCGCTGGCGTTTCTGCCCTTCCTTGAAATTGCCGACCCCACCGTGAAGCGCAAGACCGGGTTCCTGCTGCCTTCCATCACCAGCAAGACGGAGCTTGGTATTGGCGTGAAAGTGCCTTTTTACCTCGCCTTGTCGCCCAGTTACGATGTGACCTTGTATGGAACTTATTATTCAAGACAGGGATTTCTTGGCGAAGCCGAATGGCGGCAGCGCTTCAACAGCGGCTCCTATTCGGTGACGCTGGCGGGAATAAGTCAACGCGAGCCGGGCGCATTTGGCGCGGGAACCGTCGACCAAGCGGTCGAAAAACGTTGGATGGCAGGCAGCAAGGGTCAGTTTCAGATTAATCCACGCTGGACTTTCGGCTGGAATGTGCTGGCCCAGTCTGACAAAAATTTTGCCTACACATACCAGATTGAGGGCTACAAAGGCTATTTCCAGAAGAACGACATCTATTTGACCGGACTCAGCGGCCGCAATTTCTTTGACCTTCACGCTTACAAATTCTCAGTTCAGGAATTGACGACAAACGCGGCGGCGTCGCAGGATCCAAAACAGCCCTGGGTTCTGCCAAGTTTCGATTATTCATGGACTGCGCCGAACCCGGTCGCCGGAGGCGAGCTGAATGTCAATTTGAACAGTCAGGTGATCGCCCGCTATGACCGGGACCCGGCCGGCGCCGACGTTAATTTGCCAGGTGTGGAAGGAAAGTCCGGCCGTTTCACGGGCGAACTTGAATGGAGACGCACACTCATTGCGCCGGGAGGACTTGCCATCACGCCCATTTTTGCGCTTCGCGGCGATGGGCATTTCGTAAATCTTGAAGGTCAGTCAGCCCTGCTTGACGCTGGCACGGTCACGCAGGCTGAAGCATTCCGCACAATGGCGACTGCAGGGATTGAGCTGCGCTGGCCTATCCTGTTTTCGACGACCAGCGCCACGCATGTGCTTGAGCCGATGGCGCAGGTATTTGTGCGCAACAATGAGCGGCTCGCCGGACGGCTGCCCAACGAAGACGCACAGAGCTTTGTGTTTGATGCCTCGAACCTGTTCGAGCGCGACAAGTTTTCCGGGTTTGACCGTATGGAAGGCGGCGTCCGCGCCAATGTCGGGCTCCGCTACTCCGGGACTTTCTCCAACGGTTGGAGCGCCCATGCGCTTTTCGGCCAGTCATACCATCTGGGCGGCGTCAATTCGTTTGGCCTTCCCGATCTGGTCAATGTCGGCGCAGCTTCCGGCCTTGAGACAAATGTGTCGGACTATGTCGGCATGTTTGGCATAAACTACGGCACGCGCTTCTCGCTGGCGGCGCGCGGGAGGTTTGACGAGAAGACATTTGAGATGCGCCGGGGCGAAGTGGAAGCGGCGCTCGCCGGGGACCGCGGATCGGTCACGGCGCGCTATGCGTTTATTCAGGCGCAGCCGCTGTACGGGTTTTCCGGCGACCGGCATGAAGTCGCAGCCAGCGCCAGCTTGAAACTCAACACAAACTGGCGGGCCTTCGGCTCCGCCACCTATGATCTTGTGTCGAAGACACTCGTGTCCGACTCGATCGGCCTTTCGTATGATGACGAATGTTTCACTTTTTCGCTCACCGGCTCGCAAACCCGCGCCACCACGCCGGGGGCGAAGGCTGTGAACTCTTTCGGTTTCTTTGTCTCGCTGCGCACGCTGGGCGACTTTGGCACCACCAAAGCCCTGCAGTGACTGTGAATGCCGGCTGACTGACTGTTCAAAAGCCTTGTTTTTGCCCCACAAAGGCGCAAACTGCGGCCTAATCCTTGTTTGAAGAATCCGAGACCGCGATCATGACGTTCCGCCACAGTTTCCTACGCGCCGCCCTCGCCCTTTCTTTGGCGGGAAGTTTTGCAATTGCTGATTTTCCGGCCTTTGCCGCGGGCAGCGACATAAAGGTGATTGTCAACAAAGTGCCTATCACTTCGCTGGATGTGTCTAGGCGGGTCGCTTTTCTCAAACTGCAGCGGCGCAAGGGCAACCTTGCCGCTGTCGCCCTTGATGAAATGATCGACGAACAGCTGAAGCGCGTGGAAATGCGGCGCGTCGGCATCAGTATTCCGGACAAGCAGGTCAATGACGCCTATGTGCGCTTTGCCACCGGCAACAAAATGAAACTTGCGCAGCTGGATCAGGTTCTGAACCAATCAGGCGTCACGCCGAAAGCATTTCAAGGAATATATCCGCCTGCAGATGGGCTGGGGCCAGACCGTGGGCTCGCGCTACCGCGCCACCTCCGGTCAAACCAGCGAGCGGGAGGCGGTGCGCAAAATGATGGAAAAGGGCGGCGGCGCCAAGCCGACTGCCACTGAATATCTTCTGCAGCAGGTCATTTTCGTCGTCCCCGCCGCCAAGCGCGGCGCCATTCTCGGCGCCCGCAAGCGCGAGGCGGAGGCGATGCGCGGCCGCTTCACCGGCTGTGAGACAACCATTTCCTTTGCCAAGGGCCTGAAGGACGTGACTGTGCGCGATCTCGGCCGGGTGCTGGCGCCGGAGCTGCCGCCGGAGTGGGCCGAGTCAATCCAAAAGACCCAGGAAGGCGGCGCAACGGCAGTGCGCGAAACTGACCGGGGCATAGAGTTTATCGGCATATGCCGCGCCAAACAGGTGTCAGACGACAAGGTGGCGCAGCTGCTGTTCCAGAAGGGCGACGGAGACAACAAAGCGGCGGAAGAGCTTGACAAGAAATATGTCGAGGAGCTGCGCGCCAAGGCGCAGATCATCAAGCGCTGATGCTGCCGCTGGCGCTGACAATTGGCGATCCGTCCGGGATCGGGCCGGAAATCGCCATGCTGGCGTTTCTGCGCCGGCAAAAGAGCCATGTGCCGCCGTTCCTTCTGATCGCCGACCCCGACCAGCTGAAGCGCCGGGCGCAGTCGCTTAACATGGATGTCACGATGGAACCGTCCTCGGCGCGTTCGGCGCTGGACGATTTTGACCGTGGCGTTCTGCCCGTTCTGCCGCTCGGCAACTTTCAGGCCGAACAGCCGGGCATCCCGACCACCGCCAACGCCGCCGGCACGGTCGAGGCTATCGAGCGGGCGGTGGATATGGTGCTGAAGGGCGAGCTCAGCGCGCTGGTCACCTGCCCGATCGCCAAGAAGCCGCTGTATGACGCCGGCTTCAAATTTCCCGGCCACACCGAGTTTCTCGGCTATCTCGCCGCCAAAACATCGGGCAAGACACTGCTGCCGGTGATGATGCTGGCAGGGCCGAAGCTGCGCACGGTGCCGGTCACCATCCATATTCCGCTGGCGGATGTGCCGCGCCGCCTGTCGAAGCGCATCATTGTCGAGACCGCCCGCATCGTTCAGAACGACCTCATCACCCGTTTCGGCATCGCCAAGCCGCGCCTCGCCATCGCCGGCCTCAATCCGCACGCCGGCGAGGACGGGGCGATGGGCATGGAGGAGGATCTCATCATCCGCCCGGCGATCAAGGAGTTGCACCAGCTCGGCATCCACGCCACCGGCCCGCACCCGGCGGACACGATGTTCCACAAAGAGGCGCGCGCCAAATATGACGCGGCGATCTGCATGTATCATGACCAGGCGCTGATCCCGGCCAAGGCGCTCGGCTTTGACGACAGTGTTAATGTGACGCTCGGCCTGCCCTTCATCCGCACCTCGCCGGACCACGGCACGGCGTTCGACATTGCCGGCACCGGCAAGGCTGACCCCAGCAGCCTGATCGCGGCGCTGAAGATGGCGGCGAAGCTGGCGGAATATTCCGGGCCGCTGGCCTAATGCACTCAAATGTCGATTGACGGTCTGCCGCCACTGCGCGAGGTGATTGAGCGCCACGGCTTACGAGCAAAGAAGTCGCTCGGCCAGAACTTCCTGCTCGATCTCAACCTCACCGCCAAAATCGCCCGCGCCGCAGGCGATCTTCAAGACAAGACCGTCATTGAAGTCGGCCCCGGTCCCGGCGGCCTGACGCGGGCGCTGCTGATGACCGGCGTTAGAAAAGTCATCGCCATCGAGCGCGACGACCGCTGCATTGCGGCTTTGGAAGAAGTATCGGCGCATTATCCGGGGCGGCTGGAGATTGTGGCGGACGACGCGATGACAACCGATCTTTCACGGCTGACGCCGCCGGGCGGACAAGTGAAAATCATCGCCAATCTGCCCTACAATATCGGCACCGAACTCCTAGTGAATTGGCTCACCCTCCCCCAATGGCCGCCCTTCTACGATTCCCTGACGCTGATGTTCCAGCGCGAAGTCGCCCTGCGCATCGCGGCTGAAGCCGGGGACAGCGCCTATGGCCGCCTCTCGGTTCTGTGCGGCTGGCGCACGGACGCGCAGATCATGTTCGACATCCCGCCCACCGCCTTCACCCCCGCGCCCAAAGTCACCTCGTCGGTCGTGCATCTCATTCCCAAGCCCGATCCCCTGCCGGTGGAGTTGAAGGCGTTGGAAAAAGTCACCAAGGCCGCGTTCGGCCAGAGGCGCAAAATGCTGCGGCAAAGTTTGAAGAGCGTCGGCGGGGAGGAGCTTTTGGCGAAGGCGGGGATTGACGGGACGCGGCGGGCGGAGACGCTTGATGTGGCGGAGTTTGTGGGGCTGGCGCGGGCGCTGTAGGGCGACGGCGGCATAGCCATCATTTTGTATCATTGGCTGATACATAAAATTTGACATTGCTGTTGTATCATGCCATGATACGTACGTTTTGGAGATTGCAATGATCCTTTCCTACAGGGATTCCATGACAGGGGTCATTGCAAGCGGAAAGGCTCCGAAAGGATTTCCAGCCGATATTCTGAAGAGAGCTTTGAACAAACTGACTATCCTCGACTATGCCAAGGAACTCAATGATTTGCGCTGGCCGCCGGGAAACCGCCTTGAGGTCCTCTCCGGGGATCGCAAAGGCCAGCATTCAATTAGAATCAACGACCAGTGGCGCATATGTTTTGCCTGGACTGGCGCAGGGCCGGAGAACGTTGAAATTGTCGACTATCATTGACACCACATCTGGAAGGCCATGACTATGACCAGCATTCTTCCGCCCATTCATCCCGGCGAAATTCTCTTGGAAGAATATCTCCTGCCAATGGACATCAGCGCCGGAGCGCTGGCGAAGGCGCTTGGCGTGCCAAGGACACGCATCGAGCGGCTGGCGGCGGGCAAGACCTCGGTGACGCCCGACACGGCGCTGCGGCTCGCCAAATATCTTCGAACATCGCCCGAGCTTTGGATGAACATGCAGGCGGGGTATGATCTGAAGATTGAGGCGAAAGCCAAACGTCTCGAGATTTCAAAAATTCTGCCATCGTCCGATAGCTATGCGGAGGTCCGGCTCAGCGCGTAGCGCGAAACGTTCAAAGGCGAAAGCGCAGCGCGCAGTTCTGTGCAAACCAGCCTGATTTGAAGCCCCTACTCCACCCTCTCCCCCAGCAGCCCCTCGACATAATCAAACAGCCCCGGGTTCCGGTCCCTTCGCAGCCGCTCGGCCTCGGTGATGGAGACCACGGCCTGGAACGCCTGGTCGAGGTCGTCATTGACCACGACATAATCATATTCGCGCCAGTGTTCGATCTCCACCTTGGCGTTCTTCAGCCGCATGGCGATTGTTTCGGGGGAATCCTCGGCGCGGCGCTGCAGGCGGGTCTTAAGTTCCTGCATCGACGGCGGCAGGATGAAGATGGAGACGATGTCGGCGCGCATCTTCTCCTGCGCCTGCTGCGCGCCCTGCCAGTCTATGTCGAACAGCATGTCGCGGCCTTCCGCAAGCGCCGTCTCCACCGGTTCGCGCGGCGTGCCGTAAAAGTTGCCGTGGACCTCGGCCCACTCGAGCAGCGAGTTGGAGCCCCGCGCCAGCTCGAACTCCCTGCGGGTCAGGAAATGGTAGTGCACGCCTTCAATCTCCGAACCCCGGCGAGGGCGGGTGGTGACGGAGACCGAGAGGGCGAGGTTTGGGTCGCTTTCAAGCAGATTGCGGGCGATGGTGGATTTTCCAGCGCCGGAGGGCGAGGAGAGGACGAGCATCAGCCCGCGCCGTTTGATTTTTGCGCTTGGCTTCTTGGCAGCCATATCCTCACTCCAGATTCTGAACCTGCTCGCGAAACTGATCGACAACGGCTTTCAGTTCAAGCCCAATCGCCGTGATCGACGCGGCATTGGATTTTGAGCACAAAGTGTTTGCTTCGCGGTTAAATTCCTGGGCGAGAAAATCAAGTTTCCGCCCCGCTGCGCCGCTTTGCGCCAAGAGTTGCCCAGCGCTTTTCACATGGGTTTTCAGCCGGTCAATTTCTTCCCTGATGTCGGAGCGGCTGGCGACGAACAGAGCTTCTGAAGCGAGGCGGTCAGCATCGAGCGCGGGCGCTGCGCCAAGGAGCGCCTCGATGTTTTCGGCGATGCGGGCGCGGATGGCGTCCGGGTGGCGCGCAGGATCGGCTTCGGCCTTGATCGTCAGAGCCTCGACTGAACCGATATGGCCGAGAAGAATGGCCTCCAGCGCTGCGCCTTCACTGCGGCGCGCCTGTGTCAAAGCGGAAACCGCCTGGCTCAGGCATTGAAGAACCGCCGGCTCCAGCGCCTCATCCGCCACCGCATCGCCGCGCCGAAGAATGCCAGGAAGGGAAAGGACATCGGCGACGGTTGGCGGCGCAAGGCCCAGGCGCGCTGACAGGTCAGCCGACAGAAGCTCGAACTGTTCCAAAACCGTTTCATTGATGACCAGGCTTTCGCCCGCCTCGCCCGCGTCAAGCGAAAGGCTGGCCTGTATATTGCCGCGCGAGAACGAGGCCTGAAACATTTTCCGCGCCGCCGGCTCCAGCCGTTCCCAGCCGGATGGAAAACGGAAGCGCAGGTCGAGCGCTTTGCCGTTGACGGATTTAATCTCCCAGACAATGGTCACGCGCCCGGCATTTGCCGTGTGGCGCGCAAAACCGGTCATGCTTTCAACGGGCATTTACGGTTTGGGCTTCTCAGGCTGTTTGGTTGTGGCATCCGCTGCCTTGGCAGCCTCGGCGCGCTGTTTTTCGAACTCGCGCCAGCGCACGACGTTTTCATTGTGCTCGTCGAGCGTGGCGGCGAAAGCATGGCCGCCCGTGCCGTCAGCGACGAAATAGAGATCATTGGTTTTTGACGGATTGGCCACAGCCTCAAGCGCGGCACGGCCCGGATTGGCAATGGGCGTCGGCGGCAGGCCGTCAATTGTGTAGGTGTTATAGGGCGTCGGGGTTTCAATGTCGGATTTGAGGATCGCCCTGTCCGCCGGACGGCCCTTGCCGCCGAACAGGCCATAGAGAATGGTCGGATCGGATTGCAGCCGCATGCCCTTGTTAAGACGGTTGACGAACACCGAAGCCACACGCGAGCGTTCGTCGTTCTGTCCGGTTTCCTTTTCAACGATGGAGGCGAGGGTGACAAAATCTTCGACATTTTCAATCGGCAGGTCTGGCGCGCGCCGGGCCCAGATCTCATCGACCAGCTTCTTCTGGTCGCCGACAAGTTTAGCCACCATTTCCTCGCGCGTCGTTCCCTTGGCGAAGCGCTGGGTGTCGGCGAACAGCGCGCCTTCAGGCGGAATGGTCTTCGGCATATCGCCGGTGAGGGCCTCGCTGGCGGCGATGCGGACCCATATCTGTTCGACAGTCAGGCCTTCCGGGATCGTGAGCGAATAGAGCACCGACTTGCCGCTGGTCAGCGTGCCTAAAATGTCGCGCATCGAAGCGCCGGGCTTGATCTGGTACTCGCCGGCCTTCAGCTTCTGCTCCATGCCATAGGCCTTAGCGGCCATGCGGAAGACGCGCCCGTCGGTTATGAAGCGCTGGTTCTCCAGCTGCGAAGCGATATCGGCAATACCCGCGCCGCGCTTGACTTCATAATTGCGCGTCTCAACCAAAGGGCCAGCGCGGTCAAACTGCTGCTTGCCAAAATAGACGGCGGCACCGGCGCTGACGGCAGCGAGCACGGCTATTGTCATCAGGAAATTCAGAAAAACCACGACTTGGCTGCGCGATTTGCGCGATCGGACTTTTATCGGCGGCGGCGTTCCGGGCTCCGGCCGAAGCGCCTCATTGGCGGATTTTGGCACGATTGGCCGCGTGGTTTCGGGCGCGGGCGCCTGGTCCCTGCGGCCAAAAGCCGGCGCCTGTGCGCCTTGGTGTCCCGAATCGATGGTCAACGCCGCATCATCTCCCGCGCTTGCGCCGCCAGATTAGGAGCGAATGTGGCAAAATGACGAGGCATTTCAATCACAGCGCTTCAAAACGAGCGACGCATTGGTGCCGCCGAAGCCGAAAGAGTTTGAAAGAGCCACATCAATCCGCTTCCTCTTCGCCTTGTGCGGCACGAGATCGACTTTAGTCTCCACCGCCGGATTGTCGAGATTAAGCGTCGGCGGCGCGATGTTGTCGCGGATGGCCAGGATCGAGAAGATCGCCTCGACTGCACCCGCCGCACCGAGCAGATGGCCTATGGCGGACTTGGTCGAGGACATGGTGAGCACTTTACCGCTTCCTGCCACAAGCCGCTCAACCGCGCCAAGCTCAATCGTGTCAGCCATGGTCGAGGTGCCGTGGGCGTTGACATAGTCGAGATCGGCGGCGGAAACGCCGGCGCGCTTGATTGCCATGCCCATCGATCGGAAGGCGCCATCGCCGTCTTCAGCGGGCGCGGTGATGTGATAGGCGTCGCCGGACAGGCCATAGCCGACCACTTCGGCATAGATTTTCGCGCCGCGCAGCTTGGCATGCTCATATTCTTCCAAAACAACCACTCCAGCGCCCTCGCCCATGACGAACCCATCCCGGTCTCTGTCATAGGGGCGCGAGCCCTTTTGCGGCTGGTCATTATAGGCGAAGCACAGCGCCTTGCAGGCGGCGAAGCCGGCGATGGACATGCGGCTGATCGGCGATTCCGTGCCGCCGGCGACCATGACATCGGCATCGCCCAGCGCAATCAAGCGGCTGGCGTCGCCAATGGCGTGCGCGCCGGTGGAGCAGGCGGTGACGACGGAATGGTTGGGGCCCTTCAGTCCGTGTTTGATTGAGACTTGGCCGGAGGCAAGATTGATGAGGCGGCCGGGAATGAAGAATGGCGAGACACGGCGCGGGCCCTTGTCGCGCAATGTGTAAGCGGCCTCGACAATGCCGGTCAGCCCGCCGATGCCCGAGCCGATCAGAACGCCGGAAGCGATCTGGTCTTCATAGCTTTCCGGATGCCATTTGGCGTCTCCCAATGCCTCCTGCGCGGCCGCCATGGCATAAATGATGAAATCATCGACCTTGCGCTGCTCTTTCGGCTCCATGAACAAATCTGGATTGAATGTGCCGTCCGTGCCGTCGCCGCGCTTGATCTGGCAGGCGATCTGGCAGGCGAGATCGTCGATCTCAAAGCCTTCAATGCGACCGGCGGCGTTGCCGCCCGCGATCAGCCGCGACCAAGTCAGCTCCGCCCCTGTGGCGAGGGGCGAAACCATACCGATGCCGGTGACAACTACGCGTCTCATAGGCAAATCCCCCTCAGGCGCCCTGCCCGGTGCATGGCCGGGAAATGTCCGCCGTTAGTTCCGAAAGATCAGGCTGAGGCCTTCTCGATGAACTTGACGGCGTCGCCGACTGTCAGGATTGTCTCGGCGGCGTCATCGGGGATTTCAACGCCGAATTCCTCTTCAAAGGCCATGACCAGCTCAACCGTGTCGAGCGAGTCGGCACCCAGATCATCGATGAAGCTCGCGCCTTCGGCGACCTTGGCCATATCAACGCCGAGATGCTCCACAACGATTTTCTTCACGCGGTCCGATACGTCGCTCATGTCATTTCCTCAAGTTAAGCGTTCACCGCTTGGTTAGCGGCATGGATTCGTCATTTCAAGCACTAAAACAGGCGGGCTGGAATGGCAACATGGGGAGCCACAGGTTTCAACGGGTTTTGCGAAGCGGTTTGGCGCCTTAGGAGCGCCTCCTGATATCCTCATAAGCGGTGCCGTCCCTGTGCGTGTAGATAGCGGGCTTTTCATCGCCTGGCGCGACAAGGTCGATATCCGGATAAAACGCCCCGTCGCCGTCAATGCGCGAACCGATTTCGAGCACGGTGGCGTCCTTATCTGAAAGGTTCCGAAGGCTGTGCCCGTTGGGATCGCCTGCCTTGAAGCCGGCGCAGTCTCCTGCCCGAAGAATATCCGCACCCGCGTCTGTCACCAAGGTGACTTCGCCGGACAGGACAAAGACGAACTCGTCCTCTTGCGTGTGCCAGTGGCGCTGGCTCGACCATGCGCCGGGCGGCAGGGTCAGGAGATTGACGCCGAACTGGGTGAGGCCCGCCGCATCGCCGAGGCGTTTGCGGGCGCGGCTCATACAGGGTTCGTGGAAAGGCGGCGGATACATGCTGCCGATGACCGGGAGAAGGGCGGCGATGTTGATTTTGACGGACATGGCGGGTCTCCTCTAGCGTCCCACCAAACGCCAATCTCATGCGGCCCGCAAGCGGTTACGGGCCGCACTCAAGTATGTGGATCAATTATTCGGCGGCAAAGGCGGCCTGAGGCGCTGGCGCGCGGCCTTCCAAATCGTCCATCAGCGACTTCCACAGCGAGACACACAGGCCCACCATGACCAGCAGGAAGGGCGCGGCGGCGATGATGGAGGCGGTTTGCAGGCCTTGCAGGCCGCCCATGACCAGAAGCACGCTTGCGGAGGCTGCCGCCAGCGCACCCCACAGGACAACGATGCCGGGATTTGGCGTCAGGCTGCCATGCGAGGAGAGCATGCCCATGACGACGGATGCCGCATCCGCGCCGGAGACGAAGAAGATCGCCACCAGGAAGATCGCAACGAAGGAGGTCAGCGCGGTGCCCGGATACTGCGCCAGAAGCGAGAACAGCGAGATGGCCGCGCCCTTGTCATTGACCGCCTCGACAAGCCCGCCCGCGCCCATCAGCTCGGAATACAGCGCCGCGCCGCCCATGATGGTGAACCAGACAAAGGTGACGGCGCTTGGGATCAGCAGCACGCCGGTGACAAACTCGCGCACCGTGCGGCCTCTTGATATGCGCGCGATGAACACGCCAACAAAGGGCGCCCATGACACCCACCAGGCCCAGTAGAAGATGGTCCAGGACGACAGCCACTTGCCATCGCTGAAGGCGGCCGTGCGGAAGGAAAGCGAAACCAGATCGCTGAGGTAATCGCCGAGCGATTCAATCAGCGTGTTGAGAATGAAAACGGTGGGGCCGACCGCCGCAAGAAACAGCAGCAGCAGCAAGGCGATCACCATGTTGAGATTGGACAGGAACTGCACGCCCTTGCCGACGCCCGAGACGGCGGAAAGAATGAACATGACCGACAGAACAGCGATTATTATCAGCGAAATATTGTTGGATTCGCCGGTGCCCCATAGAAAATTGAGTCCGCTGTTGATCTGCTGCGCGCCGAGGCCAAGCGATGTTGCCGTGCCGAACAGCGTCGCGATGATGGCAAGAACATCAATCGACTTGCCGATCGGTCCATGGATGCGGTCACCCAGGAGCGGCTCGAAACCGCTTGATATCAGCGTCGGCATGTTCTTGCGGTAGGAGGAGTATGCGATGGAAAGGCCGACGACCGCGTAGATCGCCCACGGGTGCAGCGCCCAGTGAAAATAGGCATATTCCATGGCGAGCAGCGCAGCTTCCTTCGACTGCGGCTCGGCAAGCCCGTGCGGCGGCGCGCCGAAGTGGTAGACAGGCTCGGCAACGCCCCAGAACATCAGGCCGATGCCCATGCCGACGGAAAACATCATGCAGACCCAGGAGACGGTCGAGAATTCCGGCTTTTCATCGTCATGGCCAAGTTTGATCTTGCCAAAACGGCTGACCGCCAGAAACAGCGCGAAAATGAGAAAAAAGGCCGTTGAGACAACAAAGCCCCAGCCGAAAACGCGGATAATGGCGTTCAAAACAGCGCCTGACGCCGACGCCAGGCTTGCTGACCCAAAAGTGCCCCATAAAATAAAGCCGACCACTACGATCATGGCCGGCCAGAATGTCTGCGGGTCAATACCCTTTAAGCGCGATTGTTCCGACATGGACGTCCTCCTCTCCACACCAACGGGATCGCCCTCAAGCCGCATCCCTCAGCGTCAAGGTGACGCAAATGAAACAGGATTTATGTTCTGTTTGCGACGTTATTGACGTGGAAACAGTAAGGCTGGTTGCAGGAAGAGTCAGATCATCGCCATTCCGCCGTTCACATGCAGCGTCTGGCCGGTGACGTAGGCGGCCTCGTTTGAGGCGAGATAGAGGACGGCGCCAGCGATTTCCACGCCCTGCCCCATGCGCTTCATCGGGATCGCGCCCATGATGGTTTCCTTCTGCTTGTCGTTCAGCTTCTCGGTCATGGCGGACTCGATGAAACCGGGGGCGACGCAGTTGACGGTGACGTTGCGGGAGGCGATTTCCTGGGCGAGCGATTTGGTCAGGCCGATCATGCCGGCTTTGGACGCGCAGTAATTGGCCTGGCCGGGATTGCCGGTGACGCCGACAATGGAGGTGATGTTGATGATGCGGCCCCAGCGGCGGCGCATCATCGGGTGGGTCAGTTCGCGCGTGAGGCGGAACATGGCTGTGAGGTTCACCTCCAAAACGGCGTCCCAGTCGGCGTCGGACATGCGCACGAACAGGCCGTCCTTGGTGATGCCGGCGTTGTTGACCAGGATGTCGACGCCCTCAAGCTCCGCCTCCGCCTTCTGGCCGAGCGCCTTGACGGCGTCGCGGTCGGCAAGATTTGCCGGGAAAATTTTAGCGCGGTCTCCCAGTTCCGCAGCTAGGCTTTCTAGTTTTTCCGCCCTTGTTCCATGCAGGCCGACGGTCGCGCCTGCGCCATGCAGCATCCGGGCGATTTCCTCGCCAAGGCCGCCGGTCGCGCCGGTGATCAGGGCTTTTTTGCCGGTCAGGTCAAACATGATCTTCTCCTAAGCCAGAATGGCGGCGAGCGCCGCGTCTATGTCTTCCGCACTGTTGACGGCCACGCCCGAAACATCTTTTGAAATGCGGCGGGCAAGACCGGTCAGCACTTTGCCGGAGCCGATCTCATAAAGCGTTCTGACGCTGTTGGCGGCGAACCATTCAACAGTTTCGCGCCAGCGCACCTGGCCGGTAACCTGCTCGACGAGGCGGCGGACGATTTCGTCCGGGTCAGATGTCGGCGTGACGGTGACGTTGGGAAGAAGGGGGACGGAAGGGACGTGTTTCACCACTTTTTCCAGAGCCTCTTTCATGGCTTCCGCCGCCGGCGCCATCAGCGAGGAATGGAAGGGGGCAGAGACGGCGAGCATGATGGCGCGCTTGGCGCCGGCCTCAGTCGCCAGCGCGGCGGCCTTCTCCACGGCGGCCTTTTCGCCGGAAATCACCAGCTGGCCGCCGCCATTGTCATTGGCGATCTGGCAGTTTCCTGAGTCTTTGCAGGCTTTTGCCACAGCTTCCTCATCCAACCCGATGATTGCCGCCATCGCGCCTTTACCCTCCGGAACCGCCGCCTGCATTGCGTTGCCGCGGATGCGCAGGAGGCGGGCGGTGTCAGCTATGGAGAACATGCCGGCGGCGGCAAGCGCGGAATACTCGCCGAGCGAATGGCCGGCGACGAAGGAAACCTTGTCCTTCAGAACCAGGCCGCGCGCTTCCATCACCCTTATGATCGCCATGGAAACGGCCATCAGCGCAGGCTGGGCGTTTGCGGTCAGCGTCAGCGTCTCCTCGGGACCTTCGAACATGATGTGCGAGAGCTTCTCAGCAAGCGCCGCGTCTACCTCTTCAAACACTGCGCGGGCCTCGGAAAACTGTTCGGCAAGCGCCCTACCCATGCCGGCGGCTTGGCTGCCTTGGCCCGGAAATGTGAATGCGATGGACATCTGCGCCCTCCTATTGTTCGGTGTGTCTCTCTCCCAGTTTGCGCCAAGTCAAGTCCGGGAAGGAAAAACCCGCCTATCAAGGCGCAACAGGGTTGCAGCATACAGGAGCGCGTCATGCACAAATCCATCTTTCTGCCTTTCACCAGCTATGGCGAACAATCCGGCGCACTGGCATTCGCCGCTTCTTTGGCAGGCGCGTTTGACGGCGCTTCGACGGGAATATTTTCTTCCAAGTCACTTTCGCTGCTTGACGCCGCGCTGCGCAGCAAGGTTGGCAAGGAGGCGCTGGAAAGCGGCTATGCGGCGGCGGAAGACCTGAGCGACACACTGTATGAACAGCAGCACCTGAGCCGCGCCAAGGAGGCGGGCGTGTGGTTTGAAGTCGAGAAGGCAAAATTGGCGGAGGGGGCGCGGCTGCGTCTGGGAAAGCCGTTTGAGCTTTTTGAGTCTTCTGCCGACCAGGCGCGCGACGAATGCGCCTTTCATGACATCGCGGTGGCGAGCTTTGATCTTGGGCTGTCGATCTATGACGAAGTGGTCGAAGGCGCGCTGTTTGCCACAGGCCGGCCGCTCGCGCTGATCCGCCAGTTCGAACCGGACCGGAAGCTGAGCGACCTCACAATCACGCTCGCGTACAAGCCCTCGCCGCCGATGCTGCGCGCGCAATGGCATGCGCTGCCGCTGCTCAAGCTTGCCAAACGCGTGCTCTTGGCCTGCGCGCCGGAAGGTGCCGCGCCCTCCCGGGACTCCGTCAACCGCTTCAAGGCCTATCTGGGCGGACATGGCGTGAAGGCGGAGATTCACACCCTGCCCGGCAACAATGACGCGGCGGCGGAAATGGAGAGTTTTCATCTTGCGCAGAACTCAGATCTGCTGGTGATGGGCGCCTATTCGCATTCCCGCCTGCGCCAGCTGGTGTTTGGCGGCTTCACCCGGCATTTCCTCGACCGCAAAAGCTGCAATCTGTTCATGTCGCACTGACAGATCAAAAATGCTCGCCTGAACGGAATGGGCCGACCCTTGTCGAGGCGGCGATCAGGTAGGCGGTGGACCAGCCAATCATCAGGAAGCCGTTGACCGCCTCCAGAGCGCCCAGCAGCCGCCATTTCTCCGCAGGCACGACATCGCCAAAGCCGACCGTGGAGAAGGCGACTGTTGAAAAGTACAGCGCATGCTCAAAATCCGGCAGCGCCTGCAAAACCCAGTAGCAGACGGCCCAAAGCCAGACTTCGACGGTCAAAACGAGAAACAAGCCGAAGACGACAGAAATCATGGCGATCACGCGTGAACGGTGTCCATGCATGCGGAAGCGGTCGGTCATGTGCGTCATAACCCGCGTGACGGCGATGAGGCCGAATGTGTGCACGAGCACTGTTATGATGATCATCAAGGTGCCGGTGAGGAGGTTTTGAAACATTAGGACTTGTTCCATTGCTCAAGTGATGGTTCTCGCGCGAAACGGCGACGGACGCAATGTCGCAGCCGCCTGTGCGCGATGGCGGCGGCGCATGCACCGCATGCTATTTTGTAGATTGTCTAAGGGCGGCGCGATGCCACTGGGTTTGCAACATGTCCGCCCTCGCGGTAAGCTGAGGCATAGTGGCGGCGCTATCTGAGGACGGCAAGAAATGAATATAACTTTTGAGACCGAGCTTGAAACTGACGGACGCTGGATCGCGGAAGTGCCAGAGCTTGTCGGCGTCTTGGCCTACGGCGCGAGTGAGGGCGAAGCCATAGCCAAAGCAGAATCGCTGGCGCTGCGCGTGCTTGCCGATCGGATTGACCACAATGAAAGCGGCGCAATGCCGGTCTCCATCCATATTGCGGCCGAATGACAGAGTTCGGCTCCGCCAAGGCGCGGCGCGTTTTAAAGGCGCTGGAGCGCCGTGGCTGGGTTGTGAAAAGGCAGACAGGGTCACATAAGACACTTGCAAAGCCTGGCTGGCCGGATTTCGTCTTTGCCTTCCACGAAGCTGATGAGATCGGACCAAAAATGCTGACACGGATTGCAAAGCACACGGGACTTTCACCGAATGACCTTTGAGACTCACGAGAAGCCTGCGTCTTTTCCACCGCTTGCGCTTTTGCCAAAAACCCTCTAAAGCCCGCCCCGTTCAAGGTTCGGAACCCGGAAGGGGGCTGAACGGAGGGTGGGCTTTGAGCTCTGTGCCAGCGAAAAATGGCGGCCTCCCGTGTCTCCTCTCTCGACCTTACGCCGCGTCCTTTCTTCGCCCTGCATGGGTTCCGAAGGCTCGCAGAGGCTTAGCCGCCGGGTCCGAAATCGGTTGAATTGCAGAAGAAAGGCAGACAATGGCACTTTACGAGCATATTTTCATGTCCCGCCAGGACATCACGCCGGCGCAGGTCGACGAGCTGGTCGGCGTCTACAAGGGCATTATCGAGGCGCATGGCGGCTCGGTCGGGCGCATTGAGAACTGGGGCCTTCGCTCCCTCACCTACCGGATCAAGAAGAACCGCAAGGCCTATTACACGCTGATGGACATCACGGCGCCCGCCGCCGCCGTCGCCGAGATGGAGCGCCAGCAGGGCATTTCCGAAGACGTTCTGCGCTTTTTCACCATTAAAGTGGATGCGCATGAGACCGGCCCGTCGGCCATGCTCGCCAAGCGCGACCGCGACGACGACCGTTCGGACCGTCCGGGCGGCTCGTTTGACCGCCCAAGGCGTGACCGCCCGGCAGGCGACCGCCCATTTGGCGACCGTCCGCCGCGCCGTGAACGCACCGAAGAAGCAGTGGCAGGAGAATAAGCAAATGGTTGATATTAATCAGATCCCGACCCGCCGCCCGTTTTCGCGCCGCCGCAAGACCTGCCCTTTTTCGGGCCAGAACTCGCCGAAGATCGACTATAAGGACGTGCGGCTGCTGCAGCGCTATATTTCCGAGCGCGGCAAAATCGTTCCGTCCCGCATCACGGCTGTGAGCCAGAAGAAGCAGCGGCTGCTCGCCGTCGCGATCAAGCGCGCGCGTTTTCTTGGCCTTCTGCCCTACGTGCTGGGCTAAGAACAAAACATAACGGGCTTGACCCGAGTTGGGCCGGAGCGATCCGGCTCTAACTGCATCAGCAGGACAGCGCATGACCTTCTCCCTGAAATCAATCGCCATTGGCGCCGCCGCAGGTTTTGTTGCGGCGCTTCTGTCGGCGAGTGCGTCATCGCCGTCGCTGCTGTCGATTGTCATCATGCTTTTGACGCCGATGCCGGTTTTGCTTGCCGGGCTTGGCTGGGGACCGGCGGCGGGGATCGCTGCGGTCGCTGCGGCGGGTGTCACAATCGCCGTCACTGGACACCCTCTTTTGGCGCTGATCCATGCGCTCTGCATCACCATCCCCGCCGCCGCCATGGCGCATTTCGCCAGCCTTGGCCGGCCGGGAGCCGATGGCGGCATGGTCTGGTTTCCACTGTCGGGCATTATCATCCGCGCCGCCGCGCTCATCTCCGCTGGGTTCATGGCGGCAGGCTTTCTCACCGGCTACGGCCCTGCCCTTGCCAATGAAGTCGCCAATGCCATCGCCGCGCAGGTGCAGGCGTCCGATCCAAGCGTGAAGATCAGCCCGGAACAGCGCGCGGCACTGGCGTCAACCTTTGCCAATCTCATTCCCTATGCGATGCCCGCCTACTGGCTGATGGTGCTGACCGGCAATTTCTACGCGGCGCTGCACATAGCGCGAAAATCCGGCCTCTTGCGCCGCGCCCGCGATTTCTGGCCGTCCGCACTGCGCCTGCCGAAATATGCGCTTGCGGCGCTTGCCGTCACCCTGGCGCTGTCATTCACCAGCGGCGGCCTCGGCGACTTGGCCGCAGTTCCCGCCGGCGCGCTGGCGATGGCCTTCTGCGCCGTTGGCCTTGCGCTGCTGCATGGCGCGACGCTTGGCAAGCCATGGCGCGGTCCGGCGCTGGGCGCGACTTATGCCGCGATACTGCTGGCAACCATTCCCCTCATTCCCCTGTTTTTCGCCGGACTGTTCGTCACGGCAAAGCAGGAAAGTGAATCAACCAACTGAACCAACCCACTGAAAGGAAACACAAATGGACGTTATTCTTCTCGAGCGCATCGGCAAGCTTGGCCATATGGGCGACACGGTCAAGGTCAAGGACGGCTATGCCCGCAACTTCCTCCTGCCGGAAGGCAAAGCACTGCGCGCCAACGCCGCCAACATGAAGCGCTTTGAGGCAGAGCGCGCCAATCACGAAGCGCGCAATTCCGAGCGCAAAGGCGAAGCGTCGAAGATCGCCGAGACGCTGGACGGCAAGAGCTTCGTGTTCGTGCGCTCCGCAGGCGAAACCGGCCAGCTGTACGGCTCGGTCTCGGCGCGTGACATCGCCGATCTGATCGTGGCGCAGGGATATAATGTCAACCGCAACCAGATTGCGCTGATGAACCCGATCAAGGCGGTCGGCCTGCATCACCTTGACATCAACCTGCACGGCGAAGTTTCGGTCAAAGTCTCCGTCAACATCGCCCGCAGCGCCGAAGAGGCCGAGCGCCAGGCCAAGGGCGAGAAGCTCGACACTGCCGAAGCGATCTATGGCGCCAACGAGAACGAGATTGTTCCGGGCGGCATGGACCAGGGCGATTTCGGCGGCGACGAATAATTGAAATGTTTCAATAGTTTAAAAACGCCCGGGCATTTGTCCGGGCGTTTTGATTCCGGGCCTGTGAAGTGCTGTGAATTGCGCTGAACCTGTTGAAGGAACACTTGCGAAAGACTACCTCTCCTGCATCACACAACAGGACGAATCATGGCCGAGGCGCTGCGTAAAATTGAACCAAATGAGGCGCTTTACCGCTCGGCTCCGAACAATGTCGAGGCTGAGCAGGCGCTGCTTGGCGCTGTGCTGGTCAATAATGACGCTTTCTACCGCGTTTCGGACTTTCTGAAGCCGCAGCATTTCTTTGAGCCGCTGCACCGCAAGATTTATGAGGTGGCGGGCGATCTGATCCGGATGAACAAAATCGCCAATCCGGTGACGATGAAAACGTTCCTTCCTGCCGAGGAAAAGGTCGGCGAGATGACCGTGGCGCGCTATCTCGCGCGGCTGGCGGCAGAGGCGGTGACGATCATCAATGCCGAGGATTACGGCCACGCGATCCATGACATGGCGATCCGCCGGGCGCTGATCAACATTGGCGAGGATATGGTCAACATCGCTTTTGACGCGCCGGTTGACGTCATCCCGCGCAACCAGATCGAGGACGCCGAGCGGCGGCTGTTTGAGTTGGCTGAGACCGGACGGTATGATGGCGGGTTTGAGGCGTTCACCGATGCGGTGAAGACGGCGATTGAGATGGCAAGCGCGGCGCATCAGCGCGACGGGCATCTGTCCGGCCTTTCCACCGGCATTCACCGGCTCGACGCGATGATGGGCGGGCTGCAGGGTTCGGACCTGATCATTCTGGCGGGA
This sequence comes from uncultured Alphaproteobacteria bacterium, assembly GCA_963802455.1. GTDB lineage: Bacteria > Pseudomonadota > Alphaproteobacteria > Rhizobiales > Rhizobiaceae > JANOYJ01. The sequence goes on along the minus strand of CAWDIY010000017.1, from coordinate 142,503 downwards.
CGGCCCGGCATGGGCAAATCCTCGCTCGCCACCAACATCGCCTTCAACATCGCCGCTTCGTATGAGCCCGTGCCGCAGGCGGACGGGTCGATGAAGGCGGCGAATGGCGGCGTGGTCGGGTTCTTTTCGCTGGAAATGTCCTCCGAACAGCTGGCGACGCGCATCATTTCCGAGCAGACGGAGATTTCCTCGTCGAAAATCCGGCGCGGCGAGATCACCGACGAGGATTTCCGCAAGCTGGTCGCCTGCGCCGAGATGATGCAGAAAATCCCGCTCTATCTCGACCAGACCGGCGGCATTTCCATTGCCCAGCTGGCGGCGCGCGCACGGCGGCTGAAGCGGCAGCGCGGGCTTGATCTCTTGGTCATTGACTACATCCAGCTGATGCAGGGCTCGTCCAAGCGCGCCTCGGAAAACCGGGTGCAGGAAATCACTGAGATAACCACCGGGCTGAAGGCGCTCGGCAAAGAGCTGAACGTGCCGATCATCGCCCTGTCGCAGCTCTCCCGCGCGGTGGAAAGCCGTGACGACAAGCGGCCGCAGCTGTCGGACCTGCGCGAATCCGGTTCGATCGAGCAGGACGCCGACGTGGTTCTGTTCGTCTACCGCGACGAATATTATCTGAAAAACCGCGAGCCGAAGCTCGGCACGGCGGAATATCTGACCTGGGAAACCGACATGAACCTTGCGCGCGGTAAGGCCGAAGTCATCATCGGCAAGCAGCGCCACGGACCGACGGGCACCGTGCAGCTCGCCTTCCAGGGCGAATTCACGCGGTTCACGGATTTGGCCGAGGACCAGTATCTGCCCGACCGGCGGTTCGAGTAGGCTTTGGCTCCTGTTCAGACATCCGGCATTGACGCTGCGCTTGCGGGCGGGCGGCTGACAATTGACCTTGGCGCGCTGGAGCGAAACTGGCGCAAGCTGTCGGCGCTGGCCCCGTCGGCGGAAACCGGCGCGGTTGTGAAGGCGAATGCCTATGGTCTTGGGGCGGAGCCTGTTGTCCGCGCGCTGTCCAAGACGGGATGCCGGACGTTTTTCGTCGCCTTTGCGCATGAGGGCGCTGCCGTGCGCAGGGCGGTGCCGGAGGCACGGATATTTGTGCTGACCGGGGCGGCGCCGGGCGAAATAGGCGCGTGCCGGGAGTTTGAACTTATTCCGATGCTCGGCAGCCGGGAGCAGCTCGATGCCTGGCTAACGTCGAAGAATGGCGCGCCGTTTGGGATCAATTTCGACACGGGAATGAACCGGCTTGGCTTCCTGACCGCCGAAGCTGAATCGATGGGCAATCTGCGCTCCCTGGGCCTGTGCCATGTGATGACGCACCTCGCCTGCGCCGATGATCCGCAGCATTCAATGAATGCGCGGCAGCTTGAGTCATTTCAGCGGGTTGCGGCGCATTTTTCAGGCATTGAATCAAGCCTGGCGAACTCCGCCGGGATATTTCTCGGCGGTGCATGCCATTTCAGCGTCACCCGCCCCGGCATCGCGCTGTATGGCGGCGAGGCGGTGAACGGGGTGGCCAACCCGATGGACCCGGTGGCGCTGCTTGAGACGCGGATTATCCAGGTCAGGACCGCCAAGGCTGGGGAAACCGTGAGCTATGGCGCAACTCAAACGCTGAAGCGCGACACGCGCATCGCGGTCTGCGGCACGGGTTACGCCGACGGTTTTCACCGCGCATCCGGCGCAGGCGTTGCGCTTCGTGAAACAAGGCGGTCTGCGGGTTCTGGCTTCATTGCCGGGAAAATGGTTCCCATTCTTGGGCGGGTGACCATGGATTTGACGATGTTCGATGTCACGGACCTGCCTGACGGTGCGGTTAAGGCGGGAGATTTCGTGGAGCTGTTTGGGAAGAATGTCGCTCTCGACGACGCGGCGCGGGCGGCGGGGACGATTGGGTATGAGATGCTGACTTCGCTCGGGAAGAGGTATCACCGCTCATATCTCGGCGGAGACGCCTGATGGCGAAATCCCGTTCCTCCTTCATCTGCCAGACGTGCGGTGCGGTGACGCCCCGCTGGGCGGGCAAGTGCGACGATTGCGGCGGGTGGAACACGATTGTCGAGGAAAATGTCTCGGCGGGCATCGGCGGCGGGCCGCTGGCGGGGCTGGCGAAGCGCAAGGGGCGGCCGGTGGCGCTCGAAAGCCTTGTCGGCGAGATGGAGGATGCGCCGCGCATAAAGAGCGGGATTTCGGAGCTTGACCGGGTGACGGGCGGCGGGTTTGTGCGCGGGTCTGCCATTCTGGTCGGCGGCGATCCCGGGATTGGGAAATCTACGCTGCTGCTGCAGGCGGCGGCGGCGCTGGCCGGCGGCGGACACCGGGTGATCTATATTTCCGGCGAAGAGGCGGTCGCCCAAGTGCGGCTCAGGGCGCAGCGGCTTGGCGTTGTCTCAACGCCGGTGGAGCTGGCGGCGGAGACCAATGTCGAGGACATTCTGGCCACTTTGGAGGGCGGCAAACGGCCTGATCTGGTCATTCTCGACTCGATCCAGACGCTTTGGACCGACAGCGTCGAATCCGCCCCGGGGACGGTCACCCAAGTTCGGGCCTCGGCGCAGGCGATGATCCGCTATGCCAAATCGACTGGCGCCGCCATCGTGCTGGTCGGGCATGTGACCAAGGACGGACAGATCGCCGGGCCACGCGTCGTCGAGCATATGGTGGACGCGGTGCTGTATTTTCAAGGCGAGAGCGGGCACCAGTACCGCATCCTGCGAGGCGTGAAAAACCGGTTCGGGCCGACGGACGAGATCGGCGTGTTTGAAATGCTGAACGAAGGACTGCGCGAGGTCGCCAATCCTTCCGAGCTGTTTTTGGGCGAGCGCAACGAAGCCGCGCCGGGGGCGGCTGTTTTCGCGGGCATGGAAGGCACGAGGCCGGTGCTAGTCGAAATACAGGCCCTCGCCTCCCCTTCAACGCTTGGCACGCCGCGCCGGGCGGTCGTCGGCTGGGACTCTTCCCGGCTTGCGATGATTCTCGCCGTGCTTGAATCGCATTGCGGCGCGCGGTTTGGCGCGCATGATGTCTATCTGAATGTGGCGGGCGGCTACCGGATCACCGAGCCGGCGGCTGACCTTGCGGTGGCGGCGGCGCTTGTCTCTTCCTTGGCCGGTATTGCCCTTCCCGCCGATTGCGTTTATTTCGGCGAAGTCAGCCTTTCAGGCGCTGTGCGGCCGGTCGGCCATGCGGCGCAAAGGCTGAAAGAGGCCAATAAACTCGGGTTTTCCCGTGCTGTTGTGCCGTCGGGCATTGCCGACCTGCCCAAAAACGGGTCGGGCGGGATAGAAGAAATGGCTTCGCTGCCGATGCTTGTCGCCAAAATCGCCGGGTCCGGCGGGCGCAAAAAGTCCGGTGCGGATTAGGAACTGGGGAACTTTATGCCGATTACGCTGCTTGACGGAATATTGCTGGGGATAACGCTGGTCTCCGCTGTGCTCGCCATGGTGCGCGGCTTTTCGCGCGAAGTCCTTTCGGTGGCGTCCTGGGCGGCGGCGGCGGTGGCGGCGTTCCTGTTTTACAAGCGGGTGACGCCAATGGTGCAGCCCTATGTCGACAGTGAGATCGTGGCGCAGATCGCGGCGGCAGGCGCGATATTTCTGGTGACGCTGATCATAGTCACATTGATCACCATGAAGATTGCGGACTTCATCATTGACAGCCGCGTCGGCGCGCTCGACCGCACTCTGGGTTTCGTCTTCGGCGCGGCGCGCGGCATTCTGCTCGTTGTCGTCGCCATGTCATTTTTTAACTGGCTCGTGCCGCCTCCACAACCTGGCTGGATTTCAGCGGCAAAGTCCAAACCGCTGCTTGATTCATTGAGCGACAAGCTGAAAGCGGTTTTGCCGGAAGACCCGGAGGGCACCATTCTGAATCGGCTGAAGCCGTCGGCGGGAACGTCGGCTGAACCCGCAACTGAGGGCGAGACGCCGGTTGAGGGCGAGGCGCCTGCCGACGGCGCTGAAAAACCGGCGGCTGCCACGAACAACTGACCTTGCCGTTTACGGCGGAAGAGGACCAATGCATGTCTGATGATTTCGCCTTGAACGAGGCAGACGATCATTTCCATGACGAGTGCGGCGTGTTCGGCATATTCGGGCGGCAGGATGCGGCGGCCGTGGCAACGCTCGGTCTGCACGCGCTGCAGCACCGGGGACAGGAAGCGGCGGGCATTGTTTCCTTCGACGGCACGCAGTTCTGCGTCGAGCGCCATGTCGGCTTGATCAGCGACAATTTCACCAAGCCGTCAATAATTGCCCGTTTGCAGGGATCGCGCGCCATCGGCCACACGCGCTATTCGACGACCGGAGGCGCGGGACTGCGCAATGTGCAGCCGCTGTTCGCAGAGCTTGCCGACGGCGGGTTCGCGGTGGCGCACAATGGCAACATCACCAACGCCATGACTGTGCAGCGCGAGCTGCAGAAGCGCGGGGCGATTTTCTCGTCCACGTCCGACACTGAAACCATCATGCATCTGGTGGCGATGAGTCCGGAGCGGGATTTCATCGCGCGCTTCATCAGCGCGCTGCGGCAGTTGGAGGGAGCCTATTCGCTGGTGGCTCTTTCGAACAAGAAGATGATCGGCTGCCGCGATCCGCTTGGCATCCGGCCTCTGGTATCTGGGCGATCTTGACGGCGCGCCGATACTTGCGTCGGAGACATGCGCGCTTGACATTATCGGCGCGCGCTTTGTGCGGGACATTGAGCCGGGCGAAGTCGTGGTTGTCACGGAAGGCAGCGAAAAACCTGTCATTGAAAGCCTGTTCCCTTTCCGCAAGCAGCGCTCGCGTCTATGCATTTTCGAGTATGTCTATTTCGCCCGGCCTGATTCCACCATTGAAGGCCGCAATGTCTATGATGCGCGCAAGCGGATCGGGGCGGAGCTGGCGCGGGAATGCCCGGTGAGCGCGGATGTGATTGTTCCGGTGCCGGACTCCGGTGTGCCCTCGGCCATTGGCTTTTCGCAGGAATCCAACACGCCGTTCGAACTTGGCATCATCCGCAACCATTATGTCGGGCGCACCTTCATTCAGCCGTCGGATTCCATCCGGCACATGGGCGTCAAACTGAAGCACAACGCCAACAAGCGCGTGCTCGACGGCAAGCGCGTTGTGCTGGTGGACGATTCAATTGTCCGGGGCACGACTTCGCAGAAGATCGTGCAGATGGTGCGCGATGCGGGAGCCAAGGAAGTGCATATGCGCATCGCCTCGCCGCCGACAATGTCGTCATGCTATTATGGCGTTGACACGCCCGAGACCGCAAAACTTCTCGCATCGCGGATGTCGGTGCAGGAAATGGCGGATTTCATCAAGGTGGACAGCCTCGGCTTCCTGTCCATTGACGGCCTTTACCGGGCGGTGGACGAGCCGTCTCGCGACAATGCGCAGCCGCAGTTCTGCGACGCCTGCTTCACCGGCCAGTATCCGACGCGGTTGATCGACCGGGACGGGTCGGACAATGTGCGGCAATTGTCGCTGCTGGCAGGCAACGGATGAGTTTGAATCTCGGCGGACGGGTGGCGCTTGTCACCGGCGCATCGCGCGGCATCGGCTATTTCCTCGCAAAGGGTCTCGCAAAGGCCGGCGCGCATGTGATCGCTGTCGCCCGCACTCAGGGCGGGCTTGAAGAACTGGACGACGAGATCAAATCCGCTGGCGGCAGCGCCACACTTGTGCCGCTCGATCTTGCCGACATGGCGGGCATCGACCGGCTTGGCGGAGCCATCCACGAGCGCTGGGGCAAGCTGGACATCCTCTTTTCCAACGCCGCAATCCTCGGTGTCATCGCGCCGATCGGCCATGTGGAAGCCAAAGTGTTTGAGCGGGTGATGCAGATCAACGTCACCGCGACCTGGCGGCTGATCCGCGCGGTTGATCCGCTATTGAAGGCGTCGGACGCCGGGCGCGCTGTGTTGATGTCCTCGAGCCTCGGAACAAAACCGAAGCCGTTCTGGGGCCCTTACGCCGCATCAAAGGCGGCGGTGGAGGCGCTTGGCCGGACATGGGCGCTGGAGACTCAGAACTCGCCATTGAGGGTGAATCTAGCCGACCCTGGCGCGACCCGGACCGCGATGCGGGCGCAGGCGGTGCCAGGAGAGGACCCGGCGGCGCTGCCGACACCACAGTCAGTTGCCGAAAAGCTTCTGGCACTCGCCAGCCCTGACCTCACTGAAACCGGCAGGCTTTTCGTGGTGCGCGAGGGGCGGTTCCTGGACTTTCAGCTGCCGTCCTGACTGTCCTCTGCTTTCACGTCAGCCGACAAGGCTTCCGCGCGCCGCTCCTTGCGCCATGCTCTGACTCCAAATGGCAGTGAGGCCAGATAGGCCAGAGCCGAGAGGGCGAGCGTTTCCCATGTGAAAGAGGCGAGCATTGCCACGTAAATGGTGATGCCGAGGATCAATGGCAGCACAATGTCGCGCGGGATGCGGCTGGTGGCGCGCTTGCCGGAATAGACCGGCAGCTGGCTGATCATCAACAGGCCGATCAGCACTGTATAAAGCGCTCCAAACATCGCAGTGGTTTTTGTCGCCTCAAGGCCTAGAAATCCGAGGTACACCGGCAGCATCACGAGGCAGGCCCCGGCGGGCGCCGGAACGCCGACGAAATAGTCGCCCGCATTGGCGGACTGTTCCGCATTATCGTTCATCACATTAAAGCGCGCCAGCCGCAGACAGCAGGCGATGGCATAGACAAGCGCGGCGATCCAGCCGAGCGCGCGGGCCTGATCGAGCACATAGGCATAAAGAACCAGCGCGGGCGCTGCGCCAAAGTTCACCGCGTCAGCGATGGAATCCATTTGCGCGCCGAACTTCGACTGGCCCTTCATCATCCGAGCCAAACGTCCATCGATGCCATCTAAAAAAGCGGCGAGTAGCACCATCATCACCGCAATTTCAAATCGGCCCTCGAAGGCGAGGCGGATGCCCGAAAGTCCGGCGCAGATGGCCAGCACCGTTATGAGATTGGGCAGGACATAGCGCAGCTGGATCTTGCCTATGCGCGCTGCGCCTTCAATTTTGCCATGCGGCTCAAACGGAGAGAATGGCGCGTCCATGGCTTCAGTTCGTCCGGTAGAGCGCGGCCGGCGGCGCACTGTCAAAAGTGGCGATGATCGTTTCGCCTGCAACCGCAGTCTGCCCCACATGCACCTGCAAAGCGGCGCCCATCGGCACAAACACATCAACGCGAGAGCCGAACCTGATAAGCCCAAAGCGCTCGCCGACGCCGATGGAGGCTCCCTCGGCGGCCCAGCAGACAATGCGGCGCGCCACCAGACCGGCGATCTGAACCACACCGACAGCGCCGTGGGGGCTGTCAATCCGAAGCCCGTTGCGCTCATTCTCGGCGCTTGCCTTGTCGAGGTCGGCGCTGAAAAACTTACCGGGCTTGTAAGCGATGGCCTGGATGGTTCCGCGCACCGGCGCGCGGTTCACATGGCAGGAGAAGACATTCATAAAGACAGAAACCCGCAGCATTTCGGCGTCGCCGAGACCAAGCTCCTTTGGCGGGAATGCCGGACCAGCGGAGGAAACAATGCCGTCCGCCGGACTTATGACAAAGCGGTCGTCGGTTGGTGTCACGCGGGCGGGGTCGCGGAAGAAATATACGCACCAGAGCGTCAGCGCGGCGCCGAGCCAGAAGAGGAGATTGGAAAAGAGGCCGAGAAGAAACGTGACCAGCGCGAAGGCCGCAATGAAGGGCCAGCCTTCGCGGTGGATGGGGACCATCGTCCCTTTGATGGAATCAACAACACTCATAAGCCGCTCCGCATTTCATCCCATAGATAGGTGACAATGCGCGCCGCCGCAAATTATCTTCAAACAGGTTCTGACGTCTTTTTGCGGACGATGACGCCAAACTCGTCGCTTTCCTTTGCCCGCCGCAGCCGCTCCTCCGCCTCGGAGGCCTCGCGCTGGCGGTCCCACATTGAGGCGTAGAGGCCTTTTTTCCGAAGCAGCGCCGCATGCGCGCCGCGCTCGGCGATCAAGCCGTCCTGGAGCACGATGATTTCGTCGGCGGCGATAATGGTTGAGAGACGATGCGCTATGACCAGCGTGGTGCGCCCTCGGCTGACTTGATCGAGGGCGACCTGAATCTCCTGCTCGGTGTGGCTGTCGAGCGCTGACGTTGCTTCGTCGAGGATGAGGATGGGTGGGGCTTTGAGAATTGTGCGGGCGATGGCGACGCGCTGCTTTTCGCCGCCGGAAAGCTTCAGGCCACGCTCGCCGACCATGGATTTGTAGCCGTCCGGCAGACGCGCGACCAGATCGGATATCTGTGCCAAGTCAGCGGCCTGATGCACCAAGGCTTCCGGCGCGTCGGGTTTGCCGTAGGCGATGTTGTAGTAGATCGTGTCGTTGAACAGGACCGTGTCCTGCGGCACCATGCCGAGCACGGCGCGCAGCGACTGCTGCGTGACGTCGCGAATGTCCTGCCCGTCGATTTTGATGCTGCCGGACTGAATGTCGTAGAAGCGGAACAGGAGGCGGGAAATGGTCGATTTGCCTGCCCCCGACGGACCGACAATGGCGACGGTCTTGCCGGCGGGCACGTCGAACGAGACGCCCTTCAGAATTGGCCGCGCCGGGTCGTAGGCGAAATGCACATTGTCGAAACGGATGGCGGCGTCTTTGACATTGAGCGGAGGCGCGCCGGTTTTGTCGGCGACCTCGCGCTTGATGTCCAGCAGGTCGAACATCTGCTCAATGTCGGTGAGGCCCTGTTTGATTTCGCGGTAGATCATGCCGATGAAATTCAGCGGAATGGAAAGCTGCATCAAGAGCGCATTGATTAGGACGAAGTCGCCGAGCGTCTGCGTGCCTGCCTGCACTTCCAGCGCCGACATGACCATCATCAGGCCCATTCCGGCGGAGAAGATGACGCCTTGGCCGAAATTCAGCCAGCCGAGCGATGTCCATGTGCGGGTGGCGGCAGTCTCGTATTTGGCCATGGACCTGTCGAAGCGCGCCGCCTCCATGCCCTCATTGCCGAAATATTTGACTGTCTCATAGTTCAAGAGCGAATCGACTGTCTTGGTGTTGGCATCGGTGTCGGACGTGTTCATGTCGCGGCGGATATGGATGCGCCAGTCGCTCGCCACGACGGTGAACCAGATATAGAGCATCACCGTGACGACAACGACCGCCAGATATTGCCAGCCATAGGCGATGCCGAACACCGCTGCGGCGAAGGCAAACTCGATTATGGTCGGGGCCGAGCCCAATATGGTGAAGCGCACAATTGATTCGATGCCCTTGGTGCCGCGCTCGATAACCCGCGAGAGACCACCGGTGCGGCGCTCAAGGTGAAAACGCAGCGACAGTTCGTGCAAATGCACGAATGTGCGGAAGGCGAGCCTGCGCACGGCGTATTGCCCGACACTGGCAAACCAGGAATCACGCAGCTGGACAAAGCCGGTGGAGACAATGCGCGCGGCATTGTAGGCGATGACCATGGCGACGGGTGCGAGCAGGAAGGAAGGCAGGGCGACGCCGTCGATCTGCAAGCCGTTCAGCGCATCGGTCGCCCATTTAAACGTATAGGGAATGAGCAGCGTCAGGAGTTTGGCCACGACGAGAAACAACGCCGCCCAAACGACGCGCGCCTTGAGATCCGGCCTGTCGCCCGGCCAGATATAGGGCCACAGATTGCGCAGCGTGCCCATCATGCCTTTGTCGGCGGTGACAGTCTTGGATGTCATAAGGCGGGTTCCTTGATTGTTACCGCTCTAGGCGCGCAGCACTCACATGCCAGACGCTCGACTGAGCTCTTCAAGATTTCAACAGCGACTGTCGCGAGCGAATAGCTGGACTGCTGCTGGCGCGGCTCGTAGCGCACGAGTCCCGCCTCCACCAACACTTTGAGATGCTGCGAGACAGTTGACTGCGCAAGCTTCACCTCGCCGACAACCTGCTTACAATTGCAGGCGTCGTGGCAAGCGAGATGGCGCAGGATGCGTATTCGCGCCGGATGCGCCAATGCGGCAAACATGTCGGCCAGATGTTCATCCGAGTTTGGGGATAATGCTTGTGAAGAGGCGTTCATCGTAATTCGACGATAAACGGTGAACGCCGGACTGGCAAGCTTCTTACTGCGACTGCGCCGCCTTATTTCGCTTTTCGATTTCCACCATGTCAGCCGCCTCGCCCTCAGAGGTTTTCTCCGGGATCATCATGACCTGACCCGGCCAAATCCGGTTTGGATTTTTGACCTTTTCCTTGTTGGCCAGGTAGATGGTCGAATAGCGGGTGCCGCGGCCATAGATGCGCCGCGAGATGCGCCAGAGAGAATCGCCACGCCTTATGATGACGGACGCGTCGGCTTTCGTGAGCGCCGGGGCGACTGTCTCTGTGGCTGGCTCCGCTGACTTGGCCGCCGTCTGAACCTCTGGCTCGGACGCCTTGGCTTCCGCCGCCTTGGCAGGCTCAGTCCCTGGGGTCTTTGCCGTCTCGGCCGACGCTGGCTCATTGGCCGCCTCCGCGACGTCAGCCGGCTCCTTGGCTGGCTCCGCCGGGGCGACCGCAACCACGGTTTCGCCCGCCTCGCGGGTGAACGGCACGGTGACGCGGGAGACCAGCTTGCCATCCGGACCGATTGTGTCGGCATGGATGAAATAGTCGCCGACGGCGAGATCCCGGCTCGCCTCCAAGAGGAAGCGGTTGTTTTCCGTAGCCTTGGTCTCGCCGAGCAGGGTCTCCGTGGCATAAATGCGGATTGTCGTGCCGGCGGGGGCGCTGCCTGCGACGAATATTTTGTTGCCCTCAATCTCAACGGCTTCCACTGCGACATTCGCCAGCGGAATGATGATTTTCTTCGCTGGCTCAGCTTCGGCGGCGGGTTTTGCCGGCTCAGCCGCCTTGGCCACTTCTGTCTCAGGCGCCTTTTCAGCGGCGGGCGCGGCTTCCTTCGCCGGATCTGCGGCGGCCACTTCAGCGGGCTTCACAGCTTCCGGCGCGGTGATGATACGGCTTGCCTTGCCCGGTTCCTCGACCATAGCCAGAACATCGCCTTTGAGGTCCTGCGGGATGGAGACGATGGCCGTCTGGACAGACGTTGCGGCATTGCCGTCGGGATTGGTGGTGCGCAGCACCATCGAATAGTCGCCGGCCTTCAGCGGATCGTTCAGGACAAGCGCGAAGTCGCCATTGGCTGCGGCTTTGGTTTTTCCGAGCACCGTGTCGCCGGTGACCAGCTCAATGTCCGCATTCGGGGTGCCCTTGCCGGCGACCAGCAGCGAGCCATCGGGTTCGGCGCGCAACAGACCAAATTCAGGGGCCATGGCGGCAACAGCGGCGGGGGCGTCAGTTTTGACAGCGGGCGCAGCAGTCTCCGGCGCGGCGAGCTCGACTTCGGCAGGCGCTTCAACGGGCGCGGCGGGATCGGCCTTGGCGACTTCGACGGGCGCTTCCGGTGTCTTAGCCGCTTCCGGAGCGGCTGGCTCGGCTTTCGCGGCCTCTGCCGCCGGTTCCGCCGCCTTCACCGGCCCGGCCGGCGCTGCCGATTCGACCGTCGGCTTGCCGGGGCCGTCAAAGACCCCGTTATAGGCCGCGAGCGCCGCTGCGCTGGCAGCAGTTGCAAAGCCCAGAAACAGGGCCCTAAATCTGTTCATTAACTTGCCTTCCCCTTAGTTTTTCTTAGGTTTATAGGTTTTTTTGCCTGTTCACAAGAACTGTGCCGCCTCCAAGCGATCCCTTCAACAAGCAGGCGATGAAAAGTGACCGGAATCTCCTCCATTTGTGTCTATTGCGGCTCATCACCGGGACAAAATCCAATTTATGCCGAAAGCGCGCGGCGGCTGGGGGCGGAAATCGCCCGAAGCGGACTGCGACTCACCTATGGCGGCGGGACCAGGGGCATCATGGGCGCGGTGGCCGAAGGCGTGCTGGAAAGCGGCGGCAAGGTGCTTGGCATCATCCCGCAGTTTCTCCTCGGCAAGGAGGCGGCGGAGCGCAAGGCGAATCCGCAGATTGAACTGGTGGTCACGCAGGACATGCATGAACGCAAGCATCTTTTGTTCGAAAACGCCGACGCCTTCGTGGCGCTGCCCGGCGGGATCGGGACGGTTGAGGAGATTGTCGAGATCATGACCTGGGCACAGCTGGGACGCCACAGGAAGCCGATGGTGTTCGCCAATATTCTCGGCTTCTGGGACCCGATGCTGGCGATGATTGCGCATATGCAGGAAGAAGGATTCATCCACACGGCGCATTTGGTGAAGCCGCTGGTGATTGAATGATGTGGCGGACATTGTTCCCGCAATTCGTTGCCGCCGCCAAGGCGGGCGCGGGAGGTGACGAGGAAATCATCAGCAAGCTCTGAACAGCCTTCCCCACCACCACGCCCCGTTTCCGGTCTGGTCATTGAAGGGAAGTCCAGGGCGTGTGGTCCTGCCGAAGGAACTTACCTATGTGGGTGTGGCTCGCCACACGCCCTGAAACGGCTTTTTGCCCGGGCTGGCGCATGGGGCTCTTCTTTCGAAGGGCGCGAAGGCCAGGAGGGACATGGCTGAGGATCTCCGTCCGCCGGGATAACCACACCCGGCTGCCATAGGCCGCCCGCTCCCCCGAATGCCGGTTGATCACCCGGTCCCCATGAGAGCAGCGCTGGAAAGTATGAAGGAAGATGTGTGATGGGAGATGGAGAGTTGCGCAACAATTCGCGCAATTCATTGATATTGAACAGTATTATTTTTCCATAGGCGGCCAATCTATCCCCGCGCGCTGCGAACAATGACCATGAATAAACCGCCAGCGCCGCCCAGATGAAGCCGAAGGCGGCGAGCTTGGCGGTGGAGAACGGCTCCTTGAAGACGAAGACGGCGATAAGGAAAATCATGGTCGGGGCGGAATATTGCATGATGGCGATGGTTGTCAGCGTCAGCAGCTTGGCGCCATTGGCATACAATATCAACGGAATGGCCGTGACGAGGCCGGTGCCGGCCAGGAGCCACATGTCGTATCCGCCGTCCAATTGAAAATGTCCCTGCCCCTTTGAGGCGAGCCAAAGCGTGTAGCCGAGCGAAGGCAGCGCCAGAATGAGGATTTCGAGGAGAAAGCCCTCCGTGGGGCCGACGGGCAGCGTCTTTTTGAAATAGGCGTAAGCGCCCCATGAGAAGGTCAACGCCAGCGAGACCCATGGCAGGCCGCCCGCGTCCCATGTGAGAATGGCCACGGCGATGATGGCCAGAAAGATCGCAAACATCTGCGGACGGTTCAGCCGCTCGCCCAGAAGGACGGCGGCGAGGAAGACGCTAAACAGCGGGTTGATATAATAGCCCAGCGCCGTCTCCAGCGCCCTGCCCGACCCGACCGCCCAGACATAGACGCCCCAGTTCACAGAGATGATCGAGGCCGTCAGCGCGCCCATCATCAGCGTGCGCGGCGAGGAGAATGCCTGTTTCAGGCCGGGGAGAAGCCCAAGAAAATACAGGATCACCAGCGACAGCGGCAGCGACCAGAGGATGCGGTGGGCGACGACTTCCCAGGAAGGCACATGCGCCAGCGCCTTCATGTAAAAGGGCAGAAAGCCCCAGAGCAGATAGGCGCCCCCGGCGAGGAGGAAGCCTTGTTTGGTGTCGCGGTTCTCGGGGGGCATGAAGCATTCCTTGATTGGGGAGCCTGCCCCTAACGCAGCTTATGCCCCCGCCGCCACCCGAAAACCAGCGCGCCGCATTCATGGGTTGGATGAAAGTGGGTGATGGAACAGAACTGGCGGCGCTTCGGCGCCCGCGCCGGAGTTTGCAGTTGGCTGTGCGAATCGGATTTGTCGCATAAGATGAACGCAGCTAGAGGCCGGGGGACGTCATGAAAATACTCATTGATATTGATGAACTGGAACGCGGCGGGCAGATCGACGCGCAGATGTCGGCGATGCTGCGTGCGCACACGTTGCGCGACACGGGCTCGGCGGCTATCAACATATTGCTGGCGCTTGGAGCGATTTCGGTGGCGGCGGGCATTCTGGCGCTGCAGCCTTCGCCGACGCTCGGCGCATTGATCGGCCTTGCCTTTGTCGGCCTCGGCTTTGCGGTCCGGCGCGGCTTTTACGCGCAGTGGGGCAAGCTGGGCGCTATCTGGATGATTGTCGGCGCGCTGATACTTGCCGGCGCTGCGGGCGTCATCATCGACCGGCCCTTCGCAGGATCGCTGGCGGCGGGAGTAATTCTGGCGGTGACGGGCGTTCTGGCCGGGAGCCGCCTCCTGATCGCGCTGACGCCGCTGGCGCTGGCCTCGGCGATCGGCGGCAGCACCGGCTACTGGCACGCCAGCTACATGATCGCCATCACCGAGCCGACGCTTACGATTGTGCTGTTCTTCGTTCTCGGGCTTGCGGCCTGGATGATTGCCAAGAGCCAAAGCGGGCTGTTCCACACGCTCTCCATCACCTTCGCCCGCATGTGCGTCATTCTGGTCAATTTCGGCTTCTGGGTCGGCTCGCTCTGGGGCGACACACCGGGCAGGCTGTGGCGCGACCCAACCTCAACGGACTATCTCGCCAGCTCAGCAGGTCAGCAAATTCCACCCATGGTCTTCGTCATCGGCTGGGCCATCGCGCTGTTCGCTGCGGGCGCGTGGGGGGCGAAGAACGGGCGCAGGTTCCTTGTCAACACGGTCGCCGTGTTCGGCGGCATTCATTTCTTCACGCAATGGTTCGAGCTGATCGGCTTCCACCCGGTGGCGGTGATTGTCGCGGGGGTGGGAATCGTGGCGTTCGGACTGGGGCTGTGGAAATTCAACCAGCGTGTGCTGGCGCCAAGCGGGGCGTGACCTATTCCCCCGCCACCAGCCCCGCCAATCCCCTATTCTTCATCAGCTTATACACAATCGAATCCATCAGCGCCTGAAACGACGCGTCGATGATGTTGTCCGACACGCCAACCGTCCACCAGCGGGCTTCCGTGCCGTCCTTGGATTCGATCAGGACGCGGGTGATGGCTTCGGTGCCGCCGTTGAGGATGCGGACTTTGTAGTCGGTGAGTTCGAGGTCCTTGATGTCGTCCTGATATTTGCCGAGGTCCTTGCGCAGCGCCAGATCGAGCGCGTTGACCGGGCCGTGGCCTTCGGCGACGGAGATGGTTTCATCGCCATCGACATTGACCTTGACCACGGCTTCCGAAACGGTGCGCAGCCTGCCGCTGGCGTCGAAGCGGCGTTCGACCTGGCAGCGGAAACTGTCGACGCGGAAATAATCCGGCACGGTGCCCAGCGTGCGGCGGGCGAGAAGCTCGAAGCTCGCATCCGCGCCCTCATAGGCATAGCCTTGGCTCTCCTGCTCCTTGACCAGCGATATCAGCGTGTCGAGGCGCGGATCGTCTTTGGCGACATCGATGCCGCGGCGCGCGAGTTCGGCGAGGAAGTTCGACTTGCCGCCCTGATCGGACACCATGACGCGGCGGCGGTTGCCGACTTTCTCCGGCTCGACATGCTCATAGGTCGCCGGGTCTTTCGCCAGCGCCGAGGCGTGGATGCCGGCTTTGGTGGCGAAGGCGGACGCGCCGACGTATGGAGCTTGGGCATTGGGCGAGCGGTTGAGGAGTTCGTCAAAAGCCCTTGAGAGACGCGAGATGGCGGGCAGGCCCGCTTCGCCGATGCCGGTTTCGAAACGGTCGGCATAGAGCGGCTTGAGGATCAGCGTCGGGATGATCGAGATGAGGTCGGCATTGCCGCAGCGCTCGCCGATGCCGTTGAGCGTGCCCTGCACCTGCCGCACGCCGGCGAGCACGGCGGCGAGCGAGTTGGAGACGGCCTGTCCCGTGTCATTATGGGCATGGATGCCGAGATTATCGCCCGGAATGCCAGCTTCGATCACTTCGCGCACGATGCGCGCCACCTCAAACGGCTGCGCGCCGCCATTGGTGTCGCACAAAACGACCCAGCGCGCGCCGGATTCGTATGCGGTTTTGGCGCAGGCGAGCGCGTATTCGGGGTTGGCCTTGTAGCCGTCGAAGAAATGCTCGCAGTCGATCAGCATTTCCTTGCCCGTCGCGGCAACGGTTTTGACCGAGTTGGCGATGTTTTCGAGATTTTCCTCATTGGTGCAGCCGAGCGCGACGCGCACATGATAATCCCAGCTTTTGGCGACGAGGCAGACCGAATCGGCTTTGGACTGGATGATGGCGGCGAGGCCGGGATCATTCGAGGCCGAGATTCCGGTGCGCTTGGTCATGCCGAAGGCGGTGAAACGGGCGGAATTTGTCTGCTTCTTGGAGAAGAATTCCGTGTCCGTCGGGTTCGCGCCGGGATAGCCGCCTTCGACATAATCAATGCCGAATTCGTCGAGCAGCTTGGCGATGGCCTGCTTGTCCTCAAGCGAAAAATCAACGCCCGGCGTCTGCTGGCCGTCGCGGAGCGTGGTGTCGAAGAGGTGGATGCGGGATTTGGTCATGATGGGGTTCTAGCGGGGATGGTTGAAGAATGGGTTGCTTGCGGGCAGGCAGACCTCCCCCCTCCGCCGCGCAAGAGCGCGGCTCCTCCCCCACAAGGGGGGAGGTTGGGCGCGGCGCTTAATCTCCCCCCTTGTGGGGGAGACGCCTGCGCAGCAGGCAGAGGGGGGAAGTCTGGCACCGTCATTCAATCATGATCCGGATGCTGATAATTACTGCGCTTTATCAAAGCCAGCCTCGCGCCGCCATCCGTTTCGTCTCGCCCCTGTCACGCTCTCGCGGATGGACGGAAGGCTGGTCAAACCAGGGCATGCGCGATTCGACACCGCTATTGTCGACCGGGACTATGAGCGCCGGACTGTCGAGCGAGCCGAGCGTCACGTTCAGATGCGGCGCATCAATGCTCTCGAAGATCAGTGGCGTGCCGCACTTGGCGCAAAATCCCCGGCGCACGGGCTCGGAGGACTGGAACCAGGTGATCTCGCCCTTGACCTCGAAGCTTGCCTTCGGCGCGCTGGCGAGCGCCATAAAGTAATTGCCCGCCGCCTTCTGGCACATGCGGCAATGGCAGAGATGCGCGGTTTGCGGGTTCACGTCTGCGGAATAGCGCACCTGGCCGCACTGGCAGCCGCCGGAGAGGATGGTCATTCTTTGCTCCTTCCGCGGCCACTGCGCCGTGTCATGATCCGGGTGCTGAAAACTCACCAGTTCGGCAAGGAACGGCGCGTCGCCCATGTCTTCCTCCGTCCGCGAGGATGGCAGCGCCGGGATGTGGTCGGCATAGGGCAGCTTTCCTTCAACGCCCCACTGGATGCGCGGGGTGATTTGCGCCGGATCGTCGAACGCGCCGATGGCGAGCGCCAATCCGTCCGGCGCGTCATAGGCGAGCGGCGTGCCACATTTTGCGCAGAAGCCGCGGCGGGCGAAGTTGGACGATTGAAACCAAGACGGCGCGCCGCGCGTCCATTTGAGCGAGCCGTCTTTTATGGAGACGAGCGGCGCATAGAAATTGCCCATCGCCTTCTGGCACATGCGGCAATGGCAGATGGAGGCGTCGCCGAGCGCGCCGTCCACGCGGAAACGCACCGCGCCGCATTGGCAGCCGCCGGTCTTTGCCTTTGTCACCGCTCATCCGGGCGCATGGCACACCGCCTCCACATTGTTGCCGTCCGGATCAAAAACGAACGCGCCGTAATAATTCTCATGGTAATGCGGGCGCAGGCCGGGGCCGCCATTGTCACGCCCGCCCGCAGCCATCGCCGCCTTGTAAAACGCGTCCACCTCGGCGCGGGACCGGGCGGAGAAGGCGAAATGCTGGTGGCCCTTCTCCGCGCTCTCCGTCACCCAGAACTGCGGCTGTTCGCGACCGTAGCCGATGACGCCCTTGCCGCCGGTATGTTCCTTTGGGACGGTCATCAGGAGAGAGCCGCCGAGGGCGGCAAAGACGGAATTGTAGAAGGCTTTGGAGGCTTCGAAGTCGGCGGCGTTGATTCCCATATGGTCGATCATGATGTGTGCTCCTTGGTTGGGTACGGGAGAGGCATAGCATTTGAGGGGGCGGCGAGGCCTGCGAGGGTGACGATATGCTGACATTGGATGTCAGCAGCGCTCCGCCAGCCCTTCGCGCTTTTCCCTCAAGCCAAGTGGGCTGGGCCACCCCCACCCCTGCCCCTCCCCACAAGGGGGAGGGAAGAACCGCGCGGATTCCCCTCCCCCTTGTGGGGAGGGGTTAGGGGTGGGGGCGCCTCGCTCCATCCTCACCGCTTCACCTCCCACGCTCGTCACCCGCCCGCCGGTAACCGAATCTTTTGAATCCTTTAGCTGGATTCCCTGAGCCAAAAGCTCATCGCGGATGCGGTCGGCTTCGGCGAAGTTTTTGGCGGCGAGGAAGGCGAGGCGTCGGGCAATTGTCTGCTTCAATATCGCGTGGACTTCCCGCAATCATGCCGAGCAGCCGAGAACTCTCATGTCATTGCCAATCTTGGATGTCGACGCCAAGAAAGGCCAGAGTCGGTGATCAGCTGAAGTGTGGCTCGCGCCAATCCAAGGCCCGCCAAACCTTCAGCCGCAGATCTTGGCTCAAAAGTCTTTCGAAGTGCCACCTCCAAGCTGCTTGATCTGAGATCATCGCTCAGAAAGGTCAAATCAGCATTGAGCGCTTTGCCGCGACCACTCCAAATCGACTCGATAAGGTCCTCGATGACTTTCAGCAGAACAGGTGTCTCCTTCACTGCATTCCAGTATTCGCTTAGCTTTGCCATTCGCCTGGTTCAGCCGATCAATGGTGAAATCAATCGGCTCCCGATAGTGCGTCATCAGCATCGCCAACCGCAGCACTTCGCCCGGCCATTTGCGACCTCCCAACTTCTCCGAGTGCAAAAGCTCGTGAATCGTCACGAAATTCCCCTCGCTCTTGCTCATCTTCCTGCCCTCGACCTGCAGGAACCCGTTATGCATCCACACATTGGCCATCACATCCGTGCCATGCGCGCATCTGGACTGGGCGATTTCGTTTTCGTGGTGGGGGAAGATGAGGTCGAGGCCGCCGGCGTGGATGTCGAAGGTTTCGCCGAGATAGCGTTTGGACATGGCGGAGCATTCGATGTGCCAGCCGGGGCGGCCCCTGCCCCAGGGGGAGTCCCAGCCGGGCTCGTCCGCTGACGAGAGTCTTCCAGAGGACGAAATCGCCGGGGTTTTTCTTGTGCGCCTCGACGGCGATGCGCGCGCCGGCCTGCTGCTCATCGAGATTGCGCCGGGAGAGTTTGCCGTATTCTGCTCCAAGAGGTGTTGAAAAGGACTTCGCCATCGCGTGTTGTAGGCGTGGCCTTTTGCGATCAGCGTTTCGATGATCTCGATCATCCCGGCGATATTGTCGGTCGCCCTCGGCTCATGCGTCGGCTCCAGGCATCCCAGCGCCTTCACATCCTCATGAAACTGGTCCGCAGTCTTGGCGGTGACGCGGGCGATGGCTTCGTTCAGCGGCAGGTCGGGAAAATCGCGCAGGGCCCGCGCGTTGATCTTGTCGTCCACGTCGGTGATGTTGCGCACATAGGTGACGTGCTTCTCGCCATAGAGATGGCGCAGGAGGCGGAAGAGGACGTCGAAGACTATGACCGGTCTTGCGTTGCCGATATGGGCGAAGTCGTAGACGGTCGGGCCGCAGGCGTAGAGGCGCACATTGTCCTTGTCGATGGGGGTGAAAACCTCCTTCGAGCGGGTGAGCGTGTTGTAGAGCTTCAGTTCTGACATGCCAAAAATCCATGATGCCCGCAGGGACCCGAATTTTCGTTTGAGCGTTCAATGAAGCGAAAACGGCCGGGCCAGCGGGAAGCTAGCTGATAATCCCGGAGATACAATTGGCGCGGATGCGCTTTGCAGTTTTCATGTGCGGAACAATGGCCAGAAGCCCGGCAGAAGGTCAATAGGCGGCCCGGCACGGAGGTCTCGGATGAAAAAAACTTTCCAAATGGTCAATTATTTTTGCGGCATACCCCAAATGGGTGATGCGGCTGCCGCAGAGGCAGATTACCTTCACGTCAAGCTTGGAAACAGGCAAACAGGTTCCGGATGTTCATTGCGCCCCACTTAGCATTCGGAAAGCGCCGCTCATTCCCATATCGGACCATGGGAATGGGCGGCTCAGTTTTTTTTAATTCGAGAGGTCACGAAGAAATTTTCCGGCATACCCCAAATGGGTGATGCGGAAGCTTCTGAGGAAAGTTACCTTTGCGTCAACCTGGAAACAGGGCAACAGATTCCGGATGTTCATTGCGCCCCACTTAGCATTCGGAAAGCGCCGTTCATTCCCATATCGGACCATGGGAATGGGCGGCTCAGATTTTAACTCGTGAGGTCCCGAAGAAATTTTCCGTCATACCCCAAATGGGTGGTGCGGAAGCTTCTGAGGAAAGTTACCTTTATGTCAACCTGGAAACAGGCAAACAGATTCCGGATGACCATTGCGCCCCACTCGGCATTCGGAAAAAGCCGCTCATTCCCATATCGGACCATGGGAATGGGCGGCTTAGATGTTTTTTGGCAAGCAGGTTGAAAATATATTTTCACTTTACCCAGGACTGGTGATGAAACTGTAACAGACTTAGCTTACCTTACCGTCAACCTTGGAAACAGGGTTCAAGTTCCGGGTGTCCTTTGCGCCCCACTCGGCGCCCGGGAAGAGCCGCTCATTCCCATAACGGACCATGGGGATGAGCGGCGCTTGGGGACATCAGTCGGCCTTTCAGGCTTCCCGCGCGTTAAATCACGAAAAAATCACGCCTATCACCATTATTGGTGATGCGCCGCCGCCTTACGCAGAGTTAGCTGCGGACACGCTCCTCACAAGGGGCAAACGCTGGGCGTCAAGTTCCCTCTTGGCGCATCGGCAACCGCCCATTCCCGACCGGACCGCGTGGAATGGGCGGTTTTTTCATCAAATGTTAAGCAAACCAGAGCATTTGACGTACTCAATCCATTGATGCGCCTCTCTTAAGCCTGATTCAGGCCGCAGCGCGCTTCAAAATCAAATCGGGCTTGGACATGAACATCGTCACACACATCGAATCAGCGCGCGAGCGCGAAGCCGCATCTGCGCTGGCATCACATTACCGCCAGATCGGATCGGCTGCCATTCTCGCCGCCGTTCTCGCCGTCACGCGTCAGCGCGAGCTTTTGGCCAGCGCGTCAAAGACCGCCAAACAGGCGGCCTAAGAGCGACAGGCCGATCAGCGCCATCACCAGGCCGATCAGAACATCCAGAATGCGCCATGCGGCCGGCTTTGCAAAAACCGGCTCCAGCAGGCGTGCGCCGTAGCCGAGGGCGAAGAACCAGGCGAAAGACGCAGTCATTGCGCCCAGCGCATAGGCAAACCGCCCCTGCCCTTCAAACCGCGCCGAAAGGCTGCCGAGCAGCACGACCGTGTCGAGATAGACGTGCGGGTTGAGGAAGGTGAAGGCAAGGCAGGTGGAGACGGCGAGCTTGAGGCTTCCCTCTCCCTTTCCCTGCGATTCCATTGCCGCCGGATGCATGGCGCGGCGAAAGGCGATGAAGGAATAGGCGAACAGAAACGCCGCGCCGCCAATTGTCACCGCCTTTATCAAGTGCGGTGATCTCTGGATCAGCGTGCCAAGACCCGCCACGCCGAGCGCGATGAGAACCGCATCGGCGGCGGCGCAGATCAGGCACAGGACGAAAACATGCCGGCGAAGCAGGCCTTGGCGCAGGATGAACGCATTCTGCGCGCCGATGGCGATGATGAGCGATGCGCCGAGGAAAAAGCCGTTCAGAAAGGGAGAAATCATCCTCCCATTTCAATCACTCAGCCGTTCAAGGCAACCCGGCCGGTGACGAAATCATAGATGGAGCGGCGGATCGCCGGATCCTGCAGCTTGTCGAGTGGCAGATAAAAGGAGACGCCGTTATCGTTGGCGAGGATGATGGCGCCGCTTCTCTCTTCGACCCGGTCAAAGGCTGTCCAGAGGAAGCGCTCGAAACTGTCTCCGGCGATGGCAGTCAGCGCGCTTTCGTCAAAGGCAAACGTTTTGCGGCCGGGCTTTGCGTCCGGAAACACAAGCCGCACGGCGGCTTCCTCGGCGATGGCGCTGCGGTCTTTTTCACTCAACTCGACACTGATTTCGCGGATCATTTTGTCCATCCTTGGCTGCACGG
Organism: uncultured Alphaproteobacteria bacterium; assembly: GCA_963802455.1. Lineage (GTDB taxonomy): Bacteria > Pseudomonadota > Alphaproteobacteria > Rhizobiales > Rhizobiaceae > JANOYJ01. The sequence continues at coordinate 120,449 of CAWDIY010000017.1, read as the reverse complement.
GCGCAAACTCTGACGCCTTGCAGGCAAAAATAGACCTATTGAACTTTCAAAACAGCTTCAACTGCGGGCTGTCAGTGGGTTTTTTTGCCCGCTTGGTTGGCGCGGGGACAACAAAATCACTCAAATTGTATGGTTCGTGCAGATCCGGCCCGGTATTGGCGACTTTGTTGACGTTTTCCGAATGGCGATGGCCTCAAGGCCTGAGGTTTTCGCGGACATTTCAGCAGCTGGGAGACGCCCGATGGCTCGATTGTGCCGGCAATCGAGCCATCGGGTGAAGTGCTTTTCTTCAATAATGAGCGGCATGCGCTCATCCACTTCCGCTGCAGCGCCTTCGCCTATGTTGAAATAAGGCAGGCGGTGTCGATCTCGGAGCCATCAGGGCTGAGATAGGTCTCCTTCAGGCCCGCAAGCGCCAAGAAGCCGCCGCTTTCCGGACGGATGAGAAATGGCTGAGGCCTGCCCTTGCCACGCCGCTGCCATTCGTAAAAGCCGGTGGCCGGGATCAGGACCCGGCGGTGGCGCAGCGCGCCTCGGTAAGACGGCTTTTCGGCAATCCCCTCCGAACGGGCCGAGACGATCAGCGGAAAGGTGGAGACATCCTTGACCCATGAAGGGATCAGCCCCCAGCGCGCGAGCGACGCGCGGCGGTCAGGCTGGTTGCTGCCCTGCCCGCGCCATTCGCCCGCGTCCTCGATCAGCAGGATCGGCTGGGTCGGCGCGATATTGTAGCGCGGCGGGAACGGCTCCACGCCGTCCAGCACAAAGTGCCGCGCCACTTGTTCGGGCGACGCAGTGAGGCAAAATCTTCCGCTCATGACTTGAACTGTCAATGCTTGCTGGTTCAAGGTCAAGGTTGGCTTGCGAAAGGATAAAAGGTTGGATGCAGCTCTTCCAATTGTGAGTGCGGTTTCGGTGGCTGCCCGCGTTGACGGCAGATGGCTGCTGGTGAAGCGCGCGAACGCGCCGTCCAAGGGAAAATATGCGTTTCCGGGCGGCAGGCTTGAGGCCGGGGAAATGTTGGAAAGCGCGGCGCGGCGCGAGCTTTTTGAGGAAACCGGGCTGAAAGCGGAGACACTGACTGTTTTGGCCCAGTTGAATCTGGGAGGGAAAGACTGCGTCTATGCGCTGACGGTATTTTCGGCGGGCGCTCTGAGCGGGACGCTGAAAGCGGGCGATGATGCGGCGGCGGCGGGGTTCCATTCACTGCAAGAGCTCGGCGCCCTGCCAATGTCGCCGTCGACGCTTGAGGTGATATTGAAGCTTGAGGCAGCCTCAGCTGCTTCGGGAGCCGCAGGTTAACTCTGCTTTCCAAAGCTTTTTTCTTGCTCTTGCGGCTTTTCGTCTGTGGCCTCAAAATAGCGGTATGATCTTTTCCAAACCATTCATCGGCGGCAGGCCTTGCGCTTTTTATGGCGGCGGCGGGGTTTGCCCCGGCGGCGGCAGTTGAGCCCGGCGATCCGCCGTTTCAGGCCAAGCTGGAGCGGCTGTCGGAGATTTTGGGCGCGGTGCACTATCTGCGCAATCTGTGCGGCGAGAAAACAAGCGTCTGGCGCGACAAGATGGATGAGCTCCTGTCGGCGGAAAACCCTCAGGCGGAGCGCAAGAGCCGCTTGGTGGCGCGGTTCAACCGGGGCTACCGCTCATTCGCCTCGAGCTATGGTGATTGCACGGATTCCGCCGCGCTTGCGCTGAAACGCTACACGCGCGAAGGCGAAGGGCTGACAAAGGAAATCGTGCTGCGTTACGGGAATTAATTCCTTGTTAACTTTCCGGCAAGAATTGCCGCCAGCGCCCCTGCCGCAATCATTCAAATTTGTGCTAACAAGTTAATGGGACTTTAACGGCTGCGGGCCGGGGAAAATAATGAATCCGACAAATTCGGAACTGAACGAGCGCATTCGTGCGGAAAAACGGCTGGCGGCGCTGGAAAACCAGAACGCGGCCTGGGCTGAGGGTGTTTCTGAAGGAATTGATCCAGAGATATTGGCTGCCGCCGCACTCGAAACGGCGATTTTGGGCCTTGTCGAAAGCTGCGGCGAGGCGAACGCCGCCAATTTGTTGGAAATCGTGCGGGGGAAACTGGCAAGCGGCGGATTTAGCGGCTATCAGTATCTGAACTAGGTCCGAGCCACGGTAGCGCCGCATGACGCCGCAGACGAAAAGCAACAAGAAACTGGCTGCGCTCACCGGCGCGGCGCTTGCCATTTATTCGTCTTTTTCGGTCATCGCCTCAGCGCGCGCCAACACAGGGCTGGCGCTTGAGTTGGCGCTGAGCGAAATCAAGAAGGAAGAGTTGCCCGCGCCCGGCGCGGCGGCCACACCGCCGGAAGACGCGGCGGAGCCCGCTGTCACCGTGCCGGCGCCGGAGCCGATTGTTCCCGGAGCGGCCGCGCCCGCCGCTGAGGACCCCGCCGCCGAAGAGCCGGATGATCCGGCCGCGCAGGAGCCAAATGTCAACGGGCCGCAGGGCGCCGACCCGGCGCGGCCAAATGTTGATCCGAACGCGCCAGTGCCACCGGTCGAGTATGACCTGACCAAGCTCCCCGCCCCGGTGCGGGATCTGCATGACAAATTGGTTGCTGCGGCGAAGGCTGGACTGATTGAGGCGGTGCGGCCATTGCTAAAAACAGGCGAAGACGCGACGCAGCTGTCGCTGGCGGGCGTGGACAATGATCCAATCGCCTTTCTCAAGAGCCTGTCGGGCGATGAGGGCGGGCAGGAAATTCTCGCCATTCTTTTGGAAGTGCTTGAAGCCGGGTATGTGCATCTGGACGCGGGCAAGCCGGAGGAGCTTTACGTATGGCCCTACTTTTTCGCGGTGCCGCTCGACAAATTGACCGACATGCAGCGGGTTGAGCTGTTCAAGCTGGTCACGTCCGGCGACTATGAGGACATGAAAAGCTTCGGCGCCTATATCTTCTACCGCGTCGGCATTTCGCCGGATGGCCAGTGGCGGTTTTTCCTTGCTGGGGAATAGCTCACTTCAGCGGCGCTTCCTGAAACTCCATGGGCTCGCCCTGTGACGGCGTGACGATCTCGCCGTTCCACATGACGCGTTTGCCGCGGATGATGGTTCCGACCGGCCAGCCCTGAACTTCCTTGCCGTCATAAGGCGTCCACTTAGCGCGCGAGCCAATCCACGAATTGCGGATGGTCTCGCGGCGCTTCATGTCGACAATGGTGAAATCCGCGTCATAGCCGGCGGCGATGCGGCCTTTTCGGGCGATGCCAAAGATGCGGTTCGGGCCATGCGAGGAGAGATCAACGAAGCGCTCCAGGCTCAGTTTTCCCTTGTTCACATGATCGAGCATGATCGGCACCAGCGTCTGCACGCCGGTCATGCCGGAGGGAGACGCAGGATAGGCTTTGGCCTTTTCCTCCAACAAATGCGGCGCGTGGTCGGAGCCGAGCACATCGACAATGCCCTGCCCTATGCCTTTCCAGACGCCGTCACGGTGGCGCGCGTCGCGCACCGGCGGGTTCATCTGGATAAGTGTGCCGAGCGTCGCATAATCGTCGGACGACAGAGTGAGATGATGCGGCGTCGCCTCGCAGGTGGCGATGTCCTTGTGCAGGGCGAGGAAGTCGATCTCCTCGGCGGTGGAAATATGCAGGACATGGATGCGGGCGCGGACCTTGCGGGCAATGGCGACAAGGCGCTGCGTGCATGTGAGCGCCGCCACCTCATCGCGCCAGATCGGATGCGAGGCGGGATCGCCCGCAAAGCGCAGATGCAGCCGCTCTTTGAGGCGGTATTCATCCTCGGAGTGAAAGGCGGCGCGGCGGCGCGTGTTTTTCAGGATCGAGGCGACGCCTTTATCATCCTCGACAAGAAGATCGCCGGTTGAGGAGCCCATGAACACCTTGATGCCCGCCGCGCCCGGCAGCCGCTCCAGCTCGCCGACATGTTTCGCATTCTCCCGCGTGCCGCCAACCCAGAAGGCGAAGTCGCAGTGCATCCGGTGCAGGCCCGCGCCGCACCTTGTCGGCCAGCATGAGATCACTGGTGGTGAGCGGATTGGTGTTGGGCATTTCGAAAACCGCCGTCACACCCCCCAAAACAGCCGCGCGCGAACCGGTTTCCAGATCTTCCTTGTGCTCAAGGCCGGGCTCGCGGAAATGCACCTGACTGTCAATGACCCCTGGCAGAATGTGCAATCCCTTGCAGTCAATTGTCTGGCTGGCATAGGACGAATAAAGCGATCCGATGGCGGCGATGCGGCCCTCGTTGATGCCGATGTCGCGCAGACCCGCGCCGTCATGGTTGACGACCGTTCCGCCTTTCAGGACCAGATCAAAGTTCATCGCGCTTGTGCCCTTGCCGCTTGCATGGGCAAGGATTAGTTAGCGGCAAATCCAATTGCAAGGAAAAGGCGGCAGATGCCGGTTTCCAATCTCCCAAACCGCTCCCTGATCCGAATTTCCGGCGCGGAGGCGGAGCACTTTCTGCATAATCTGGTGACGGCGGACATTGAGGGGCTGAAGGAGGGCGAGTTGTCGGCGGGCGCGCTTTTGACGCCGCAGGGGAAGATTCTGTTTGATTTTCTTGTCAGCCGGGAGGGCGAGGGCTTTGTTCTCGATTGCCGCGCCGACATTACGGCTGATTTTGCCAAGCGGCTGAAGTTTTACAGGCTAAGAGCCAAAGTGGACATTGAGGTTCAGGATCAGGCGTTTGTGTCAGTTTTCTGGCAAAGTGATTTAAGCTCCCAGCCGGGATGGCGGGACAAGAGGTTTGGAAAAGAGGCATCCGTCTTCAGAGCCTATGGCATCACATCGGATGGTGCAGAGGCGCTTTATGCCCAGCTGCGCATTGAAAACGGCGTCGCCGAAGGCGGCTTTGATTATGCTTTCAGTGATGTGTTTCCGCACGACGTCAATCTCGACCAGACCGGCGGCGTTTCTTTTGCCAAGGGCTGCTATGTGGGACAGGAAGTCGTCTCGCGGATGCAGCACCGGGGCACGGCGCGGCGGCGGGTGTTGATCGCGGCGGGCGATTCCGCGCTGGAGGCTGGCGCGTCGATCACCACTGGCGGTCGTGCCATCGGGGCGCTTGGTTCGGCTTTGGAAAACAGGGCCTTGGCGCTCGTTAGAATCGACAAGGTGAAAGCTGCTATGGATTCGGGCGTTGAGATTTTAGCGGGGGATGTTCCCGTTACCCTTTCCCTGCCGCCGCACGCCACATTTTCCTGGCCCGAAACTGCGGGGACTGATGAATGAGCGCGCGCGCATGGCAGCGGATGCTTTCGGGGCGGCGGCTTGATCTGCTTGATCCCTCGCCGCTGGATGTCGAGATTGAGGACATTGCGCATGGCTTGGCGCGGGTGGCGCGGTGGAACGGGCAGACCAACGGCGATCACGCCTTTTCCGTCGCACAGCATTCACTTCTGGTGGAAGCTGTTTTTTCGCGGCTCGATCACAGAGTGCGACGCCCGCCTCGAAGCTTGCCGCGCTTTTGCATGATGCGCCTGAATATGTGATCGGCGACATGATCTCGCCATTCAAGGCGGTGGTCGGCGGTGGGTACAAAGAGGTGGAGAAGCGGCTGCAATCCGCCATCAATCTGCGTTTCTCCCTGCCTTCCGCAACGCCCGCCGCACTCTTGAAACTCATCAAGCAGGCGGACACGGTGGCCGCATACTTTGAGGCGACGCGGCTGGCCGGGTTTGCCGAAAGCGAGGCGGTGAAGTTTTTCGGGCGGCCACGCGGATTTTCCGCCGACATGTTTGACCTTGCCCCCCTGCCCGCCCTAAAGGCGCAGCAGGAATTCCTGCAGCGCTTCCAAGCGCTCGACATTGGCCGCCAAGCCTGAAAGCCCGTCATGCCCAAAATTATTGTATCATCCCTCGCTAAGCTGCATGACACTGTGCGTGAACACGGAGCGCGCCGCATCCTGACGCTGATCAACGCCGCGACGCCTGTGCCAAGGCCGGAGGAAGTCGAGGCCGAGCATCATCTGTTCCTCGGCTTCAACGACATCACCGAACCGGCGGACGGCATGGTCGCGCCGAGCGCGGCGCATGTGGAAGAGGTGATCCGCTGGGCCAAAGACTGGGACCAGCGCGCGCCGATGGTGGTGCATTGCTATGCCGGCATTTCGCGCTCGACAGCGGCGGCCTACACATCGGCGCTCGCCCTCAATCCCGGTCTTGACGAATTCGCACTTGCCAATGAGCTGCGCCGCCGCGCGCCGACGGCGACGCCCAATATACGCATGATCGGCTTTGCTGACCAACTGCTGGGCCGCAAGGGGCGGATGGTGGAGGCCATCACGCTGATCGGGCGGGGCGAGGACGCGTTTGAGGGCGTGCCGTTTGAAGTGCCGATGAAGCTTTGAGAATGGGCCAGCCTGCGTTCGGCATCGACTTCGGCACGTCCAACTCCACCGTCGGGTTGCAACGGGCCGAGGGTGCGGCGCTGATCGCGCTTGAGGGCGAAAATCTCAATATTCCAAGCGCCGTGTTCTTTGACGCTGAAGGCGGGCGGGCGCATTTTGGGCGGGCGGCAGTTCAGCGCTATGTGGAGGAGCATGGCGGCCGCTTCATGCGCTCGATGAAAAGCGTGCTGGGCAGTTCGCTCATCAATGACAAGACACGGATCGGCGCGCGCTATGTGACATTTGGCGAGATTATCGGGCTGTTCATCGGGCATTTGAAGCGGACCGCAGAGGCGCGCACTGGCGACGTGGTCAAGGCGGCGGTGATCGGCCGGCCGGTTTTCTTCGTTGACGGCGATCCGGGGGCGGACCGTGCGGCGCAGGATACTCTTGAGAGAGCCGTGCGGGCGCAAGGTTTTGCGCATGTCGAATTTCAGTTTGAGCCAGTCGCGGCGGCGCTGGATTACGAGCGGACCTGCGCGCGCGAAGAGCTGGCGCTGGTGATTGACGCGGGCGGCGGCACTTCGGATTTTTCGCTGGTGCGCGTCTCGCCACAGGGCGCTTTGAAGAGTTCACGCGATGGCGATGTGCTGGCGAGCCATGGCGTGCATATCGGCGGCACGGATTTTGACCGGGCGCTGAACCTGCGTGCCGCGATGCCGAGCCTCGGCTACGGCTCATTGATCTCAAGCGAGTTCGGCCTCGATCAGGTCCGCCCCGCGCCGGCGCATCATTTCGCCGAACTGGCGACTTGGCACCGGATCAATCTGCAATATTCCACAAAGAACATCGCCGATGTGCGGGCACTTATCCGCACGGCGCATGAGCCCCTTAAAATCGAGAAGCTGCTTTCAGCGCTGGAAAACCGGCGCGGGCATGAGATCGCCATGGCGGTGGAGGCGGCGAAGATTCATCTGAGCGACGCGCCGGTTTCCGCCATCAAAATTCCAACCGATGGGCTGCCGGAATTCATTGAAGTGCGCCGCGAACACCTGCGGCAGGCCATTGCCGGGATGATTGACCAGCTCCAGGCGGCGCTGACCGAGACGCTGCACATGGGGCAGACGGAACCCGCTGCGGTGCAGACGATTTTTCTCACCGGCGGCTCCACCGCGCTGCCGCTGGTGCGGGACGCTTTGACGGGGCTGCTGCCGCGGGCCAAGGTGGTCGCGGGCGACACGTTTGGCAGCGTCGGGACGGGGCTGGCGATAGATGCGGCGCGGCGGTTTGTCTGAAGCAATCAGGCGGCAAAAAACTCAAGCAGCCGATCGCTTAAAGCGGTCTGGGTAAGCTGATCCGCTTCGCCGAGTTTCTTCACAAGGCGCTTCCTGTCAACGGCCCGCATCTGATCAATGGCTATTTCACCAGCCTTGCCCTGAAATGAGGTTTCCACCCGCGTCGGCCATCCCCGTCTTGTCGAAGTCATCGGGCACATGAGGACTGTTTTCAGCGCATTGTTCATTTCATTTGGAGAGACGACAATCGCAGGACGGGTCTTGCGTATTTCCGCGCCCTCGCCCGGGTCGAGCCGGACCAGCCATATTTCATACCGTGCTACCATGCATCGGCGCTGCTGACGTCGAGGTCGACTTCAAGCCAGTCGGAATCCGCTTCACTAAGCGTTGTCTTGCCGCCAGCAGCCGCAAATTTTGCATTCCAATCCGACCTCGGGAGCGCATTGCCCGCCGTGATCATTATACAGTTACCTTCGGCGGACAACTCGACTCTGTCCGTCATTCCAGCCTGTTCAAGCATGGTCTTGGGAATGCGTATGCCGCGGGAATTGCCTATTTGTATAATGCGGGCTTCCATCACACACCTCATCTGTAATTATATAGTAATTACGGAATTCGTGAATTTCAACCGTTATTTCTTCAGCGTATACACATGCTCCTCGGTCGGAAACGCGCGCGACTTCACGTCCGCCGCATAGGCCGCCACCGCCGCTTCGATTGCATCGCCGACCGCTCCGTATTTCTTCACAAACTTTGGCACGCGCGGGTTCAGGCCGAGCATGTCTTCGAGCACGAGTATCTGGCCGTCGCATTCCTTTGACGCGCCGATACCTATGGTGGGGATCGGGCATTCACGGGTGATTTCGGCGGCGAGCGGCTCGACTATGCCTTCCAGAACGACGGCGAACGCGCCGGCTTCAGCGACGGCGCGGGCGTCTTCCTTTATCAGCGGCCACTGCGCCTTGTCGCGGCCCTGCGTTTTGAAGCCGCCCATTGTGTTGATCGCCTGCGGGGTGAGGCCGATATGGCCCATGACCGGGATGCCGCGCTGAGAGAGGAAATAGATCGTCTCAGCCATACGCGCGCCGCCTTCAAGTTTTACCGCGCCGCAGGCGGTTTCCTTCATGATTTTCGCCGCGTTTCTGAAGGCTTCGGACGGGCTTTCCTCATACGTGCCGAACGGCATGTCCACCACGACCAGCGCCTGTTTCGACCCGCGCACCACGGCGCGGCCATGCATGATCATCAGGTCCAGCGGCACGCCGAGGGTGGAATCCATGCCGTGCATGACCATGCCGAGCGAGTCGCCGACGAGGATGAAATCGGCGTGGCGGTCCACAATGGCGGCGGTGTGGGCGTGGTAGGCGGTGAGTGAAACGATGGGTTCGCCGCCCTTGCGGGCGCGGATATCGGGGGCGGTGAGACGGCGGGTGATGGGTTCGATGGACATGGATGGGCTCCTTGGGAGGGACGAGGTGTTCAATCTTTTGACTCTCCCTCACCCGGTTTGCTTCGCAAACCACCCTCTCCCCGTGGGGGAGAGGGGAAAAGCGGCGTCACTTCCCCTCTCCCCCACGGGGAGAGGGTGGCCCGAAGGGCCGGGTGAGGGAGAGTCAAGAAAGACAAACGCCCTATATTGACTCCAGCCTAAGGCCGGATGACGCGATTATCAATGAGGCGGACCTTGCCGAACTTCACCGTGAGCAGGACCACGGCGGGCGCGGCGATCCTCCCTGAAATCTTCGCAAGCGTCGCCGCGTCGCGGATGTCCACTGCCTCAACTTGACCAAGAGGTTCGGAAGAAAGCATGGAGGCAACCGCCTTGCGAACGGCGCTGACGGAACGCTCGCCCAGCAGCACCATTTCCTCCGCGCGGATCAGCGCCCGGTTCAAGACCGGCGCGGCGGCGCGGTCCTCTTTTGTCAGGCGGACATTGCGCGAGGAGCATGCCAGACCGTCCTTCTCGCGCATTGTCGGGACCGGCACGACATTGACCGGCATGTTGAGGTCCGCGACCATGCGCTTGATGACGGCGACCTGCTGGAAATCCTTTTCGCCGAAGAAGACTTCGTCGGGCTGGGCGATGTTGAAGAGTTTGTTGCAGACGGTGGCGACGCCTCTGAAGTGTCCGGGGCGAATTTTGCCCATCAGGACTTTGGAGAGCTTTGTGGTTTCGACGATTGTCTCTTCGTTGCCCGGATACATTTCCTCGACCGTAGGCGTGAAGACATAATCTGCGCCTGCGGCTTTCAGCATTTTTAGGTCGCGGTCGAGATCGCGGGGATAGGAGGCGAGGTCTTCGTTCGGGGCGAACTGGGTTGGGTTGACGAAGATGGTGACCACGGTGATGTCATTGCGGGATTTGGAGGCTTTGACTAGCTCCATATGGCCGACATGGAGATAGCCCATGGTGGGGCACAGGCCGATGGTGCGGCCGGCGCGGCGGTGCGGGGCGAGAGCGGCGCGGAGGGCGGCGATGGTGGGGATGGTTTTCATGCGACGCGCCGCTCTTCGACGGACTTCCCCCCTCTGCCGCCCGCGGCGGCGTCTCCCCCACAAGGGGGGAGATCCTCCGCGCTCAATCTCCCCCCTTGTGGGGGAGACGTTCGCGAAGCGAACAGAGGGGGGAAGTCCGCCAGACCCATCACCCCTCACCCAATCTCCACATCCAGACCGACATCCAGCGTCGGGGCGGACATGGTGATTTTGGAGGTGGAGATGTAATCGACGCCGGTTTCAGCGACCGCCTTGATCGTATCGAAAGAAATGCCGCCGGAGGCTTCGAGGATGACTTGTCCATTGGCGATTTTCACTGCTTTTTCAAGCAGTTCCGGCGACATATTGTCGAGGAGAATCACATCGGGCTTTTCTTCCAGAGCCTCGCGCAGCTGCTCCAGAGAAATCACTTCGCACTCGACTTTGACCAGATGCCCGGCAAAGGCCTTCCCGGCGCGGATGGCTTTCGCCACGCCGCCCGCCACCGCGATGTGATTGTCCTTGATGAGAATCGCATCGTCCAAACCATACCGGTGCGTCGAGCCGCCGCCGATGCGCACGGCGTATTTCTCAAAAGCGCGCAGGCCGGGGAGCGTTTTGCGCGTGCAGGTGACGCGGGCTTTGGTGTGGGCGATTTTTGCGGCGAACAGCGCGGTGTAGGAGGCGATGCCGGACAGGTGCATCATGAAGTTCAGCGCGACGCGCTCGCCGGAGAGCAGCGAGCGGGCGGGGCCGGAGACGACGGCGATGATGTCGCCCTTTTTCAGCGCCGCGCCATCTTTCAGGCGCGTGTCGAAAGAAAGGTTTGGGTCGATGAGGCGGAAGGCGGTGCGCGCGAAGTCGATGCCGCAGAGCACCCCGTCTTCGCGGGTGGAGAGCGTGGCGACAGCTTTGGCGTCCTGCGGGATGGTGGCGTTGGAAGTGATGTCGCCTGCCCGGCCCAGATCTTCGAGCAAGGCGGCGCGGACGGCCTCTTCGATCAGGATGACGGGAAGCTGCGGCAGGTAGGCGGTCATGCGGGAGCCTTTTCGGCGATTTCATTGGCGAAAGCGTCGGCTTCGGCAAGCGTCATATAGGTGCGGCGCTTCCAGTCGGGACCTGCTCGGGGAAGTCGGAACGGAAATGCCCGCCCCGGCTTTCCTCGCGCTTCAAAGCGCCGACGGTCATCATCTTGGCCGTGGTCAGGACATTGCCGAACGGTATCTGCCTGTTTTTGCGCTCCAGCTCGACAATTGTTTTGAGCGCAGAGGTAAGGCCCGCCGCGTTGCGGATGACGCCGACGTCGGCGGACATGGTTTTGCGCAGTTTCGACATGGCGGCAGTGTCCACGCCCGCTTCGTCATCGTCGCGCACCGAGGCGTTTTCCGGCCAGTCATTGAGTTTCGGCGACGGCAATGAGGCCTTGAATATTATCGGCGATGCGGGCGGCGAAGACGACGGCTTCAGAGCAATGAATTGGAGGCCAAGCGGTTTGCGCCGTGCACACCAGTGGAGGAGACTTCGCCTGCCGCCCAGAGGCCGTCCAGCGATGTTCGGCCATCGGCGTCAGTGAGGATGCCGCCCATGTGGTAATGGACGGCGGGGACGACCGGGATGGGTTCGACCGCTCGGGTCGATGCCCGCCGAGCGGCAATAGCCGTAGACGGTGGGGAACTCGGTCTCGAAATGCGCGCCGACGGTTTTGGTGCAGTCGAGGAATGCGCCGCGCCCGGCCTGGACTTCGGCGAAAATTCCTCGTGCCACGATGTCGCGCGGGGCGAGTTCGGCGTCCTTGTGGATGGCGAGCATGAAGCGCTCGCCTGCATTGTTGATCAAGATGCGCGCCCTCGCCGCGCAGGGCTTCGGTGGCCAGCGGCGCGGGGTCGCGGCCAATGTTGATGGCGGTGGGGTGGAACTGGACGAATTCCGGATCGGCGATGATTGCGCCCGCTTTTGCCGCAATGCCACAGCCGCCGCCTCTGGCTTCAGACGGGTTTGTGGTGACGGCGAAGAGATGGCCGACGCCGCCGGTGGCGATGACAACGGCACGGGCGGGGAACTCGACGCGGACTTTTGAACGGCCCGCGTCGGCGCGGGCGATGACGCCAGAGACGTAGCGGCCATTGGAGATCAGCGCTTCGACAACATAGCTTTCGAGGACGCGGATGGAGGTGGTTTTGCGCACTTTGGCGATCAGCGCCTCCATGATCGCCTTGCCCGCGCGGTCGCCACCGACGCGCACGACGCGGTTTTCCGAATGCGCCGCCTCGCGCGACTGGACGAGCTTTCCTTCCAGATCGCGGTCGAAAGGAACGCCATATTCCAAGAGGTCATGGATGCGCGCCGGGGCTTCGCGCACCATCAGGCTGGCGATTTTTTCGTCGACGATGCCAGCGCCGGCAATGATCGTGTCGGCGATGTGTTTTTCGAACGTGTCGCCCTTGCCGATCGCCGCCGCAATGCCCGCCTGCGCCCAAGCCGACGACGCGCCGCGGCCAATGGGGCGGCGGCGAGGATGGTGACGGGGCGCGGGGCGAGCTTGAGGGCGCAGAACAGACCCGCAAGCCCGCCGCCGACGATGACGATATCGTCAACGCCCTGCCAGGATTGGGGGGGGACGGCTTGGCGGGGCATTTAAGCCTTATCCAACTTTATGTGTTCTTGCAGAGGGTTCGGCGCGAGGCGCCCCCACCCCTGCCCCTCCCCACAAGGGGGAGGGGTTCCAGAGCGCTCATTTGTCCCCCGCCCCCTTGTGGGGAGGGGTTAGGGGTGGGGGCGCCTCGCGCCGAAGTTTGCCGGGAAGGGACAGAACCTGCATGAATCAATTCTTCAAATTAATCATGCGCTCAACCGCCAGCCTCGCCCGGTCAGCCGTCAGCGGATCAACCAAAATCTCCTCGGTCATGTTCAGCAGCGTGTCCAAAATCTTCGGCAGCGTGATGCGCTTCATGTGGGGGCAGAGATTGCAGGGTTTGATGAACTCGACCTCGGGCACTTCAAGCTCGACATTGGCGGCCATGGAGCATTCGGTGACGAGCAGGACTTTCGGCGGCTTGTTGTCTTTGACATAGCGGATCATGCCCGACGTCGAGCCGGTGAAATCGGCGACGGCGACGACCGATGGCGGGCATTCGGGGTGGGCGATGATCTGGATCGTCGGGTCCGCCGCCTTGTAGGCGAGCAGTTCTTCGGCGGTGAAGCGCTCATGCACTTCGCAATGGCCCTTCCAGGTGAGCACTTTCACCTTGGTCTGGGCGGCGACGTTCTGCGCCAGGAATTCGTCGGGGATGCAATAGACCGTGTCGACGCCAAAGCTTTCAACGACGGCAACGGCGTTGGACGAGGTGCAGCAGATGTCGCTCTCGGCTTTCACCTCAGCGGACGTGTTGACATAGGTGACGATGGGCACGCCCGGATTGGCCTCGCGCAGCAGGCGCACATCCTCGCCGGTGATGGATTCGGCCAGCGAGCAGCCGGCGCGCATGTCGGGGAACAGCACGGTTTTCTGCGGGTTGAGGAGCTTGGAGGTCTCCGCCATGAAATGCACGCCGCACTGGACGATGATTTCGGCATCGACCTTGGTGGCCTCGCGGGCGAGCTGCAGCGAGTCGCCGACAATGTCGGCGACGCAGTGGAATATGTCCGGCGTCTGATAATTATGCGCCAGAATGACCGCGCCGCGCTGTTTCTTGATGCGGTTGATGGCAGCCACATAGGGCGCATAGACGGGCCATTCAATTTCGGGAATGAAGCCTTTGACCTTCTCATACAGGTGCGCGGTTTCGGCCTGAACTTCGGGCGTGTAGGACAGGTCGGGGCGCGACAGCACGCCGAAGCGCTCGGCGGCGGTCTTGCGCGGAGCGGCGGCCTGGCCGGTTTGCAGATCAGTCATGGCCTCTTCCTTCCATGAATACGGGGCCAACACCTATGTTGCGCCTGCTCAGATTGCAAGGCGCGCCGCGAGGTTTTGGACCAATCAAGAATATGCATGGATGGCCCATGAACAATCAATTTGATTGCGCCAGTGTTCAGCGATAGCTTCCCCAGAGCTTCAGGAGACTCTCATGTCAAACACAGCAGGCGCGGCGCGGCAGGAAGTCTCTTTCCCCTGGCTCATCATCATCGCGGGCTGTTTCGTCGCCATATTGACCATCGGCCCGCGCTCGGCGCTTGGCCTTTTCCAGCTGCCGCTGATTTCCGAGCGCGGCTGGGACCGGCAGACTTTCGGGCTGGCGATCGCGCTGCAGAATCTTTTCTGGGGGCTGGGGCAGCCGTTTTTCGGAGCTGTTGCCGATAAGTATGGCTCTTGGAAAGTGCTGCTTCTGTCCGCGCTTTTCTTCGCCGCCGGGTTTGCCCTGATGGCGACTGCGCAGACACCGCTGCTGCTGCATCTTGGCGGCTCGCTGATTGGCCTTGGCATCGGCGCAGGCGGGTTCGGCATCATACTATCGGCCTTTGCACGGCACGTGACGCCGCAGCAGCGCAGTTTTGCTTTTGGCCTCGGCACGGCGGCGGGGTCGGCGGGCATGTTCATCTTTGCGCCGCTCAGCCAGGAATTCATTGCCCGCTTCGGCTGGTCACAGGCACTGATGGTGATCGGCGGCATGATGGTGCTCATCCCGCTGCTCGCCATACCGCTGCGCGGCAATTCAAGCTCGGGCAAGAATTCGCAGAGCGAGGTCGAGCAAAGCATCGGCGAAGCGCTGCGCGAGGCGTTCGGGCACCAGAGCTATGTGCTGCTCACTGTCGGCTTCTTCGTCTGCGGCTTCCAGGTCGCCTTTATCACCGCGCATTTCCCCGCCTATCTCGGCGATATTGGCATTGAGGCGAAATATGCGGCGATTTCGCTGGCTCTGATCGGGTTTTTCAATATTTTCGGCTCGCTTGGCGCCGGGATTGTGGGGCAGAAATATTCAAAGCCCTATCTCCTCGCCTATATCTATATCGGGCGCTCGATCGCAGTGACGCTGTTTCTGCTCCTGCCGCAGACGCCGTTTTCAGTTGTGGTCTTCGCGTCTGTCATGGGCATATTGTGGCTCTCCACCGTGCCGCCGACCAACGCTCTGGTCGCCATCATGTTCGGCACGCGGCATCTTGGCCTGCTCGGCGGGCTGGTTTTCCTGTCGCATCAGCTTGGCTCGTTCATCGGCATCTGGATGGGCGGGTATCTGTACGATCAATTCGGCACGTATGATCCGGTCTGGTGGATTGGCGTGGCGCTGGGGCTGTTTGCGGCGGCGGTGCACTGGCCGATCCGGGAGAAGGCGGTGGAGCGCGTGGCGCTGATGGCGGCGGAGTAGCCCAGTCTGCTCTTTTACTTCCCTCGCTCACCCCATCGCGGCGAGAGGCGCGGCGAGTTTCCTGATAGCAGCGATAAACGCCGAACGCGCGTCTGGCGGCTCGACGCCGCGCGGGCCGTAGACATCGCGTGAAAGAAAAAAACCGCTAAGCGTCCATGCTGCTTGCAGCTCCTCCACGCTGGCGCTGCATCCGGGCTGTTGGGCGAGGAAGCCTGGGAGGCTCAGCATCTTCGCGGCATAGGGCGCGCCCGCTTCGCGGCAGACCGCCCTGCCCGACTTCGGCGACACGAATATGAGTTCGTCGCGGCGTCCCGTTGCCGCGCATTCTTCGAGGGCGAGGCCGAAGCCCAGCTCATCAAGGAGCCTCAGCTCAAAGCGCGCGATGAGTTCACCCGAGAGAAGAGGGTCTTCAAAACAATCCAGAATGACCGCCAGCGTCTCAAACAACTGCGGATGCGGGTCGCGCTCCGGCAGGAGACGCAGATGCGATGCGAGGAGTTGAAGGCCGGCCAGCGCCAGGCGGCTTTCGATGAGGCGCGCGGCGGCAAAGGAGACGGGCTCCAACACAAACTGGCCGAGATGCTCGTCCAGCCTTGCGCGCCATTCAGCGGCGACACGGTTGCCCGCCTGCAGCATCGGACGCAGCTTGTGGGAGCGGCCGCCCTGCACCAAACCCAAGTGACGGCCATGTTCGCGCGTCATCAGCTCGACTATGGCGCTGGTTTCGCCATGTTTGCGGGTGCCGAGAATGATTCCTTCGTCGCGCCAGTCCATGAACTGCTTTTCGGCCTGTCTCAGGCCGGTTTCAAGAGCTGAAATTCAGCCCCATCTCGCGGTAACGCTCCGGGTCGTCGCCCCAGTTCTCGCGCACTTTGACGAACAGGAACAGATGCACCTTCTGCTCCAAAATCTGCGCGATCTCCAGTCGTGAGGCCTGGCCGATGGCCTTGATCGTCGCGCCCTGGTGGCCGAGGACGATTTTCTTCTGGCTCTCGCGCTGCACGTAGATGACCTGCTGGATGCGCACGTCGCCGTTTTTCATCTCTTCCCACTTTTCCGTCTCAACATGCGAAGCGTAGGGAAGCTCCTGATGCAGGCGCTCGAACAGCTTTTCGCGGGTGATTTCTGCGGCGAGGCTGCGCATTGGGAGGTCTGAGACCTGATCCTCGGGATAGTACCACGGCCCTTCCGGCAGCGCCTCGGCCAGCCAATTCACAAGGTCATCGCAGCCTGAGCCGTTCAGCGCGGAAATCATGAAGGTGCGCTCGAATTTGGTGACGGCGTTGGCTTCCGTGGCGAGGTCAAGCAGCTTGGGAGGATCGAGACGGTCCACCTTGTTCAAGACCAGAACGGCGCGCTGTTTCTTGTCCTTCAGGCTTTCGAGAATGGACTTGGCGTCGCCCGAAAAGCCGCGCTCGGCGTCGACGATGAACAGGATGATGTCCGCGTCCCCCGCCCCCTGCCAGGCGGTGGAGATCATGGCGCGGTCGAGGCGGCGCTTGGGAGTGAAGATGCCCGGGGAATCGACCAGCACCATCTGGCATTTTCCGTGGGTGACGATGCCGCGGATAAGCGCGCGGGTAGTCTGCACCTTGTGCGAGACGATGGAGACTTTCGAGCCGACCAGGCGGTTCACCAAAGTCGATTTGCCGGCGTTGGTCGCGCCGAGCATGGCGACGAAGCCGGAGCGCGTTGCGCCCGTTTCGCTCATGCCTCTGCTTCCCAGACACCTTCGCGGATCAGCATTTTCTCGGCGGCGTCGCGCTCAGCGAGGCGCTTTGACGGCCCGTCGGCGGATTCCGGCGCAAAGCCTGGAACATCAAGGCGCACCGAAAACACCGGCTCGTGGTCAGGCCCAGAGCGGTTTGTCACGACATAGACCGGCTGCACGCCGCCTTCGCGGTGCGCCCATTCCTGCAATTCGGTCTTGGCATCGCGCCGGCCCGCATCAACCTCGACCGCCTTCGGACCCCAGTGCTTTTCAATAAACGGACGGACAGCGGCGAGGCCGCCATCCATGTAGATCGTTGCAATGAGGGACTCAACAACATCGGCGCGCACATTCGACAGCCGCTTGCCGTCGAGCTGGCCCATGTCGGAGCCTTTGCGGATCAACAAATGAAGGTCGAGTTCATCGGCGACCTCCGCACAGGTTTCGGCGTCAACGAGGGAATTCAGCCGGATCGACAGCTCGCCTTCATCGGCATTGGGAAATTTCGCAAAGAGAAGTTCGGCGACGACAAGGCCCAGAACGCGGTCGCCGAGGAACTCGAGCCGCTCATAGTCGGCGCCATCCTTGCTGCGGGCGCTGGCATGGGTCATCGAGCGCTCAAGTCTCGCCAAATCCAGAAAGATGTGGCCGGTCTTATCGTGCAGCGCTCTGCCAAGCTGCTCTTGGCGTTTTTTTGTGGCGGGCATGGCCGTCAGTGAACCGCTTGCAGCAGGCGCTCCGAGCGCACGCCGGATGGCCATTTCCAGATTTCGAGCGGGCTTGAGCCGCCATCAATGGAGAAGAATATGCGCTTGGCGCGGCCCACAAGGTTTTCTGCGGGGACAAAACCGACTGACAGACGGCTGTCGGAGGAATTGTCGCGGTTGTCGCCCATCATGAAATAATGGCCTTCGGGCACAACGAACTCGCGTGTGTCATCCGTGCTGGAGGCTGGATTGATGTCGAGCGTGTCGTAGGAGACGCCGTTCGGCAGTGTTTCGCGGTAGACGTCCACAGGGCCGACTTCTTCAGTCACATCAACGTCGTCGATCACACCGGTCTTCTCACGTTTGACTGCAACGTCATTAATGTAAAGCACACCAGCTTTCATCTGAATCTTATCACCGGGAAGGCCTATAACGCGCTTGATATAATCGAGCTTCGGGTTTGGCGGAAATTTGAACACGGCCACATCGCCGCGCAGAGGCTCGGAGGACCAGATGCGGCCAGAAAACAGATTTGGCGAGAAAGGCAGCGAGTGATGCGAATAGCCATAGGCAAACTTCGACACAAACAGATAGTCACCTTCAAGCAAAGTGGGGCGCATTGAGCCGGACGGAATGCTGAATGGCTGGAAAATAAAGCTGCGGATGACCAGCGCCAAAAGCAGAGCCTGGACAATGACGCTCAGCGTTTCGCCCAATCCGCCGGATTTCTTCACTTGGGTCTTGTCGGCCACGCTCATCTGATCCTCATTGCCGCTAAATTGGCGCTTCTCTTAACCGCTTCGCCAGCCGGGAGCAACAGAGGGCAGCGCTTGCCTCAGGAATGCGGCGCTTGTTCGGCGGGCAGCGCTTCGATGATGACGAAGGCCTGCGCGAGCGGGAAATCGTCGGTGATGGTGAGGTGCACCACAGCTTCAAGGCCTTTGGGCGTTATTGCATCGAGCCGCGCCTTAGCGCCGCCGGTCAGCCGCATGGTTGGCTTGCCGGAGGGAAGATTTGCCACGCCCATGTCGCGCCAGAACACGCCATGCGTCAGGCCC
The DNA here is from genome assembly GCA_963802455.1 of uncultured Alphaproteobacteria bacterium. GTDB lineage: Bacteria > Pseudomonadota > Alphaproteobacteria > Rhizobiales > Rhizobiaceae > JANOYJ01. Next base: position 101,587 of record CAWDIY010000017.1, on the reverse strand, counting down.
GTTCCGAGCGCCTTGGCGCAAGCTTCTTTTGCGGCGAAGCGCTTGGCATAAGAAGCGGCGCGCTGTTTGCGGCCTTCGGATTTTTGCTGCTCGGTTTGCGTGAAGATGCGCTCAATGAAGCGCGCGCCGTGCCGCTCCAGCGTCTTTTCGATGCGCCGTATGTCGATCAGGTCGGAACCGAGGCCGATAATCACCCTGACGGCGCCACTTTGGCCGCGCGGCGCGCCTTGAACACTCCAACCGCATATGCGCCAACAAAGTAGGCAACAGCGGCGGACACAAGACCCAGCGGCACGGAGCCAACAAGCATCGGCTCGATCACCGGCCGCCAAAGACTCGTGAGGTGATGCAGGCTCCACAGATTGCCGATGGTTTCCGGCGCGGCGGCGACGGGCGGATTGTGCAGAATCAGCGCGCCGAGCTTGATGTCACCAGCTATGATAAAGGGAAATGTCAGCGGATTGCAGAATGCCGTCCCAATCGCGGCGGCAACAAGGTTTCCGGACAGAAGCCAAGCGATGGCGAGCGCAATAACGATGTGAAAGCCAAGCAGCGGGGTGCAGGCGGCGAAAACCCCTGCCGCCAGACCCAAGGCAATCGACTGCGGCGAGGCGCGCAGGCGGGCAACGCGTTTGCAAAAATAAGCGAACGAGCGCGCGAATGAACGGCGCGGCCAAAACACCAGCCTCATCCGGTTCAAGAACGATTCGGGATTTTCGCGCTTCAGTATCAACTCATCAATCCAGTCAAAATATCCCTCCCATATATATATCGTGTCTGTTTGGGTTCGGAACAGGTCTTACGTGACACTGGCTCAAATATTTCTGCTTCCCGGCTTGACCGGCGGTATCGCTTGCAGTTCCGGCGGCAGATTATCCGCCGCAAAGGCCGGAACCTCATATTCAGCGAGCGCAATCAGCGGCGCGCCGACATCGGCTTTGCCTGCCGAACGGTCGATGATGCAGGCGGCGGCGGCGACTTCCGCGCCGATGGCTTTCAGGCAGGCGATGGTTTCGCGGATGGAAAGACCGGTGGTGACAATGTCCTCGACAATGACGACCCGCGCGCCCTTCTCGATCTCAAAGCGGCGCAAACGGAATTCGCCCGCTTCCCGCTCCACCCATATGGCCGGGACGCCGAGATGGCGCGAGGTTTCATAGGCCGGGATGAGGCCGCCGATGGCGGGGCCGACGACGTAGTCAATCTTGCCAAGCCCCGCGGCGCTGATTTTCTCGGCGAGCGCTTTGCAAAGCTTTTCGGTCTTGTCCGCATGCATGAAGACGCGGGCCTTTTGCAGGAACACCGGGCTGCGCAGGCCGGAGGAGAGAATGAAATGGCCCTCCAGGACAGCGCCCGCCGAGCGGAAAATGTTAAGAACCTCGTCAACTGTCATCTATCAGCTCCAATGGCGCGCGCTGTGATCATGCTTTTCACCCATACACCCGCCGCACGGCGGAGACGCTTGTCTTTTCTTTGATCTGCGAAATCAAGCGGTTGAGGTGCTTGAGGTCCCATACTTCGAGGTCAAACACCATCTCGGTGAAGTCCGGCGCGGTGTTACCCATGGCGAGCTTGTGGATGTTCGCCTCGTTTGAGGCGATGACCTGGGCGATTTCGGCGAGCGAGCCCGGCTCGTTCAGCGCGCTGACATTGATGCGGGCGGGGAAGCGCTCCTTCATGCCTTCCTCAATGTCCCAGCGCACGTCGATCCAGCGCTCGGGCTGATCGTCAAAGGCGGTGAGCGAGGGCGATTCAATCGGGTAGATGGTAATGCCGGAGCCCGGCTCCAGAATGCCGACAATGCGGTCCCCGGGCACGGCGCCCTCGGCAGCAAATTTCACCGGCAGGTCGCCGCCCGCGCCCCGGATTGGCACCGCGTCGCCTTTTTCCTTGGCGATTTTCTTCGCTTCGGCGCGCCCTGGCAGTTTGAACAGCATGCCGGCGGCATTGCGCAGATTGAACCAGCCTTCCTCCTTCGGCGCGGCGGCGGGGAGCGAGACGCGGTCTTCCTTGTAGTCAGGAAACACGGCGCGCATCACGTCAATTGAGGAGATCTCGCCCTGCCCCACCGAGGCCAGCACATCCTCCACATCCTTGCGCGCCAGGCGGTGCAAGACGGGCTTGAGCTGCTCCTTCGACCATTTTTTACCTGAACGCTCAAACGCCCGCTCAAGAATGCGCGCGCCGAGACCGGAAAACTGCTTTCGCGCCGCTGCGCGGGTGGCGCGGCGGATGGCTGAGCGCGCTTTGCCTGTGACGACAATCGCCTCCCAGGCAACGGGCGGCACCTGCGTCGAGGAGCGGACAATGTCCACCTCATCGCCATTTTTCAACTCGGTCATTAACGGCATGATGCGGCCGTTGATCTTCGAGCCGACGCATGAATCTCCCACATCGGTGTGGACGGCGTAAGCGAAATCAATCGGCGTGGCGCCGCGCGGCAGGGCGATCAGTCTGCCCTTGGGCGTGAAACAGAAGACCTGATCCTGAAAAAGCTCCAATTTTGTGTGTTCGAGAAACTCTTCCGGATTATCGCCCTCTGACAGCTGCTCAATTGTCTGGCGCAGCCAGGCATAGGCGCGGCTGTCTTTCGACATTTTCGGCACGTCCGCGCCTTTGCGCGCGCTTGAGTCCTTGTAGATGGCGTGCGCGGCGACGCCATATTCGGCGAGCATGTCCATTTCCTGGGTGCGGATCTGCAGCTCGACGCGCTGGCGCGACGGTCCGACAACGGTGGTGTGGATTGAGCGGTAGTCGTTCTGCTTGGGCGTGGAGATATAGTCCTTGAAGCGCCCAGGAACGGTCTGCCAAGTCTGATGAATGACGCCGAGCGCGCGGTAGCAGTCATCGACTGAATCAACGCAGACGCGGAAGCCGAAAATGTCTGAGAGCTGTTCAAAAGACAGGCCTTTGGATTCCATCTTGCGGAACACCGACCACGGCTTCTTCTGGCGGCTTTTGACTTCGGCCTTTATGCGATTCTTTTCAAAGAGCTGCGACAGGTCTTTCTCAATCCGATTCAACAGTCCGCGGTTGCGCTCCAAGAGTTCGGCGAGCCGCTGCGTGACGGTGGCGCAGGCATCAGGGTTGAGCGCCCTGAAGGCGAGGTTCTCCAGCTCCTCCCGCATGTCCTGCATGCCCATGCGGCCGGCGAGCGGCGCATAGATTTCCATCGTCTCTTCGGCGATGCGTTCGCGCTTTGCCTCGGGCACGGCGTCGAGCGTGCGCATATTGTGGAGCCGGTCGGCGAGCTTGACCATCAGGACGCGGACATCTTCGGAAATGGCGAGCAGCAGTTTGCGCAGGTTCTCGGCCTGCTCGGCTTTTTTCGAGACAAGATCGAGTTTTTTCAGCTTGGTGAGACCCTCGACCAGCGAGCCGATGTCCTTGCCGAAAAGTTCATCAATCTCCTGCCGCGTCGCTGTCGTGTCTTCAATCGTGTCATGCAGAAGCGCGACGGCGATAGTGGATTCATCGAGCCTCATCTCAGTGAGGATAGCGGCGACTTCGAGCGGGTGGGAAAAATAGGGCGCGCCGGACGCGCGCTTCTGGTGGCCATGCTTCTGCATTGCGTAGACATAGGCCTTGTTGAGGAGCGCCTCGTTGACGTCAGGCTTGTAGCGCTGCACGCGCTCGACAAGCTCATACTGACGCATCATGGCGGCGGCCCTTTCCCAAAAGCAAACATGCGCCGCAAAGCCAGTTTGCGGCGCATGTCCATCCTAGTCTCAGAGTTCAGCGGAATGAAAGCCTATTTGGCTTATCACTCAAAAATCGTCGTTCTTCTCCGGGGCCACCAGGCCTTCAATGCCAGCCAGCAACTCTTCCTCGGACATCTGGTCAAACTTGACCGCGTCATCGTCGCTCTCGTCGGAGGCCATGATGACCTTGTCTTCGTCGTCGGCGGTGATCGCCGACAGCGCGTTTTCGGGCTCGTCAACTTCAACGTGCTTCTGCAGCGAATGGATCAAATCTTCCTTCAGATCGCCGGGCGACAGGGTCTCTTCGGCGATTTCGCGCAGCGCCACGACCGGGTTCTTGTCATTGTCACGGTCGATTGTGATCGGCGCGCCCTGTGAGATCAGCCGTGCGCGGTGGCTGGCGAGCAGGACCAGCTCAAAGCGGTTGTCGACCTTGTCGATGCAGTCCTCAACGGTAACGCGGGCCATTTCGCCCCTTTCTTCATCATCGGTGGATGGGATTTGGCGTGCGCATAGCGCGATTGAATGTCAAACACAAGGAAAACCCTGCCTCCGTCCAAGGCTATCGCCGCAAGCCTCTTGGATTCTCCATCAAATGCGGTATCAGTCATTTCATTGCAGAGAAAATACATTTTTTAGGAATTGCCGCATGTTTGACAACCGGGAAAAAATTGCCCTCTTCATCGACGGCGCCAATCTCTACGCCACGTCGAAGTCACTCGGCTTCGACATGGACTACCGCAAGCTTTTGAAATATTTTCAAAAGCGCGGCTATCTCCTGCGCGCCTATTATTACACGGCCATCATCGAAGATCAGGAATTTTCCTCGATCCGCCCGTTGATCGACTGGCTGGATTATAATGGCTACAAGGTGGTGACCAAGCCCGCCAAGGAATTCACCGACGCGATGGGGCGGCGCAAGATCAAGGGCAATATGGACATCGAGCTCGCCATCGACGCGATGGAGCTGGTGGATGTCGTCGACCATTTCGTGCTCTTCTCCGGCGACGGCGATTTCCGGGTGCTGGTCGAAGCGCTGCAGCGGCGCGGAAAGAAAGTTTCGGTCATCTCCACCGTCACCAGCCAGCCGCCGATGATTTCCGACGACCTGCGGCGACAGGCGGATCATTTCGTGGATCTGGTGAGCCTGCGCGAGGAAATGGGCCGGGAAATCTCGTGATCGGCCTGCGCCGAGGCGGGTGGCGGAAGATTTCGGGGATGACACATAAGGGCGGCGCTCAGCCATTGAGCGCAAACAATGGCTGGCATGCAATTGCAATCTGTTCAATGTGCCGGTGGTCTGTGCCGCAGCATCCCCCCATCACCTTCAGGTGCGGCAAACGCCGCTTGAACCGGGCGTAGTCCTGGCCAAGCTCGGCGGGATCGCCCTCATCAAGCTCAGGCGCCTCGTTCAGCTGCGCATGACTTTGGCGCGAAGCGTTGGCGCGCAGCCCGATGATCCTCGCCGCCCATGGCTCATCATCGGGCAGCACATGCCCAAAATGGCTCGGATGCGCGCAATTTATCATGTAATATGACGGGTAACCCGATGTCGCCTGATCGACCTGTTCGATAGCAGAACGCAGACCTTGGCCTGTCGGCAGGTTTCCGTCTGTCTCCACTGTGAATGAGATGGCGACCGGCATCTTGTGGTGTTCGGCGGCCCGGGCAATGCCAATGGCCTCGTGCACATAGTTTATCGTCATCACGGTCACCATATCGGCGGCGGTGTCGGCAAACGTGCCGATCTGGCTCTCGTGGTAGAGCTCGGCCTGACTTTCCGTCATTTCATTGCCCGGAACATAGCCATCGCCGCGCGGACCGACGCAGCCCGCGATCACGATGGGGATTCCGTCATACAGGCTGCGGACTTCCTCCAGCATCTGAACCGCCCTGCGGTTGGCGGCCGCAAGCGCCTGCGGCGTGAAGCCAAGTCTTGGCGCCCCAATCCGCGCTCGCCCGCCAAGTCGCGCTCTCCAATGATCAGGCCGGCATTGCGGCGTTTGGCGATATCAGCGTAGGATTCGTAATACCGCCGCAGAGCCGCTTCGCCTTCCGCACTTCCGAACAAGGTGAAGGCGGCGAAGTCGGGCAGATGCAATCCCTCATGGAAGACTAGGGTTGTCTCAAGACCGCCGTCGGTGAGAAAAAGCCCGCCTTGAAGCTGGGGCAGGCCTGAACGGCAGCGGATGTGAGTTTGGGGCATGATTTTGGCCTCGCGGCAAATCTGGCTCAGCCGTCTGACCGGTTCCACGCCGCCGACGGCATATTTGTGGACATTAATCCTTCAGCCCTTGTCGCGCAACAGCCGCCCCTTCTCCCGCGACCAGTCGCGCTCCTTCTCGCTCTCGCGCTTGTCGTGCAGCTTCTTGCCGCGGGCGATAGAACCGGCCCCTCGCTTATGCGGCCAATTGCTTCTCAACACTTGTTTTTCTCTTTGACCCGGCACTTGGAATCAGCTGAATTTTGAACTCGCAGCCCGTCGCGTGGACGAAACGCCGGACTGTCTCCATTGTCGGGCTGGCCCTGCCGCTTTCGATGCGGGCAATTGCGGACTGGGTTGTCCCCATCTTTCCTGCGACTTCGGCTTGGGTCATCCCCGCCCTGTTCCTCGCTTCAACTAAGGTCCAGGCAAGCTCCATGACGGGCCTCAACCTGTCATACTCAGCTTTGACGGCTGCGTCGGCGAGAAGCTTGGATACCAGTTCACCGCCATCAATTGCTTTTGTCATAATGAAACTCTTTCTTCACTTTCTGGACTTGTTTTTGATCTCTTCCGCGGCCAGAGCCGCCTTCATGCGCTTCTCGGCTTTTGCTTTCTCATTTGCCGGCAGCTTCTGCGACTTTTTCACATACGCCGAGACTATGAAAACACGCTTCGGATGAAGCGTGAAATACAACGCCCGGGCAATTCCGCTCTGCGCTTTCAGCCGCAATTCCCAGAGCTTGCCGTCGAGGTGGCGCACTGCGCCCGGTTCAAGACTCTGGACCCCGTGCAACTGAATCCGCTCGATATATAGAGCCAACTTCGCCTTCAATGTGATAGGCAAAGCTTCGATTTCCGGCATTGCCAATGGATCAATTTCGACTGCCCACATCAAGTCAGAATATAGCAACATTGCTATGTAAGCAAGTTTAAAACCGAGTCCACTTTCGTCTGATGACCGCTGCTACCCCTTATCCCGCAACAGCCGCCCCTTCTCGCGCGACCAGTCCCGCTCCTTTTCGCTCTCGCGCTTGTCGTGCAGCTTCTTGCCGCGGGCGATGCCGAGTTCGAGCTTGGCGCGGCCCTTGTCGTTGTAGTGGATGTTGAGTGGCACGATGGTCATGCCTTCGCGCTCGGTGGACTGGTAAAGCCTGGCCAGCTGTTTGCGGTGGACGAGGATTTTGCGGCGGCGGCGCGGCTCGTGATTGTCGCGGTTGGCCTGCAGATATTCCGGGATGTAGCAATTTATCAGCCACAGCTCGCCGCCTTCGACGGAGGCGTAGCTGTCGGCGATATTGGCCTTGCCGCCGCGCAGAGACTTGATCTCGGTGCCGGACAGCATGAGGCCGGCCTCGAGCGTGTCGAGGATTTCATAATTGAACCGCGCCTTGCGGTTTTCCGCCGCGTATTTTCTGGGCGGCTTAACGGGCTGGGTCATGGCTTAATTGACAAGGCCCGCAAGCCGCATCGCCGCATCGATCTTCGCCTCGGTCGCCGCCTCAATCGGAACCAGTGGCAGGCGCTGGACATTCTCCATCTTGCCAAGCTTGGAAAGGGCATATTTTGCGCCGCCGGGGTTTGGCTCGATGAACAGCGCCTTGTGCAGCGGCATCAATTTATCTTGTAAATTCAATGCCTTGGCATAGTCGCCCGCTTGGCACGCGGCCTGGAATTCGGCGCAGAGGCGCGGGGCGACATTGGACGTCACCGAGATGCAGCCGACGCCGCCATGGGCGTTGAAGCCGAGCGCGGAGGCGTCTTCGCCGGAGAGCTGGATGAAGCCCTCCCCGCAGGTCTGGCGCTGTTCGGAGACGCGCTCGACCTTGCCGGTCGCGTCTTTGACGGCGGCGATGTTTTTGAAATCATGCGCCAGCTGGCCCATCGTCTCCGGCGTCATGTCGATGATCGAGCGGCCGGGGATGTTGTAAATGACGATGGGCAGCCGCACTGATTTGGCGATGGCGGCGTAGTGCGCGTAAAGCCCGCGCTGGCTGGGCTTGTTGTAATAGGGCGTGACGACCAGCACGGCGTCAGCGCCGGCCTTTTCGGCGTGCTTGGCCAGATCAATGGCTTCCTCAGTGTTGTTCGAGCCTGCGCCCGCGATCACCGGCACGCGGCCGTTGGCCTGGTCGATGCAGGCATTGACGACGGCGTGATGCTCCTCGTGGCTCAAGGTCGGCGACTCGCCCGTTGTGCCGACGGGGACGAGGCCTGACGTGCCCTCGGCAATTTGCCAGTCGACAAAGGCGCGGAACGCTTTCTCATCAAAGCGCCCGGCCTTGTCGAACGGCGTGACCAGCGCGGTGATGGAACCCTTGAACATGGACAGTTTCCTCGGCTAACAGAATGTGCGGGGCAATAGCGGGTTTTAATGCTGCGCGCCAGAGGATTGAATGATGGATGGAGACTGCCCCCCTCTGCCTGCTCCGGCAGACTGCCCCCCTCCGCCGCGCAAGAGCGCGGCCCCTCCCCCACAAGGGGGGAGGTTGGGCGCCAATCTCCCCCCTTGTGGGGGAGACGTTCGCGCAGCGAACAGAGGGGGGGAGTCTCTCCGTTATGATGGCGGGCGCGCATGAACTCCTCCCCCTTCGACGACCACACTTTCTCCGCCTCCGACGGGCTGCGCCTTCACACCCGCATCTACACGCCCTCGAGAACATCCCATGGCGACGTCATCTGCCTGCCCGGCCTCACCCGCAATTGCCGCGACTTTCATGACCTGGCGCTGCATCTGGCGCAGAAGGCGGACAGGCCGAAGCGGGTCATCGCGCTGGACGCGCGCGGGCGCGGGTTATCGGAATATGACGCGGACTGGCAGAACTATAATGTGGTCACCGAGGCGGGCGATGTGCTTGCCATGCTGGCGGCGCTGGGCATTGAGAGCGCGGACTTCATCGGCACATCGCGTGGCGGCATCCTGATCCATCTCTTGGCGGCGATGGAGCCGACAGTGTTAAAACGCATTGTTCTCAATGACATAGGGCCGGTTATTGAAGGCGCGGGGCTGATGCGGATCAAGGCGGCGCTGGAGCGCGCGCCGAAGCCGAAAGACTGGGACGACGCGGTGAAAGTGCAGCGTGACCTGCATGGACACGAGTTTCCGGCGTTGACGTTGCGCGACTGGGAAGTGCATGCGCGGGCGATTTACCGGGAGATCAAGCCGGGGAATGTCACTGCAGACTTTGATCTAAGGCTTTTAAAAACGCTGGAGAGTTTCGATCCAGCGGAGCCGATTGCAGACTTGTGGACGCAGTTCACCGGCCTTGCCGCCAAGCCGCTGATGGTGATCCGGGGCGAAAATTCAAAGCTGCTGTCGGAAGACACAGTTTCCGAGATGCAACTGCTGCATCCGGGAATGCAGAGTGTCACCGCCGAGGGTCAGGGCCACGCGCCAATGCTGTGGACGGCGGGGCTGCCGCAAAGTATCGCGGCGTTTTTGCGGTAGCCGGCAGCAGCGCCCGGTCCGAGCTCTGAATTTTCAGCCGTAAAACACAAAACCCGGCAGTTGCCTGCCGGGTTTTGCTCTTGACCGTTAAGTCAGATTAGAATTCGCGCTGGAAGCGGAGGTAGCCGTCGACCTGATCGCCGTGAATGATGCCAGTGTTGTCGTCAGATTGTAGTTGACTGCAAGCTCGACTGAGAACTGAGGAACGACGGTGTAGTTCGCCACAATACCAGCAGCCCACTCGCCGCCGCCGGACGTGTAGTCGCCGCCGAAGTACTGAGCGCCAGCAGTCAGAGCCAACTTCTCGTTGACCTGGAACTTGCCGGAAGCACCGACCGACCAGTCAGCGCCGTTCGAGTAGAAGCTTGGCCCGCTGTTGTAAGTAGCGCCGAGCTGCAGAGTGAACGGATCAGAGACCTTAGCGGTCAAGATCGCCTTAAGAGCGAACTCGCTGGTGTCAACGATAACAGCGCCGACCGTCTTCGCCGTCATAGGCAGCCCAAGCATCCAAGGTGTATCCACCCTGTGTGTAGCTGGCCTTGGCAACAATGTTCGGCAGATAGTCAGCGTCGTAATTCTCTTCTTCAAGGTTCAGCGTGAACGAGAAGCCGCTGCCGGACGAGAAGGTGTAGCCCATGAAATGGACGCCCGCGCCACCGAACGAGTCGAACTTCGCCGTTGATACTGCCGTCAAACAGCGTGTCGGACAAACCCATCTTCAAGCCGCCAAGCTGGATCCATGCGTGAGCAAGGTTAAACTGTTTGTTGGTTGAAGTTTCACCCGTCTGGGTGTTGACGATTGCCTCGCCAGCGTTCAATCCGGAGAGAGCATTTGCTTCCATCTCAATGTAAGATGTCAAAGTGCCAAGCTCAGTGTCGGACTTCGCAGTGATCTTCAGCAGGCCTTGAGCCTGCTTCTTCCAGCCCTCGGCAGTGGGTTCACCAAGATCGAACGCATTATTGCCGTTCACATCGCGGTAAAGAAACTCATTGTTGTTGTAGTTGATCTGGTAACGAACGCGGCCTGCAATCTTCAGGCAGGTTTCGGTTCCGGGGATGTAGAAGTAGCCAGCGCCGTATGCGTCGCAAACGCGGACGTATTCGACAGCTTCTGGTTCTGCCATCACTGCGTCAGCAGCGCGGGCACCAGAGACAGCGACGAGAGCCGCTGCGGAGCCGAGAAGAAGGCTCTTAATGTTCATGGTAGACCTCCAGTAAAAAGTTTATTCAGGTTCGGGCTTTTGCCAGCTAAGGCCGGTCATTTTCGACCCGACCCCTTTTTCGAAAGAAGGCCGAAGCACGCCCCGTTCCTTCAAATCCTAAAATACCGGTGGAATCCTGTGTTGCAACGCCCAAATGCCGGGGGACGGGGTTATCCAGACGTTCAAACAGGCCGTGTTGCGCAAATGACACGAATTTGGTGAGGATTTGTTTACCAATGTTAACGGCGGTTAATGGGAGTTTACCGGATTGGTGAGGAATTGGTTAAAAATTGAAGGAATCAGTGTGTCTAGAGTGTGGATGGGGTGTGGCGGTCCTGCTTCGCTCGCAAGGGCGAGCTTCGCAGGATTGGGTGCCTAATCCTGCTGCTTTTGAAAAGGTCGCAGAATATAGCACCCAATCCTGCGAAGCTCCGTTTTGAGCGAAGCAGGACAGAAGCGTCCAAAAATGGTCCAGCCGCATTGAGATGGGATGGCGGAGACGGCGGGATTCGAACCCGCGATACCTTTTTGGGGTATGCTCATTTAGCAAACGAGTGCCTTCAGCCTCTCGGCCACGTCTCCGTCACGCGGTCGATAGACGGGAAGGGCGGCAAATTCAAGGGATATTGTCCCACTGCGTCTCAAGGCGGCAAGACCATGCAGGGCAACGCGGTCCTGCTTCGCTCCTGCGGAGCTTCGCAGGATGGGGTGCGGAACTGGGCTGAAGTTCTCAAGGTTGCAGAATTAGGCGCGACCTTCGCACCTCGTGAGCCTTTAGCCATGAAGAACCGGCAGCTCCCCCTGCGCCCACTTCTCTAAAATCTCCGTCGGATCGATTAGGTCCGCCCGCCGCTTGAACGGCGCTTTTGATGTTGTCAGCGGGCCGCCAGCTTGCCGGTGTACATTTCAAAATGCACCATGGAAATGTCTGAGGCCCTTCAAGGCGCTGACCTCGCCGATTTTCTGGCCTTTTTTGACTTTGCCGCCGATTTTGACGCCCGGCGCCATTTTTGTCCGGGTTTCGCCGTAGCGGACGGTGAAGGTTCCATGGTCGACCGTGATGGCGCAGCTGCCGAGATAGAAGGGGCTGAACGACAGGACCGTGCCGTCCGCCACCGCGAAGACCGGCGTGCCGGGCGGGGCGTAGAGGTCGCAGCCGGCGTGCAGGCGCTTGCCATTGTTGCGCGGCGCGCCGAACGAGCGCGGGCGCACGCGCCAGGATTTCTTGGGAACAAAGGACAGAGGAAAAGCCATAATATGACCTCGCAGCAATGCCCCGCGCGAAACATACAGGCAGATCTGCGGCTTGGCTAGGCGGGCAGCTCATGCTCCCAGGGCGGGTTGGCGCCCGCTCTTGAGACTGTGACGGCTGCGGCGCGCACGGCCAGTGACAGGGCTTCGCGGATGTCGTCGCGCGACAGATTCGCCAGCGCCTTCTTGTTCAGTTTCCCGGCTTTGGACAGCCATGCGAGGAGACCGGCGTTGACCGTGTCGCCCGCGCCGACAGTGTCAACGACTGTGACTTTGATGCCGAGCGCCTGCACCTTGCCGGCGTGCCCGATGCCGATTGCGCCATCGCCGCCCTGGGTCATGACGACAAGCTTGGCGCCGCCTTCCAAAAGCTTGGCGGCGAAATTGTCGAAATCACCGGCGGCGTCAAAGAAGGTCAGGTCCTCGTCGGAGAGTTTCACAATGTCGGCCATGGCCAGCATCCGCTCCATGCGGGCGCGGTGTTTGGGAATGTCTTTAATGAAACTTGTGCGGATATTCGGGTCGAAGGAAATGACACGCTTGTCTTTCTCGCGCTTCATCAGCGCCTCATAGGTGGAGCCGCAGGGTTCGGGAATGAGGCTGATAGCGCCGAACTGCAGGGCTTCGACGCTCTTGTCGAAAGTTGGCAGATCGCTTTCGGCAAGCAGGCGGCCGGACGTGCCCTCATCATAAAAGGCGTAGCTGGCATGGCCGTTGACGAGACGAACAAAGGCGATTGTCTCGGGATGATCGGTTCTGACGACATAGCGCGGATCAACTTTGCTCTTTGTCAGAACATCGATGAGCATGTCACCGAAGAAATCGGTTGAGACCGCTGTGAAGAAGCCGGAGGAGACGCCGAGCCTTCCGAGCGCGATGGCGGTGTTGAACACAGCGCCGCCGGCGTGGGGCTCATAGCAGGCCTTGCCGTCCGCGGTTTCGCGCGGCAGCATGTCAATCAGCGCTTCGCCACAGGACACAATCATGAACACCCCTCCAGAAACCACGTCGCACGGCAATTGCCCTTCAGCCGATATCATCACTCTTTTTCAAAATCCATCCGGCAATCGAGAGAACAGTATTGCGCCCACAGGCACAGTGCGCCACTTGTCGCGCAGGGAGCTTTTGAAAACATGAAACCAAGCCTTACCCGCATTGCACAGAACCTGCCCTCGACGATTCCTTTTGTCGGACCAGAATCAATCACCCGGCAGCGCGGCCGGGCGTTCGCGGCGCGGCTGGGGGCAAATGAAAGCGGGTTTGGACCGGCGGCGTCAGTTGTCAAGGCCATGGAGGATGCGGCGGCGGAAAGCTGGGCCTATGGCGATCCTGAGAATTTTGAGGTTAAGGCGGCGATCGCCGGACATTTGGGGCTGGATGCGGCGCATGTCTCTGTCGGGCCGGGGATTGACGCGCTGCTGGGGCTGACAGTGCGGCTGTTCGCCGAGGTGGGCGACAATGTGGTTTCCTCGCTGGGCGGATATCCAACGTTCAATTATCACGTGGCGGGATATGGCGCAGTGTTGAAAACGGTTCCATATCGAAGCGACCACGAGGATTTGGAAGGGCTTCTGGCGCTCGCCTTGAAGGAAAAGGCGAAAATCGTCTATCTCGCCAATCCCGACAATCCGATGGGCACCTGGCATGACGGCGCGAAAGTCGCGGCTTTTGCCAACGCGCTGCCGGGAGAAACACTCTTCATCCTGGACGAGGCCTATGGCGAGACCGCGCCAGCCGGAACGCTGCCGGACCTTCCGGCTGACATGCCGAATGTGCTGCGCTTCCGCACCTTTTCCAAGGCCTATGGGCTGGCGGGCGCGCGGATCGCCTATGTGTTCGGCGCGCCGCAGCTGATCTCGGCGTTTGACAAGGTGCGCGACCATTTCGGCGTCAGCCGAATGGCGCAGGCGGCGGGGATCGCGGCGCTGAAGGACACGGCGCATTTGAACGCTGTGCTGAAAAAAATTGCCGCCTCGCGGGCGCGGATCACAAAAATCGCTTTGGAAAACGGTCTTGCCGCCCTGCCCTCGGCGACAAATTTCGTCGCCATCGACTGCGGGCGCGACGGCGCCTTCGCGCGGCAAGTTCTGGATGGACTGATCGGGCGGGACATCTTTGTGCGCAAACCCGCCGCGCCGGTTCTTGAGCGCTGCATACGGGTAAGCTGTGGACCGGAACGGGAAATGGCGCTGTTTGCGGCGGCGCTGGCAGATGTGATGGCCAGCTTGAAATAATTGTACAGGTGTTTTATTCCTAAGCCATGAGAGGGAATCATGGCGCGCACTGCTGGTTCAGACGGAAAAAAAACGCGGGCGGCGATCCACGTCAAGGCGCTGGAGCTGGTTGTCCGGCACGGCTATGAAGCGCTGACGATGCGCCAGCTGGCCGATGCGGTGGGGCTGCAGGCCGGGGCGCTGTACCATTATTATCCCGGCAAGCAGGCGCTTTTGTCGGCGCTTATCGCGGCGCATTTGACTCAGGCGCTGGAAGCGGCCGCGGCTCTGGCGGACAGTGGAAACGCCCCTTCCCGGCTGGCGGCGTTCGCCCGGTTTCATATTCTTCACGGCGTCGAAAACCGCCTTGCGAACCATGTGGCGAACAATGAGCTGCGCAGCCTTTCACGCGAAAATTTCGCCGCAGTGATGAAGCTTAGATCAGCTTATGAAAAGAAGCTGCGGCAAATTTTGAAAGATGGCGCTGAGGCGGGCGTTTTTGAGATGTCCGATACCCAGGTGACCGGCGCGGCGCTGTTGGCGATGCTCAATGAAGTGATTGTCTGGTTTCGTGACGGCGGCAAATTCCCGCTTGATGAAACGGCGGAGATTTATGCAGGGATGGCGCTGAAAATGGTGTTTCGGGCATAAAAATGCCGCCCTCTTTCGATGGCGGCATCCTGTATTTCAATTCAATCAGTGCTTCGATCCGAGGCCCAATTCCGCTTCCAGCTTGTCAGCGGTTTCGGTCTTGATCTTTGGCTTGCGTGTCTTTTCCTCATCCTCGCCATCGGCGAACGACTGACGCAGGCGTTGCACCGCAGCGTCGTTTTTAAACGTTTCGGCAAAGAGGTTCAGCTTGCCTTTCAGATCCTTGATCTGATTTTCCGAGGCCTGATAGAGCGATTCAAACTTGGCCAGACGGCGGTTCTCGGCGATCAGAACCTCGACATTGTGCTGGAACAGCTTGTTCTGCTCGCGCTGCTGGTCGAGCGACAGGAGGTCGGACATGTATTTGAGATTGACGTCCGACAGTTTGAAGTTGGCGTTGGAGAGCTCTTTCTTTTCCTGCTCAAACTCGCTTTGCAGCGCGTTCAGCCGCTCAGTTGAACCGCGCTGGGCGTTTTCGCTGTCAATCAGGTCGCGCTGCAGATCCTTGATGCGGGCATTGGACTCGGCCAAAGCGCGCTCCGAGACGCGGAGCGTTGATTTCTGCATGTCGAGCTCGTTGCGCAGCGCGTAGCTGTCGGCGGCTGAGCGGCTCTTGAGAGTTTCGTTCTCGATCTGCAGCTGCTTGGTCTCGTCCTCAAGCAGCACAAACTTGTTCTGCGCCTCGGAATGTTCGCGCTGGGTCAGACGCAGTTCGTTGCGCAGTTTCTCGTGGTCGGAAACCAGCGCGCCGTGCACCTTGTTCAGTTTTTCATTCTGCAGCTTGAATTCAAGAATCTGGCCGCGCAGCTCGGATTCGGTCTGGCGCAGCTTGCCGTAGCGGTCCTGCAATTCTGACTTCGCCTCGGCCAGCGTCTCTTTTTCAGACGTGATGCGGTCGTGGGCGTTGGACAGGCGCTGGTTGTCGGAGGATATCTCATCAAACGAGTCGCGCGCGTCGCCAAGCTCTTTGGCCATGCGCTCGAGCCTGTTCTCAAGCTCGGTCTGTGCGGATTTGCGCGCGTCAAGCTGGGCGCGCAGCTGCTTGTTGCGGTCCTGCAGCATCTCGCTTTCGGACACCCGCGCCGCGTGGCGGCTCGAAACCTTGTCGAGCTCGTTCTTCAGCGCGATGTTTTCCGACATCAGCTCATCGCGGTCCGCCTCGATCTGACCAGCGCGGTAAATGTCGTTTTCAAAGCCCCGGACAAAATCCTGCATGGCGGAGAAAGAGCGCTGCGATTGGGAGATTGCATCGGAGACGGTTGAGAGCTGATGCGTGAGGTCGGAATTCAGCGTGCTGAAACCGTTAAACTCGCTGAGACGGCCCGAAATCAGCTCAAGCTCGGTGGAACGCTCCGGGCGGACCTTGACGAGATTATTGGTGATGTTGCCACGGTAACCAATATCGGTATCACGGGTAGGCAGAAAATCCGCGTCCTCATGAGCGTCATGGCGCAGCTGCGGTCCATGGTCGGCCTCGGCAGCGATTTCAGCTGAGATGTCCTCGACCAGCGAGACATCGACGTTCAAATCATCAGCGAGATCATCATCTCCGATCATTGATTCCGACTGCAAGTCAAGGTCGGATTGAATGGCGTCGGCAATTGATTCGTCGACCTCATCCAACGCGGCGGACTCAGCGGAAGCGTCGGACTGCGCCGAATAGCGGTGTGGCGACACATCAAGGTCATCCATGTCGGCGGGCGCTTCAGAGACGGCGGCGTCTTTGCGGCCGCCAAAAATCGAACTGACTAACTTCATACCAGGTCCCCTGAATCCCGAAACACGCCACGCTATGCGTTTTGTAACCGAATACACCATGCCGCGCAACACACCGTTCCACCCCGCGGGCCAGACATTCAGGCAGGAATTGCGGCTGGTGCAGGGTTAAGCATCCAAACGCCGCTTGTCCATCTCGCAGGCGCCAATGGTCACAGGTTTCCGGGCAGGCTGGCATGAATGCAACAAAAAGGCCGGGAATCCCCGGCCGTTCTTTTTTTTAAATTTACATTGAAAGCATCCGGGAAAGCAGTTTCCATGCTCGCGCTCAGTGTGTGGTCATCCACTCGCGGGCGGACTTCAGCGCTTCCGCAATTTCGATTTTGGACATGGAGAAGGCCAGTTCCGAGCGCAGCTCGGCGGCGCGGTCGCTGCCCTTGATGGCTGCGATGTTGAACCATTTATGCGCGGCGACAAGATCTGCGTCGCAGTCGCGCCCCGTCGCATACATCAGGCCCATATTGAGCAGGATGTCGCTCTGAGCGTCTGCGCCCATCGAGCCGATTTCCGAAGAGAGAATTTCAAAGCGTGCCATTTTTCAGTCCCCTGTAAACCCTTGAGAGTGTTTTCATTTCACCGGTCAATCCGGCGCTCCCGTTGTTTTAGAGAATGCAGCAGCCGCTCTAACCGGCGGTTAAACCTTGTGCTTAATTTGAAGCAAATGAAACACAAACGAGAGTTTAATTTCGTATTTTGTTAAGCTAAAAAAATGTTTATTTTCAATGTTTTAGGCGGATTATTCTGAAAAATTCGAAACGCGCGCGAAAGAGTGTGGTAACCACGAAACGGGAAGCGCTCTGAAGGTCTGGCCTGGCCTGCCGAAAAAAACATGCCGCTTACGTTGCGTGACGGATTTCCAAAGGCCGCCATTTGGAATACGATTTCATTTGTAAAAGGGACTTTCCATCCGGCGGGAGGCCGGGGCCCAACGTCAGGAGGATTTTATGTTCCGCAAACTGTTACTGTCGGCAGCGCTTTTGGCCTGCACCACATTCGCCGCGCAGGCGGATATGATCGAAGGCGACTGGAAACGGCCGACCGGCAATATTGTCACGTTCAAGAAATGTGGCGCCGCATTTTGCGCGATCGCCAAAACAGGCAAGTTCGCCGGCCAGCAGGCCGGGTCAATGAGCGGCAAGGACGGCAAATACCGCGGCACCCTGACTGATTTGGAAGCTAAAAAGACCTACAAGGGCAAGGGCAATATTGTCGGCAACAAAGCCACAATGGCCGGCTGCGTGCTTGGCGGGCTGATCTGCAAGAATGAGATCTGGGTCAGGCAGTAGCATCACGAAGGATTGATTTTATCTCCTCAGTCCCGGCGCGGCATTGTCCGCGCCGTGATTTTTTTTGGAGGCAAAACTATGCAAGCCAGTCTTACGGCAGTGTTTCTTTTCATAAGCGGCTTTTCCGCTTCCGCCGAAACGCTCGACGGGAGGGAAATTGAGGCGGCTTTGAACGACACGACGGTCTACGGCCTGCCGCTCGCGCCGAATACATGGCGTCAGTCCTTCGCCAACGAATGGCGAAACTATTTACATCGATGCTTCCGGCGCCAAGACATTCGGCGAGTGGCTGGTGCGCGGCGATAAATATTGCTCGCTCTGGCCGCCGTCCGACCGATGGGTCTGCTACGAAATGGAGAGCGGCGCGGACGCAGGCGGCAGGCCGACTGTCACCTGGATTTCCGGCGGCGACGGCAAGCGCTATGAGGCGCTGCTGACCAAAGGACTGCATGTGGACAAGCCTGCGCCGGCGAACTGACCAGGATCAGTCGTCCGGTACGATTTGGAGTTTGCCGTTGAGCGCCGGAACGCCGGGCCGCTCGTTGCGCAGCGGACCTTTGGGGCCAAACGCTTTGTCTTTGCCCTTCAGATGCACATCCGAGAAATGCCGCATAAGCGCGTCCATCCTGGCAAAAACGTGATCGCGCCAAGCGGCTTTTGAGTTGTGATACGACGGGGGACTGGCCTTCAGGGCGGCGATGGCCTGCCTGACATTCGGCCGGCCTTCCGCGCCGGTCCAGCTTTTATGCATGTTTTCAAGCATGTGTTCCGTGCAGGCATAGGAGTTCAGGAACCGCCTCCATTGATGGTCGGCAAAATCGAAATTGTCGAAATCAGCGCCATCCGGCGCGGCGGACCCCGCCATGAGCTTCCCGGCCCGGGCTCCATAATCGCCAAGCGTTTTGATCTGGCTCGGCGGCATTTCAAGATGCAATCCGCCTTGCTCCTGCGTGAGATAGACATGGGCGATCCGCTCACGGTTGCCCGACATCCTCCCCTGCTGGCGATCCTGCCATTCGCGCGCGGTGTTAATGATGCCAAAGATGAAAGAGGCGAGGCCGCCGATGGCGCGCGGCTGGAACTGCAGGCCGCTGCCCGCGTCCATCGGCATATAGACTTCGATGTGTCCGGCGTCGCCGCCCCGGTCGTCCAGCGAGAGGCCAAACGTCGGGCGGGTCGGCAGAAGAGAATCGAAAAAACGGATCGGAAAGTTGCTGGTGATGCCGCCATCGGAATAAAGCACCCGCTCGAGCTTGTGCTGCGTCCCGCCCCTGCCGCTTTTCGGCGCACGGATGATGGCGTAGAGCGGAAAGGCTGTGAAAAGAACCGGGAAGCTCAAGCTCATCCGCACGGCGGCAATGACGGGCAGAAGAGGTCCGGCGGGAAAACGGTACAGGCGCTTGCCGTCTTCGGTCGACATGTTGCGGCGCTCGTCAAGCCGCATCATATAGTCGACAGCGTTTTCCGGCAGAACCTGCTTCAGCTCGCTTTCCTCAAAATACAGCGGCGTTGCGCCCAGGTCCGGCAGCGCCTGGCCGATGCCAAAGGTGATGTTGGTTGTCATCATTCTCAGGTTGACGGAAGCGGCGGCCTCGCCGCCCGTCAGGTCGCCGAATGTGAGCGGATCAAGACTGACGCCCACCGCAGGCATCCGCTTGGCGGCCGCCTCAATCATCCGGTCGACCCAGTTGATGAGCCCTTCACCCATACCCGGCTGGCTGACGCCGGGGCAGATGCCGAAATTATTCCGCTTGAGTTTGAGCACATCGCGGACAATTCCCGCGCCAATGGCTGCGGCGATGCCGAGCAAAAGCAGCGCAATCAGAGAAAACGGCACCAGAAGCCAAAGCGCGGCGCTCCAAACCGGGGGCAAGCCGGGACGGGAGAGGCTTGACAGGTAAGGAACAAAAAGCACGGCGGAAATAAGCAGACCGGCAGCGCCATGCAATGGATACAGAGCCATCGCTTCCCACAGTGCGCGCAGAGCTGCCCAGGCGGCGGCCAAGGCAGCGGCAAAGCGGCCTTTGCGAGACGGCACGCCAATCGCGATGAGCATTTTGGCAACGCCGAACAGCGCGCCCATGCCCTTCGATGGCTGAAACAGCGAAGCGAGCCTGTTTTCGAGAAACTCCGGCATGGCGGCGACCGGGGCGAAACTATCCGCAGCGCCGTTTCGGCGGCCATATTCCGCCGCCGCGACAATGGAAGCGGCTATTGCCCCGGCGGACGTGCCGCCAATGCTGCGGAACCTATACTTGTCTTTCAGCTCAAGCACGGCCCTTGGAAAGACAACGCCGGAGGTCACACCGCCCGCCAGCACCAGGTCGCATTCGAGTTCCGGAACCGCTTGCTTCGCCATGTCATGCCCCCACGTCGAAGATTAACCGATTGTGTCAGCTTATCCCGGCAAGCGCTGCGCGCAACTCTTTATTGCCGCTGCGTCATTGTCTCGCCTTTTGTCCGAACAACACTTTCTGCGCCTCCTTGTCATCCGCGAGACTGAGCCGGGCGCGCTCCTCCTTACCGATGTCAATCCCTCTGATGACAGCGGGACGGGACTTGACCGCCTGATACCAGCGGTTCAGGTGCGGAAACTCTTCCATGTTCTGCCCCTGCCGCTCATGCGGGATGACCCAGCCGATGCAGGCCATGTCGGCGATGGAATATTCGCCCGCCAAATAGTCATGGTTGGCAAGCCGCTTGTTCATCACGCCGTAGAGGCGGTTGACCTCATTGGTGTAGCGGTCGATGCCGTATTCGATCCTTTCCGGCGCATATTGGCGGAAATGGTGCGCCTGACCGGCCATCGGACCCAGCCCGCCGACCTGCCAGAACAGCCATTCGTCAACCTCGATGCGGGCGCGCTCGTCTGATGGATAGAAGCGCCCAAACTTGCGGCCGAGATATTGCAGGATCGCGCCGCTTTCGAAGACGGAGACCGGCGCGCCGCCGGGGCCGTCAGGGTCAATGATCGCCGGCATGCGGTTGTTGGGTGATATTGCAAGGAAGGAAGGCTCGAACTGCTCGCCCTTGCCGATGTTGACGTATTTCACCTCGTAGGGAACGCCGAGCTCCTCCAGCATGATGGTGATTTTCCAGCCGTTGGGCGTTGGCCAATAATAAAGTTCAATAGGCAAAATCTTTGGGGTCATCCCCGACACTCCTGAAAAAACTGCGCACAGTGTCCGCAAATTTCCCGCGCCCTGTCAAATTTTAACGATTTGCGCCGCCCAGCGTTAACTTTTGTGAACCGGATATGAACTTGACCATCAGCCTTGGTTCAGCCCCCAATCGTCATAAGGGTCGGCATCAGGAGACGAAAATGCGTTTTGAAAAACAAGTTCTGGCCCGCCGCTTCACGATGATCTGCCTTTTGGCGATGATCTTCGCCTTTGCGTTTGCAGCGCTGATTGAAAGCGCGGCGCGGCCGGCGCGGGCGTTTGAACAGGGCAAGCTGCAGACCTGCCCGATGCCGCGCGGCTTCACCTGCGCGCTGGCAAAATAACCAGAACAATTTCAGTTAGAGACAGGGACAAGACCATGAAGACGATCCACCGCCGCGCGAACTTCGCCTTAGCGCCTTTGTCGGCCTCGGGCTTCTGCTTGGCCCTGCCCTCGCCATCAGCGCGGTCAAAAATGACAATGGACCGAAGATGACCGGTGCCGGGCTGGTGCTGATGGTGTCGCTGCAGCGGATGTGAAATTCTTGTGACCTCTTTCGCAAACCCCCGCGAAGCTTTAAGACCTTGCCATGAGCAAGACAAAACGATTTTACGCCTCCCTCGTCTCCACCCCGCCAGCTTTCGAACCCAGGCCCTTCACCGAGGCGAAGGTAGCCGTCGCCGCGCTGAAGGCGCTGTATGAGCGCAACACGTCATTCCTTCGAAAGGCGTTTGAAGGCATCGCCCAGGGCAAGCCGCCGCAAGGCCGCTTCCGCGCCTTCTACCCGGAACTGCGCTTCACCACGACAAGTTACGACCGGGTGGACAGCCGCATCGCTTACGGGCATGTCTCCTCCCCCGGAGATTATGCGACCTCCATCACGCGGCCGGACCTGTTCGACGCTTATCTCAACGAGCAGATCCGGCTGCTTCTGAAAAACCATGACGTGCCGATCATTGTCGCTGAGTCTGCGACGCCCATTCCGCTGCATTTCGCGCTTCTGGAAGGCACGCATCTGGATTCGGCGGCCGCTGACGCGTTCACACGGCCGCTGCGCGATATTTTCGATGTTCCCGATCTCACCGACACCGACGACCGGATCGTCAACGGCACATTCGAGGACCGGGCCGGCCAGCCGCTGCCGCTCGCGCCGTTCACCGCGCAGCGCATCGATTATTCACTGCACCGGCTGGCGCATTACACGGCAACCAGCCCGAGCCATTTCCAGAATTTTGTGATCTTCACCAACTACCAGTTCTACATGGACGAGTTTCAGGCCATGGCGCGCAGTCTGATGGCCGAGGGCGGCGGCGGCTATGACGCCTTTGTCGAGCCGGGGCATGTGACGACGCTGGCTGGCGAGATCGAGCCGTCGAGCGGCGCGGCGCTTGCCCGGCTGCCGCAGATGCCGGCCTATCATCTTGTGAAGGCAAACTCCCATGGCATCACCATGGTTAATATCGGCGTCGGACCGTCAAACGCCAAGACGATCACCGACCATATCGCGGTGCTGCGCCCGCACGCCTGGCTGATGCTTGGTCATTGCGCAGGATTGCGCAACACGCAGGCGCTGGGCGACTATGTGCTGGCGCACGCTTATGTCAGGGAAGATCATGTGCTCGACGCCGACCTTCCGGTCTGGATTCCCGATCCCGCCGCTCGCCGAGGTGCAGGTGGCCTTGGAAGACGCGGTGGAGGAGATCACCGGTCTTGAGGGCTATGAGCTGAAGAAAATCATGCGCACCGGCACGGTGGCGACTATCGACAACCGGAACTGGGAGCTGCGCGACCAGCGCGGCCCGGTGCAGCGGCTGTCACAGTCCCGCGCCATCGCGCTTGACATGGAAAGCGCCACCATCGCCGCCAACGGCTTCCGCTTCCGCGTCCCCTACGGCACGCTTTTGTGCGTCTCCGACAAGCCGCTGCACGGCGAACTGAAACTGCCCGGCATGGCGACGGATTTCTACAAGCGCCAGGTGGCGCAGCACCTGAAAATCGGCATCCGGGCCATGGAGAAGCTGGCGGAAATGCCGGACGAGCAGCTGCATTCGCGGAAGCTGCGGAGCTTTTATGAGACGGCGTTTCAGTGAGGGGGAAAGCCCGTGGACAAAAAATCAACTGCCGCCCGCGAGGGACAAGACCCGAGCCGCCGGGAAGTGCTGGGACTTGACGATTTCACCGAGGCGGACCTTGCAGCATTGCAAGAGTCACGCGCTCCTGAATGGACGAAAGCATTCGACCACGAAATGGATGACGACATAACGCCAACGCAATCGAGGCGTTAAGCGGCATTCAGAAATAAAGCCAACGCGGATCGTATGTTCGCCTCATCCCTCAGCTCGCATTCCCATATCACCAGCGCCCGCCAGCCGCGCTCCTCGAGCGCCGCCAGGTTCCGCACATCGCGTGCCCGGTTCCCGGCGATTTTCGCCACCCAGAAGTCCCGGTTCTGTTTCGGCACGCGCGAACCGTGCTTGCAGTCATGCCCGTGCCAGAAGCAGCCATGGACAAAGACAGCGCGCTTGCGGCCGATCCAGGCGAGGTCCGGACGGCCGGGAATGTCTTTGCGGTGCAGGCGGTAGCCGGGGGAGATGGTCCGCGCGATGCGGCGGACGGCAAGCTCAGGGCCGGTGTCGCGCGAGCGGATGGCGCGCATGTTGGCGGAGCGGGAGGGAGACGGGGTCAGGAGTTCTGCCTTCTTGGTCGGCATAAGGTCACTTCCCGAACCGCACCCTTCCGAAGTTTCAATTACGCGCCGAGACACAATGTCATAGCGCCCAACTCAGACAATTTTGCGATCGCCATCAAGTGGGTCTTCTCCGTCATATTCGGCGAGAAACGGAAACTCTTCGTCATCGACATAAATTCCGGCACTATGAACTTTGGACCTGCTCGTTTTGTCCGCCTCGCTCATATCCAATTCCACAACGTCTACCAGCTTTCGGAGAGCCGATTTAGCTGTGCGCAGGTTTCTTGCCTTGATTGAGATGCTCGCGTAGAGTTTAATATCAAAAACATATTCATGCATTTGTCTTCTCCAAAAGGATTTCTTCGTGCTTCACAACGCAGCTCACACAAGAACCATCAAAGCTATCGGCGAATTGGAGTCGATTATCGTCGAACTAATTGCTTCAAGCCCTGAGGGGTTAACTAACGCCGAAGTTGCAGAAGCTATGGGCATCAAGTCTGCGCCCAACTCCCCTCAGAAGAATTGATTCACTTGGGCAATTCTTCGCAGGATGCTTGAGTTGGGATTGGTCACTCTTGAAACCGTGGGTAAGCGAAGGTATCGCATTCCTGCGACACCCCGCTAAACAACGGCAGACCCTACGACCCAGCTGACAGCTCGGCGTCCATTCTTGGATTGGGCGACAGGCCAATCTCGCGGCGCAGCTTTTCAACCGCGACGCGCACAGGAGCGCGCTGCGTGGTCATTTTGCCCGCACGGACGATGTTGCCCTGCCAAAGCAAGCCTTCCCGCGACCAATCAACTTTGCCCAGTTTCTCGACATAGGTGGCCCAATCGGAGTGCTGGCCCTTGAAAAGTTCGTAGCCAATGCGCCCCAAGATGACCATGCCGGTTGCTGTCAAGCAAATCCAACCCTCATTGCGCCGATCCTTGATGATATTGCGCGGCGTTCCATTCGGCAGCCGTGCAATTTCGTTCAACACCGGAACGACCTTTGTGACTTGGTTGATATAATCAGTGAATTTCTCAAGTTCGCTGGCGTAGACCGCCGTGCCGCTCGAACCGAGGATTGCCAACGCCTTGGTCTCAAAGTCAGCGTCGGCCAATGCATAGTCACCTGCCAAAAACTCTTTGACAAGTTGGCGGACTTGATTGGTCAGGAACAGATGCGGGCTTTGGGAGCTGAGAGTTTTGGAAGTACTGTCAATCTTGTCGCTAAATAGCGGGCAGCTCCGAATTAAATCAAGAACAAGCCCGTTGGCAGGGTTTCGGCGGTCATAGGCGGCCAGCTGCGATTTCGGCAGCGGCTTCGTCTTAGAGCAATCCGCGAAATCTTGATGAACTTGGTCCAAGACACCTTCAAGAGTGATCATGACGCTTACCGCGTCGCGGTCAAACGAAGCGCGCTGCTCTTCGTTCATCTTGTCGTACGCCTCCATGATGGCTGTGGTGCGGTGGCCGCCGTCGGTCACTGAAAGTCGTGCGGTTTCAGGTATGACCAGAAACACCGCGCCAAAATCCGCGACATAGTGCGGCTTGTAGACCGAGATAGGCTGCTGCACATTCAATGTCATCGGTGGAAGAATGTAGCGCTGCCCAACATTGTCGTGCAGGTAGTTGGCAATTTGCGCCACATGGTCCTTCATCACCGGACGGTTGGTTGCCGCTTGGACATCGGCCACAGTTCCGCGCTCTTTGGCCGATTTGACTTCCAGAATTCGCGTCCTGATGCGGCGCATGTGGATTGCGGTGCTTACGCAATAACGCGATCCTTGGCGAAAGAGCACGCCGGGAAGGGCAAGCCCTCCGGTGTTGGAAGCTTCATCCTGCGCAGCTTCGCTTGGCTTGCGCGGTTCTACAACTTCAATGAGCTTGAACTGATTAGTGGAGAGTGTCATATTGTCGGTCATGGTAGTCCTCTGGATTGCTGAAAGAACCGATGGGACTGGGTTTCGCGACCTCCCGTCGGTTTTTCTTTTTTCGCAGAATTCTACGTAAAGTCAATAGGCGCCACCCACGAAAACGTAGATTATACTACGTTTTAATGATTTCAATGACTTACCCTGTTGCAACTGCGATTATGACGCCCCGCGCGCGCCATTCCGCCGCCGGCGAAAAACTCGTAGAATGTGTGCTGGCTCATGGCGGCGATTTATCCTTGCGGGGCGAACATACCGCCGCCCCTTGGTTTGGTCCATGCCGATTGTGCATTGAAACGGCGCGGGGCGCCGCCTAGTCTGCGCGTCCCGTGCCGCCTGAAACCATGATGACCTTCATCCGCGCCTTCTTTTATCTTCTCGCCCTGCCCGCCCTTATCGGCGTTTTGCTCGGTTATTTCGGCTCCGTGCATGCTTCGCTCGATTCCATTGCGCATTTCCGCCTGCATCTGGCGGTTATCGCCGCCGCTGGCGGGCTGCTGCTGATGCTGGTGCGGCGCAGGGCCGCCGGGTTTCTGGTGACCGCTTCGGCGCTGGTTTCGCTTGCCTTTCATGCCGAACAAATTCCGGGCCAACTCATCTCAGCCATGCACGGACAGGCCAGAGCGCTGATTCAGCAGCAGGTTGGCAACCGGCTCGGATTGACATTTTGGCAACCGGCCGCGGCGGCGGCGAATTGGCCGCGCTACACGCTGCTGCATGCCAATCTGCGCTTTGACAATCCAGATCCAAAAGGGTTTCTGCGGCTCGCTGGCGAGGTCAATGCGGATGTGATGACGCTCAATGAAGTGTCAAAGCAATGGCTGCCCGCGCTTGAGATTCTCGAAGCCGCCTATCCGCACCAGCTGGTGTGCAGCGCCGACAGCGCCATTGGCGGCGTCGCCATCCTGTCGAAGCGGCCATTTGTGGACAATGCGGAAAACGGCTGTTCGAACGCGGGCGTTCTGGCGCTTCAGCATGTGGATTTTGGCGGGCGCGAGGCGGTGGTCGGCTCCGCGCATCTGTTCTGGCCCTGGCCGCACGGCCAGTCCGGGCAGATCAGCGCCATGCGTGAGCGGCTGCGCAGCAATGGCAAAGCGGGGATGCCGATGATTTTCGCCGGCGATCTCAACGCGGTGCGCTGGAGCCATTCGGCCAAGCGCATCGCCTCGTTCCTCAGCGCGCGGCGCGTTCCTGTCGCGGGCGGCACCTGGCTCCACCACACCGCTCCGGCCGATTACATAAGCTGGTTCGGGCTGCCGATTGACAATGTCATGGCGAGGGGGATTATCGTGACAAACGCCGGGACGCTTGCGCCGTTCGGGTCGGATCATCTGGCGGTGCGGGCGGAGTTTGTTCTTCCCGCAAAAGAACAGGAAGGTGCTGCGGGCACGCTTGCAAAGTGATTCCGCCTGCGCCCTCAACACACTGAATTAGAATCACATATTCGGATAAACCGGCCCCTCGCCGCCCTGCGGCACCGTCCAGTTGATATTCTGGTTCGGGTCTTTGATGTCGCAGGTTTTGCAGTGGACGCAGTTCTGGGCGTTGATGACGAAAGTTTTGTCCGCGCCCTCGCCTGTCCATTCGTAGACGCCAGCAGGACAGTAACGCGAGGACGGTCCGGAGAACACGCCCCATTCGGAAGCCTTTTGCAGAGCCGCGTCTTTAACTTTCAAGTGAACCGGCTGGTTTTCCTCATGGTTGGTGTTGGAGAGGAAGACCGAAGACAGGCGGTCGAAGGTGAGGACGCCGTCAGGTTTCGGATAGGCGATGGGGTTGAAATTGGCGGCGGGCTGGGTGGCTTCGGCGTCGCTCTTGCCATGCTTCAGCGTGCCGAAAAGGGAGAAGCCTAGCGTGTTGGTCCACATGTCCACCGCGCCGAGCATGATGCCGCCGATGGTGCCGAACTTTGACCAGAGCGGTTTGACGTTTCGGACTTTTTTCAGGTCCGAACCGATGCTTGAACCGCGCCAATCGTTCTCGATCTCGATCGGCTCATCATTGGCATGGCCATCCGCGATGCGCGCGGCGATGCGGTCGGCCGCGAGCATGCCGGAGAGAACCGCGTTGTGCGAGCCCTTGATGCGCGGCAGGTTGACGAAGCCGGCCGAGCAGCCGATCAGCGCGCCGCCGGGGAAGGAGAGCTTTGGAACGGACTGCCAGCCGCCCTCGGTGATGGCGCGCGCGCCATAGGAGATGCGTTTGCCGCCCTCGAAAGTTGGGGCAATGGCGGGGTGGGTTTTGAATCGCTGGAATTCCTCGAAGGGCGAGAGATACGGGTTCTTGTAATTGAGATGCAGGACGAAGCCGACGGCGACCTGATTGTCCTCCAGATGATAAAGGAACGAGCCGCCTCCGGTTTTCATGTCGAGCGGCCAGCCGAACGAATGCTGCACGAGGCCCTGGTGGTGGTTCTCCGGCTTGACCTGCCACAGCTCCTTGATGCCGAGGCCGAATTTCGGCGGCTCGCGGCCTTCATCCAGAGCGTATTTGGCGATGATCTGTTTGGCGAGCGAACCGCGCGCGCCCTCGCCGATCAGCACATATTTTCCGACAAGCTCCATGCCGCGCGCGAAGTTCGGCCCGACCTCGCCGTTCTTTTCAATGCCCATGTCGCCGGTGGCGACGCCGCGCACCGAGCCCTTGTCGTCGTAAAGCACTTCGGCGGCGGCGAAGCCCGGATAGATTTCAACGCCGAGCGCCTCTGCCTTGCCAGCCAGCCAGCGGCAGACATTGCCGAGCGAGACGATGTAATTGCCATGGTTGCTCATCAAAGGCGGCATGGCGAAGTTTGGCAGGCGGACGGAGCCTGCGGGCCCCAAAGCCAGAAAAACGTCCTTCGTCACTTTGGTCTTGAAGGGATGGTCACTCTCACCGCGCCAGCCGGGCAGGAGCCGGTCGATGCCAATAGGGTCCACCACCGCGCCGGATAGGATATGCGCGCCGACCTCGCCGCCTTTTTCAAGCACGACGACCGAAAGTTCGGAATTGATCTGTTTGAGACGGATCGCGGCGGAAAGACCGGCGGGGCCCGCCCCGACAATGACCACATCAAATTCCATGCTTTCGCGCGGTTCGCTCATTCAATCCTCCGGCATTTCATTAAACCTAGCGCGGCGCGGCGCATGCGCCAATGGGTTTTGCGGCGAGGCTAGGCCTTTTCCCGCCCCGCCCTATAATTGTTTGACGTTTACGTCAATTAATTCCCAGCATTTGGCTTTGCGCGGCGGGCGGCTTGGCTCTATGAAAAAACCATGTCCGAAACCCTTTCCCGGCCTGAGCTTGAAGACATTCTGCGCTTCTATCACGAGGCGGGGCTGGACTATGCCGTTGGTGACGAGGCGGTTGATCAGTTTTCGGCGTTTGAAGCGCAGAAGGCGGCTGTCAGACCTGCCGCCGCGCCGATGCCCGCTTTGGAGAAGAAGTCCGCTGCGCCGGTGATGCGCCCTGCCGCCATTCCAGATGAGGCGGCGATAGAGGCGGCCAGGACGCTGGCGCAGTCATGCGGTTCCATTCCTGACATCCTCGCGGCGCTGCAGGGATTTGACGGCTGCGGATTGAAGTTCACGGCCAAGAGCCTGATATTCGCCGACGGCAATCCACTGGCGCCGGTCATGTTCATTTCGGATGTGCCGAGCCGCGAGGATGATCTGGAAAGCAAGCTGCTCTCCGCGCCGAACGGGCTGTTGTTCGACCGGATGCTGGCCGCCATCGGGCTGTCGCGGGAAACGGCCTATCTCGGCTGCATGATCCCGTGGCGCCCGCCCGGCAACCGCGCGCCGACGGCGTTTGAGATTGACGTGTGCCGCCCTTTCATCGAGCGGCACATTGAGCTTGCCGCGCCGAAGCTTCTGGTGCTTCTCGGCGATCTTCCGGCCAAGACGCTGATCCCGTCCAGCGACTCCATTCTGCGCTTGCGGGGCCGGTGGCGCGATTTTGCGCTGGCGGACGGGCGGGCGGTCCCTGCCCTTTCCATGCTGCACCCGGCCTATCTGATGAAACAGCCGGCGCAGAAGCGGCTGGCCTGGGCGGATCTGCTGGCGCTGAAGGGGCGGCGGGTTTGAGATTGGGGAAGGTTCAGTTACGATTAGACCGGCTTTCACTTTAGATTGGACGAGACTTCGCTTTAGATTGGACGGACGATTTGTTCACTTTATAGTCCTCAGGGACCGTCATCTACTCAGATGGCGAAGCCTCCTACTGAGCGTCATTCCGGGGCCGCGCAGCGGAACCCGGAATCCAGAGATGGCGTGATGGCAGTCGGGCTGCAATGGCGGCTTTGGCGGTTCTGGCTACAGCGGGCCAAGCGCGAAACTTCATTCTTCGCCACTCTGGATTCCGGGTTCCGCTGCGCGGCCCCGGAATGACGTGCCTTGTGGAGCACGGCGCTGGGGACGGCATGGCGGGGTAAGAGACGCGGTTTGGAATTGGACGCATCAACAACGCCCGTCATCGCGGACGGCGAAGCCGATCCAGGACCAATTCCGGCGAAGAGCATGATTTCGCAACTTTTTTCCAGTCACCAGCATTCCGGCATGGGTCCCGGCTCGCGTCGCTTCGCTTCTTGGCCGGGATGACGATGCGACTGAGGTACTTTGGCGGTGTTCAAGCCAGCCGCATCATCATCACACCCAGCGCCACCACTCCCGCTCCCGCCATCCGGCCCGGGCGCAGCGGCTCCTTCAGGAGGATCACCGCAAACACCGCCGCGAACAGGATGCTGGATTCGCGCAGCGCCGCGACGAGGGCGATGGGCGCGCGGGTCATGGCCCAGAGCTCGCCGGAATAGATGAGCATCGACGCCGCGCCCCAGAAGACAGCCGGCCGCCAGCCTGCGGCGGCGGCGCGCAACAGGCGCTCGCCATGGCGGCTGAGGCCAAACGCGAGCGTTGCAAAGCAGTTTCCGGCGTAAATCGCCGCCGTGTAAGCCACGGGCGAGCCGGAGACGCGCGCGCCGAGCGCGTCGATGATCGTGTAGGCGCAGATGATGGCGATCAGCGCCGCGCAATGAATGAGCAGGCGGCGGTCCGCCAGCGCGGCAAGGCCTGCGCCGGAGAAAAACACCAGCAGCAGGCCGGCGGTGATGAGAAGAATGACCGCAAGCTGGCCCGCCGACGGATGCTCGTGCACAAACACACTGGTCAGGATCAACACCAGCGCAGGCGCGCTGCCATAAGCGAGCGGAAACACGAGGCCGACA
Source organism: uncultured Alphaproteobacteria bacterium (assembly GCA_963802455.1). Classification (GTDB taxonomy): domain Bacteria; phylum Pseudomonadota; class Alphaproteobacteria; order Rhizobiales; family Rhizobiaceae; genus JANOYJ01. The sequence continues at coordinate 70,886 of CAWDIY010000017.1, read as the reverse complement.
TCGCCTGACTGGTAGGCTTTGCCGAGGAACACCCAATACAGCAGCGCCAGGATGACCGAGACGGCGAGAAACGGCAGGCTTTCGGCGGACGGCAGGCCGGTCAGCAACAGCAGCGGAAACGCCGACGCGCCGCCGCCGACCGCCAGCAGCAAAGCGCCCATGAACGGATCGCGCTGATGCTTCAAGGCGCAGTTGAGCAGCGCTGTCGACGCAGCGCAGAACAGCAGTAAGGCGAATGTCAAAAAATCCATGGCAATCCTGTCTTTCCGCCGCGTCCGGCCCGGCCCCGCCAACAGCGCTTTTGCCGTCCAATCCCGCCATTGAGTTGCAGCCGGGGCTTGGAAGGTTCAATCCACGCGTCGCCGCTGTGATGCCGGTCCAAGGCCGCTATCCTGCAAGGCGCTGTTCGTGGCGCTGTTTCTGCGGCGCTGGCGGTGTCTCCGGAAACGGCACGATTTCGGCGCCGGGCGCATCCGTGTCCACGGCCTCGTCGCCGGCGAAAACATCCGGCAGCGGCGTGACTATGAACTGGCCTGTTGCCACATCGTAATCGATCACCGACCGGTAAGATTTGAATTCATTTATCCTGCGCATTTTCTTCACCCTCATAGGGGTCAGACTGCGCGGCATGCCTCTGGCGGCGGAGCGCATTTGCGGCTCCGGCGTTGCTTCAGCGATGCTACCTGTAACGCGGCAGAATAACCCAAGTTTTCAGTTCAACGCGGCGGCCGGTCTGCCCCAGGCGGCCATCGCAGCGTGGTTTTAGGCGGAGTTTGACGTTGCGGCATCATCAGTATTGGTGATGAGGATGAAAAAACGCGCAAAAAAGCAGCATCGAGTCAGGAAATTGGCGCCAAGGGCAGGCTCAGGCCGCCGACGAACTTTATCAGCCCCTGCTGGCTGTTGACGCCGGTCTTGTCAAATACTTTGGCAATATGCGTACGCACCGTGTTGATGGAAATGCCAAGTTCAGACGCCACCTCGCCGGGTGCGCGGCCATCTGTGATCATAAGGGCGATGCGGGCTTCGTGGGAGGTGAGGCCGGTGAGCGCAGACAAAACCTCGACGGCGGGCGGAGTTCCGTTGGCGCTCGTGGAAACAAAGACCGCCGCCATGCCCGGGCCCAATGCGCGGCGGCGTTCGGATTTGCCGAGCGGCAGGATGTAGCACACGGCGGATGAGCCGTCCGTTCCCGGCAGCGGAATGCCGTTACCGCGCAGGCCAAGGTCGGAATCAATGCCGGAACAGGCGCGCGTCAATGCTTCTTCAAAGCCCGTTTTATGTGGCAGGGATGTCGGTGTAACCATGCCATGGCGGGCGGTGAGGCGCATGCCCTCCGACAGCAGGCGGTCGGCGGCGGCGTTGGCAAAAACCAGTTTGCCGTTCGTTGCGACGATCATGATGCCGGTGGCAATCTTGTCCATCAGGTCGCGATAGAGCTGAAGGACATACTTTCCTTCATCGAGCATGCCGCCGATCAGCATGGCGCGGCGCAGATGCGGCGCAAGCAGCTGGAATGTCATGCGGTCTCTGTCGTCAAAGCGATGGCGTCCATTATAGCTTGCCGCGCCAATCCCGCCGCCGACATCAGCGCGGCGGACCAAAGCCGTCTGGCAATAGTCTCCCAGATTCTGTGGCTTTGCCCACTGAAGATAAAAGGGAGTTTTCTTAACCTCCTCCTCGTCTTCGACCTGCAATTGTGACATGGGATCGTCGATGTCCGCCGCCATCCAAACCGGCATGACGGGCATGCGGGAATACCAGATTTTCAGCTCATCCATCCATTCGCGCGACCAGCTGGTCTGGAAGACGATTTCGCCGGGATGGTCGCCGAGCTGGGAATAGTGCCGGTTCATGATCATCAGATGAACGTAGGCAAGGTCCATCCGGTCGCGGATGCCGGTCAGCGTTGGAATCCACAGCTCCGGATCTATGGCGCAGTCATAGATCTGGCCGATGACCGCGCCAAGCCCGGCCTGCGAATAGTGGCTCATTCCGTTCACCTCCGCCTTTGCGCCTTATCCGCCCACAATTTGATTTCCAGCTGCTGCGAGCGGCAGGCTTAGACCGCCGACAAAGCGCGCAAGGGCGATCTGGCTGTTGACGCCAGTCTTTTCATAAACATGCGCCATGTGGCTGCGCAGCGTGTTGATGGAAATGCCGAGCGTCTGAGCCGCTTCTCCGGGCGTCTGGCCGTCGACGATCAATAGCGCGATGCGGGCCTCGCGCGATGTTAAGCCCGAAAGCGCCGAGAGCACTTCGAGCGCGGGCGGGACGCTTGCGCCATGGTTGGTGATGAATATCGCCGCGAGGCCCGGGCCCAGTTCGCGGCGGCGCTCTGATCTGCCGAGCGGCAGCACGTAACAGACCGCCATCGCACCGTCTTTTCCGGGAAGCGGGATGCCGTTGCCAAAATTGCCGAGCGCGCCATCCTCCTGCGAGCAGGCGCGGACAAGCGCCGCCTGCAGGCCCTTGTCATGCGGCGGCGATGCGGCGCGGACATTGTTGTGGCGCACAGTGAGACTGACGCCCTGCGACAGCAGCCGTTCGGCCGTTTCATTTGCGTACATCAGCCGCGCATCCTGCCCGACGATTAAAACACCCGCGCCGATGCGGTCGAGGAGCTGGCGGTAGAGCTGCAATTGCAGCTTGCCCTCGTCCAGCATGCCGCTGATCAGCAGCGAGCGGCGGAAGTGCGGGGCAAGCAGACGGAATGTCCCGCGCTCGGCCTCCGTGACCAGTCCACGCGAAGCGTAGGTTGCTGCGCCAACCGACCCGGTCAGGTGCGTCCGCTTGGCCACGGTCGTGTAGCAATAGTCGCGCAGGCCCTGGGGCTTCACCCATTGCAAATAGAACTCGGACTGGTGAAAATCCGGCTCAGAAACGCACTGCATCTGCGATATTGAATCGTCAATATCCTGCGCGGCCCAGCGCTCCATGGCGGGAACGCCAAACAGCAAACGCGGCAGTTTGTCCATCCACTGCTGATCCCATCTCGACTGAAAAACACCCGGCTTGGTGTTTGGACCTTCCAAGTGGAGGGTCTTGTCGAGGAAATTGACGTGGACATAGGCCATGTCCATCTTGTCGCGGATGGCGGTCAGCGTCGCCGCCCAGAGTTGCGGATCGATGGCGCAGTCATAGATTTGGCCGATGACCGCGCTCAATTCTTCCTGCGAGTAAAGCAACAATCACGCCCCCCTTGCCGTTGGGGAACGTTAGCGGAAGGAGATGTGATTGCAAGTGGGTTGCAGCGCCGCCCGCTTCAAGCCAGCCTTGCATAGGCCAGTCCGGCGGCGATCACCCCCGCCCCCGCGATCCGCCCAATCTTGGAACGGCTCTTTCAGCCAGAACATGGCGAGTGCGACAGCGAAGAGGACAGAGGCCTCGCGCAGTGCGGCGACGAGGGGGATCGGGGCTTTGGTCATGGCCCAGACGGCGGCGGCGTAGATGGCGAGCGACGCCGCGCCGCTGGTCAGGCCGAGCACCCAGCCATGATCGATGGCGGCGATGAGGCGCTGGCGCTGGCGGGTAAGGCCGTAGGCGAGCAGCACCCAGCCGTTGGCCACATACAGGAAAACGACATAGGCGAAGGGCGAGCCGGAAGCGCGCGCGCCGAAACCGTCCACCAGCGTATAGCCCATAACGCTGACGGCGACTGCAAGCACATTGAGGAGCATCGGGTTGCTGCGGAACGCGGCGACATCATAGCCGGAGGCGATCACCACATAAATGCCAGCGAGAATAGCGGCGATGGCGATCCAGTCATTGCGGCTCATCACTTCACCAAACAGGAGCACGGCGGCGAGCATGGTAAGAACCGGCGCGAGGCCGCGGGCCAGCGGGAAGACGACGCTGACAGAGCCGGACGCATAGGCTTTGCCGAGGAACGACCAGTAGAAAATGTGGATGAAAACGGACAAAGCCAGATAAGGCGCGGCCTCAATTGGCGGCGTTCCGGTGAGGATCAGTAAAGGCGTCGCAGCCACGCCGCCGCCGATGGCGAGCATGATCGAAGCAGCCAGCGGGTCCGGCGCAAATTTCAGCGCGCAGTTCATCACCGCATGGCAGGCGGCGGAGAAGAGGACGACGACGAAGACAAGCGGGTCCATGTGCGGCTGTTCCGGTCAGGCGTTGACAGCCGCGTTCTTAGCCGACAAATCTCAAACTGAAATCACCCGTTCAGGTGAGCCGCGCAAATTGCAATCCGCGCTCAGGGCTGAAGCACCGGCAGGCTGAGGTCGCCAACGAGCCGCGCCACCGCCTGCTGATCATTTGTGCCGGTCTTTTGGAAAATATGGGTGATGTGGCTGCGGATCGTGTTGAGGCTGATGCCGAGCTGTTCCGCACCGTCCCTTGGGCTGACGCCTCCGGCAATCATCAGCGCAATGCGCGATTCCTGCGAGGTCAGGCCGGTGAGCGCCGACAGCGCTTCAAGTGTCGGCGGCAGGGCTGCTTTTTCGGTGGAGATGAAAAGCGCCGCAAGGCCGGGACCGAGCGCGCGGCGACTTTCGGATTTGCCGAGCGGCAGGACATAGCAAACGGCGGGCGCGCCATCGCGCGAGGGCAGCGGGATGCCGTTGCCGCGAAGTCCGATATCGGTGTCGTTTTCTGCGCAGGCGCGCTCCACCGCTTCATTGAATCCAGCTGCAAATGGCGGATGCGCCGCCTGCACGCGGCCGCCCCTCACCGCGATATTCCGGCCTGACGAAAGCAGCTTCTCGCCGCTGGCATTGGCATAGACCAGCCTGCCGCCGTGCGTGACAATCAGGATGCCTGTGGCAAGCTTGTCGAGGAGATTATGCTGAAGGCTGGCCCGGAAGCGGTTCTCGGTCCGCATACCGCTGATCATCAACGCGCGCCGCACATGCGGCGACAGAAGCCCGAAAATCTCGCGGTCAAAATCGTCAAACAGCGCGCGGCTTTCATAGCTGACGGCGACCAGTATGCCCGTCAGATCCCTGCGCTTGACCAGGGGCGTATTGCAGGTGTCGCGCAGGCCCTGCGGTTTGACCCAGGCCTCGCAGAATTTTGTGGCGCGGAACTCGCTTTCCGGCAGCAGTTGCATCTGCGAAATCGGCGTGTCGATTTCCGTATCAAACATGGCAGCAACACCCGGAATGATGTCGAGCAGACCCGGCAGCTTGTCGATCCATTCCCTGTTCCAGTCTGTCTGGAAGGTGATCATGTCCGGCGGCACGCCCAATCCGCTTTTACTCATGCTGGTAAAATTCAGCTGCACAAACGCAAGCTCCAGACGGTCCCGGATCGAATCAAGCGTCTGAAACCAGCGCGACGGCTCGACCGCGCAGTCGTAAATGTCGCCGATCATCCGGCTCAGCTCAGCGTTTGACAAGGGCTTCACGGCGCGACTCCAAAATTGGGGCGGAATGTGAACGCAGACGGCGGGCAAAGCAACCTGCGCGCCTTGAACGCTATCACAGGCTCTGCGCTTCCTTCGCCCTGCGCCGCTCCAGCCCCAGCTGGTGCTCCCGCCAGATGATGAAGAGGCCGGCGCCTACGACAATCACCGCCCCGACGAGCATCTGATGCGTCGGCGCATCTTGAAACACCGCATAGCCGATGCCCAGCGAAAGAAGGAGCGAGACATATTCGAACGGCGCAATGGTCGAGACGTCCGCGTAACGGTAGCAGGAAGTCAGGAAAATCTGACCAGCGCCGCCGACAATTCCAGCGAGGATTAGAAAGGTCCATTGTCCTGCGTCCAACGATATCCAACCAAAGGGAATAGTGGCGATAGCAAGAGCGGCGGAAATCAGCGTGAAATAGATGACGATGGTGATGGCGCTCTCCCTGCTGATCAGGCGGCGGATCTGGATCATCGCTCCCGCCGCGAAGGCGGCTGAGCCGAGAACGGAGAGCGCCCCCCAGGCCGCCTTGACGCTGGCAGCGTTTGGGTCCGTGAATATCGACAGCCGCGGCCAGGAGACGATGAGCACGCCAACGAGGCCGATAAGCACCGCCGTCCAGCGGTAAGCGCGCACCTTTTCTTTGAGGAGCACGGCGCCCATGACAACGGTGATGAGCGGCATGGCATAGCCGATGGCGACGGCTTCGGGCAGCGGCAGCTGCGTCAATCCGTAAAACCCGAGGCCCATGGAAGTGACACCAATCATCCCGCGCCAGAAATGGCCTTTGAGGTCACTGGTCCTGAAGGCGGCGAGGCCATGGCCGCGGACAAATATCCAGATGAGGACCGGGACCAGTGCAAAGAAGGATCGGAAAAACACGATCTGCCCGGGAGGCACCTGTCCGGACAGTTTCACGAAGGTGAACATCGTGATGAAGCAGAACACCGCGCCGACTTTCAGCGCAATGCCCAGCAGAGGGCGGTGCTCGCGGCGGTCGTCAGTCTCTGCGCTCATGCGTTCTTTGCGTCCGCAATCGCCTGCCAGACGCGCTGTGGCGTGGCAGGCATTTCGAGATGGCGGATGCCTCTGCCGCGCCAGAGCGCGTCGATTACGGCGTTCATCACGGCGGGTGTCGCACCGATGGATCCGGCCTCGCCAGCGCCCTTGATGCCCATGGCGTTAGTGGTGGACGGCACGTTCAGGGTTTCGAAATGCAGGTTCGGAAAAAGGTCGGCTCGGGGCATGCCATAGTCCATAAAGCTCGCGCTCAGCAGTTGGCCGTCCTCGGAATAGATCGTGTCCTCTGTCAGCGCCTGGCCGACGCCCTGCGCCACACCGCCATGCACCTGTCCCTGCCAGCAGCATCGGATTCACGGTGAGGCCGAAATCATCGACAATTGTGTAGCCAAGGATTTTCGTTTCTCCCGTCTCCGGATCGATTTCCACTTCGCAGACATGGGTGCCGTTCGGATAGGTCGCCTCGAACTGCTCGAACTCGCCGGAGGCGGCGACATCCTCGGGAGATTTTGCGGCTCGGGCGATTTCAGCAAAGCTCATGTGCCGGTCCGTGCCGACAATGCGTGCAACGCCGTCTTGGAGTTCTATGTCGGCGCCGGAGGCCTCCAGCTCATCGGCGGCCACATTCCTGATCTTCAGCGCCAGCGCCTCGCCCGCCCGGCTCGCCGAAACACCGCCGAGCGGAATCGAGCGCGACCCGCCGGTGCCGCCGCCGCGCGGCAATTCGTCCGTGTCGCCCTGGCGCACTTCGATCTTCGAAATATCGAGATTGAGTTTTTCGGCGGCGAACTGGGCATAGGCGGTCGCATGGCCCTGTCCTGTCGACTGCGTGCCGATGCGCAGTTCGACAATGCCGTCCTGGCGCAGCTGGACGAAGGCGGGCTCGGAGCCTTCGAAGGCGCAGGCCTCGATGTAGGTGGCAAGGCCGATGCCGCGCAGTTTGCCGCTGGATTTGGAGGCAGCGAGGCGTGCTTTCAAACCCCGCCCAGCCGGCGGCGTCCATCGCTTTGTGCATGGGGCCCGCAAAATTGCCCACATCGTAGAGGCGGCCGAACTGTGTGCGGTAGGGGAACTGTTCGGGCTTGATGAAATTGCGGCGGCGGATTTCATCCGGCGCAAGGCCGAGGTCGCGGGCGCATTCGTCGGCGAGGCGCTCGATCATGAAGGCCGCTTCGGGACGCCCCGCACCGCGGTAGGCATCCACTGGCACGGTGTTGGTATAGATGCCGCGTATTTCAATATCTGCGGCGCGGATATCGTAACAGCCGGTCGCCATGGTGGCACAGAACTCGGGGACCAGCGCGCCATATTCATGCATGTAAGCGCCGAGATTGGCGGTGATCGTTGCGCGCAGGCCGAGGAACCGGCCGTCCTTGTCCATCGCCATTTCGGCTTCTACGACATTGTCGCGCCCCTGCGCGTCCGACAGAAACTGCTCGCCGCGCTCGCATATCCATTTGACCGGATGGCCGAGCCGCTTGGCCGCCTCCAGCACCAGCGCATATTCGCGGTACGTCATGCCCTTCGGCCCGAACCCGCCGCCGACATCAGGCGTCACGACGCGCAGCTGCCTCTTTGGAATATGGAAGACTTTCTCCGCCAGATTTTTGCGCACATTGTGCACGCCCTGCGTCCCGCATGTCAGGACATAACGGTTCTCATTGGCGTTCCATTCGCCGACGGCGGCGCGGGTTTCCAGATAGTTCGGCACCAGGCGGTTATTGTGAAAGGCAATGCGGGTCACGTGCGCGGCCTTGGCGAAGGCGCGCGCGGTTTTGGCCTGATTGCCGTAATGCTCGACATAGGCGAGGTTGGACTTGAGGCCTTTCGCTGCGCGGGGCGCGCCCTTGTCCAGAGCCTTCGCGGTGGATGCGATGGCCGGTCTCGGCAGCCAGTCGATGTCGATCTTTTCCGCCGCGCTCTGCGCCTCGAACAGCGTGTCGGCGACGATGAAGGCGACGGCGTCTCCGACATGCGACACTTCTCTTTCGCACAGGATAGGGATGTCGCGCGCGACGCCGCCCTTTGGTTTTCTGAAACATTGCAGCGCGCCGAGATGCGCGACGTCTTTGCCGGTCAGGACGAGGCGCACGCCGGGGGCGGACTTTGCTTCTTTCAGGGAGCCGATCTTGAACCCTCCATTGGCAATCGGCGAGCGCACCACAAAGCCGCGCAGGCAGCCCTCAATTTGGATATCATCGGTGTAGCGCCCTTTGCCGCGAAGGAAAGAATCATCTTCCTTGCGAAGCGCGGAAGCGCCGACGCCGAATTTCTGCATCATTTGGTTCATAATAATCCTGGAGAACCGGACCAGCGGGCGCTTAAGTCCGGCAAAGACTGAAAGATGTTGGCAATCGCCGCAATCTCGCTGAGATGCCGCGCTTTGTAAACCTTTCAAGTGGCATGTCGTGTCGGATATCTGATAGTCAGCCAACAAAGAGCGTCAGCGGACTGACGTGAAAAGGCTAAGAAAAATGCGCACAGACACCGGCAAGACATTCCGCCTGGAAGAATATCAGCCGACGCCGTTTGAGATTTCGGACACGCGGCTGGAATTCCGGCTTGATCCAGACAAGACCCGCATTAAGAGCAGGCTGAAATTGCGGCGCCGCGACGGGGCCGCGCCGGGCGCGCCGCTTGTTCTTGACGGCGAAGAGCTGAAGCTGATCTCCGTGCGCCTTGATGGCGCTGAGCTTGGCAACAATGCCTATGTTCTGACGCCGGAAACACTGACGCTCCACAATCTGCCTTCGGGCGAGTTCATGCTCGAGATTGAAACCGAAATCTCCCCTGCCGCGAACAAGGCGCTGTCGGGGCTGTACCTTGCCGAGAACATCTACTGCACCCAGTGCGAGGCCGAAGGCTTCCGCCGCATGACCTACTTCCACGACCGGCCTGATGTCCTGTCGGTCTATTCGGTGCGGGTGGAAGCGCTGAAAAGCGCTGCACCTATTCTGCTCGCCAATGGCAATCTGACCTCATCGGGAGACCTGGCCAATGGCTGGCACTTCGCCGAGTGGCATGACCCGCATCCAAAGCCGAGCTACCTGTTCGCTTTGGTCGGCGCGGACCTTGGCGTGATCCGCGATGAGTTCGTCACCGCCTCCGGACGCAAAGTCGAGCTGCGCATTTATGTCGAGCATGGCAAGGAGCGCATGGCGGACTATGCGATGGACAGCCTCAAGCGCTCGATGAAATGGGACGAGGAGCGGTTCGGACGCGAATATGATCTCGACATTTTCATGATCGTCGCCGTCTCCTCGTTCAACATGGGCGCGATGGAGAACAAGGGGCTGAATGTCTTCAACGACAAATATGTCCTCGCCGATCCCGAAACCGCCACCGACACGGACTATGCCGGCATCGAGGCGGTGATCGCGCATGAATATTTCCACAATTGGACCGGCAACCGCATCACATGCCGCGACTGGTTTCAGCTCTGTCTGAAAGAAGGTCTGACGGTCTACCGCGACCATGAATTCTCCGCCGACCAGCGCTCGCGCGCAGTCAAGCGCATCGCCGAGGTGCGCGGGCTGAAGGCCAACCAGTTTCCTGAGGATCAAGGCCCGCTCGCCCACCCGCCAAGGCCGCGCAAATACCGCGAGATCAACAATTTTTACACCTCCACAGTCTACGAAAAAGGCTCCGAGATCGTGCGCATGTTTGCGACCGTCCTCGGGCAGGACCTGTTCCGCCAAGGCATGGATCTGTATTTCGACCGCCATGACGGACAGGCAGTGACGATCGAAGATTTTGTCAAATGCTTTGAGATTGTCTCAGGCCGCGACCTGTCGCAGCTTGAGCAATGGTATCATCAGGCCGGCACGCCGAACCTGACTGTTAACGCCACATGGGAGCGCGCCGAGAAGCGGCTGGTCCTGGAGATCGAGCAGAGCAGCAAGGCTACCCCCGGCGAAAGCCGCAAGAAACTGCTGCACATCCCGGTCGCATTCGCGCTCTTCGGGGAAAGCGGCAAAGAGATACACGCTGCCTCGATTGACGGCGCGGGCGTTGACAATGGCGTCATTCATCTGCGCAAGAAAAACCACCGCATCATCTTCGAAGGCATCAGGGAGCGGCCCATTCCCTCGCTGCTGCGCGGCTTCTCCGCGCCGGTGACAATGAGCTTCGAACAGAAGCAGGGAGACCAGCTGTTCCTGGCGCGCAATGAAAGCGACTTGTTCAGCCGCTGGCAGGCGCTGAACAATCTGGCGACGGCGGCGCTGATTGCGGCCACCAAGTCGGCGCGCGGCGGCCAGACGCCGGAATTTGAAGCGCCGCTGATTGCCGCCTTCGGCGAAATTGCAGCGGATGAGCGGCTGGAACCGGCGTTCCGCGCGTTGGCGCTGACGTTGCCGATGGAAGGCGACATTGCGCGCGAGATTGGTTCCAATGTTGATCCGGACGCCGTGTTTGAGGCGCGGCAGGCCTTGCAGGCGAGCATTGGCGCTTCTTTCAAGGTCATGTTTGAAAAACAGGTTTCCGGCCTTTCGGATGCGGAACCGTTCGCCCCGGATGCCGCCTCGGCAGGAAAGCGGGCGCTGAAAAATGTGCTCATCGACTATGCGGCGCTGGCGCAGAAATCGCCCTCGCTGCCCGCCAGCCATTACCGCGCGGCAACAAACATGACGGACCGGATCGCCGCGCTGATAATCTTGGCACACCGTTTCCCCCGCTCGCCGGAAGCGAAGGACGCGATGGCGCATTTTGAGATGCGCTTTGCCATAACGCCGCTCGCGATGGACAAGTGGTTTGGCGCGCAGGCGACGGCGCCAGGTCCGGACGCGCTCGCTTCAGTGCACGCGTTGATGGAGCACAAAGGATTTTCGTTTGACAATCCCAACCGGATGCGGGCGCTGATTGGCGCCTATTCCACATCCAATCCGACGGGCTTCAACCGCAAGGACGGCGGCGGCTACAAGCTCTTGGCGGAAGCAGTTCTGAGAATTGACCGGCAGAACCCGCAGACAGCCTCGCGACTGCTCACCGCCATGCGGTCATGGCGCTCGCTGGAGGCTATGCGCAAAACCAAAGCGCGCGAGGCTTTGTCCTTGATTGCGCAGGAGAAATCGCTGTCAACGGACGTGCGGGACATTGTCGAGCGCATGCTCGGTTAATTTATTCTTAAGAAAAACGAATCAAGGGCTGGACAAGGCGAATCACATTTGATTCATTGCCCACGAATTGGGGGTGCGGCGTACCGTTTCGTTTGCGTTACAAAAACGATCAAGGGGACCAGTCATGGGGAAAGCCGACGCGCGCCGCGCGCCTGCATTGAGTTTGCTTGCCATTTTTTGGCGTGGACGCGAAAGAAAAACCGGACTTGCCGGACCGGCCCGCATCCTTGCGGAACCCGCTTATCAGAGGCTGCTCGCCGCCGAACCTTTTCTGCGCCGCGCCATTCCAACACTCACCGTTATTTTCCTTATTATCGTCGCCGCTGCGCGCGTCATGTCGCTCATGGCGGCGCGCGATGAAATAGAGCGCGCTGCGGGCCTGACGCTGAATCTCGCCGCATCTACCACCGCATCCGAGCTTGGTTCGAGCGGTCCGCTTGCGGCGGCGGCGGATAATGTGCTTGAGTTCGCAGATTCACTCGGCGCCATCCGCAGCGGATCGGTTCTTATTATTACCAATGCGGATTTTGACATTGTGGCGCGCCGTGGAAGCGAAGGCGCGCAGTTTGGGAAAAATCTGGAGGCGGCGCTGCCCGACAGCCGGCAGCTCTTCATGTTCGGCGCAAAGGCCGGAACGCAGACCGTCAGCATCGGCGCTGCGGACTATCTTGCTGCGCTGCATTTCATCAAAGGCGGCGGCGGCGCGGTGGCCGCGCTGCAGAGCGAAGACGCAGTCTATGCCGAATGGCGCAGGAATGTGTCGCTGAATGTCACTTTGTTCGTCCTGACCTCCGGGCTTCTGCTGGTGGTTCTCTACGCATATTTCAGCCAATCAGTGCGGGCAAAAGACGCAGACGAAATTTACAGTCAGACACATCAGCGCATCGACCTTGCTCTGTCGCGCGGGCGCTGCGGCCTCTTGGACTGGGACATGGCGCGCGGCCGGATGTACTGGTCGCGCTCCATGTATGAGATGCTGGGCTACGAGCCGCGCGACGCGATCCTCGCCTTTGGAGAGGTCGAGCAGATCATGCATCCGGACGACGGCGATCTCTATGCGCTGGCGGGGCGGCTTGTGTCGAAGGAGGTCAGCCATATCGACCACGTGTTCCGGATGCGCCATGCGGACGGGTCATGGAAATGGATGCGGGCACGGGCGGAGATTGTTGATCCGCTGGCGCGCGAGATCCATTTGATTGGCATTGCCGTGGATGTGACCGAGCAGAAAGATCTAGCGCAGAATTACAAAGACGCCGACCAGCGGCTGCGGAACGCGATTGAGAATATTTCGGAATCTTTCGCCGTCTGGGACCATGACCGGCGGCTTGTCCTGTGCAACTCCAAATTCCAGGAGCTTTCCGGGCTTCGCGCAGACCAGATCCGCGCCGGCACACCGCGCGAGGAGATCGAACGCATCCGGCCCGTCGTCAGCCAGAAACGCATGGTCACCGACAGCGGCCCGGATGGCGTGCAGACGTTTGAGCGGCAGCTGGCGGACGGGCGCTGGCTGCAGCAGAACGAGCACAGGATGCAGGATGGCGGCCTCGTCTCCATCGGCACCGACATCACGCAGATCAAGCAGCATCAGGAGCGGCTGACCGACAGCGAGCGGCGGCTGATGGCGACGATCCATGATCTGAGCCTTGCCCGCAAGGCGGAAGCAGAGCGCGTCGTCGAGGCGACTGAGCTCAATCTGAAATACCAGGCGGAGAAGGACCGCGCCGAAGCGGCTAACCAGGCGAAATCCGAGTTCCTCGCCAACATGTCGCACGAGTTGCGCACGCCGCTCAACGCCGTCATCGGTTTTTCGGAAATCATGCAGTCGGGTATGTTCGGCCCGCTCGGCTCAGACCGCTATGAGGAATATGCCAAGGACATTCACCAGAGCGGCAACTACCTGCTCGGCGTCATCAACGATATTCTCGACATGTCGAAAATTGAAGCTGGCCGCTATTCGCTGGAGATCGAGAAGATTGACCTGTGCCCGTTGATCAAGGAGGCTGTGCGCGTCGTGGCTGTGCCTGCGGCGGAGAAAGACATTGAGGTCATCACACAAATTGACGATGCGATCAGCATCGACGCAGACCGGCGCGCCATCAAGCAGATTCTGCTCAATCTCCTGTCCAACGCCGTGAAATTCACCGGCCAGCCGGGGCGCATCACGGTGCGCGCCAAACATGTCGGCCGTGCGGTGGCGCTGACCATCGAAGACACTGGCTGCGGCATTCCAAAAGCGGCTTTGCGCAAGCTTGGCAATCCGTTCGAGCAGGTGCAGAACCAGTTCTCCAAGAACCACACAGGTTCGGGGTTAGGCCTTGCCATATCACGCTCGCTGGCGGAGATGCATGGCGGGGCGCTGAAAATACGCTCGCGGGAAGGCATCGGGACGATTGTGTCCGTGCGGATTCCCGTCAGAGTGAAGCAAAGTCAAGCCTGAAGCCCGACTGCGCCTATTTGACGCTTTCGAGCGTGGCTGCATCGCCCCAGATCACTTTTGGTCCGGCGCGCCGCGCTTTGATGCGGAACCGCTCTGGCATATCCGATGCGGAGTCACGGCCCTTGATCCGGATGCTGACCGTTCCGATGTCCTTGGTTTTCTGAATGAGGTTGGGGTAAAACTCGTGCGGCGCGGACTTTTCCAACACGACTTCCACCTCGACAAAACCGTCATGCGCTTTAGAACTGACGACACGGCATTCAAGCCACGCCCAATTTTCAACAATCTCCACCATCACCGCCTCCATCACAGGTCCTTTTGCGCATGTGCCAAATACCGCACCAAAGCGTCTGAAATGGCAATCCCTGCGTTTTCCTGATAGTAACTATAGGCCGGCGACGGGTTGACTTCAAAGCAAACATAATCGCCGCCCGGCGTCAGTTTGAAATCGATGCCGCAGAAAGGCAGATTGAGCGCAGCCGACAGCCCAACGCAGCGGTCAGAAACTTCCGGCGGCAAATCAAAGTCCTCCATTTCAACCGCGAGCCCGTCTTTCCCAGCGTAGCGGTAATCAACCGCTTCGCTCTTGATCCTGACCCCGAGGACTTCGCTGCCGACAACATGGACGCGGACATTGTCGCCCGGGACAAACTCCTGAAACTGCGTCGGCAGCACAGCGATGCGCTCAAGCGACTTTATCGCATCGCCGTCAAGCATTTTGACGATGGAGCGCACGGAGCTGATTGATTTATAAATGACCCTGCGGTGCCGCTTCTGAAAGGCGAGCACCAGGTCCGCGCTGTTTGTGACGAGTGTCTCGGGAACCTGCAGGCCGCAGCTGAGAATTTTCTGCATCTGATAGGGCTTGGAAAAGTTTGAAAGCGTGGCGGATGTCCTGTTCGCCACGCGCTGCGGCGCAAGCTCCAGCCACGCATTCATCGTTTCCGACCAGGCTCTTGCCCGGTTCAGAGCCGAAGGGTCTGGTGCGCCGTTCCGCTTCGGCGCGAGTTCGGGCAGGGATTCCGCATCCGTCATGCGCGTGTAGATGCCCGTGAACGAACCAAGCGGGTGAGACTGCATGCCAACCCTGATCTCGCCCGCGCACTTTCCATCGACGAAGCGCATCTCAATATCATCAAATGTGAAGGAACGCTGATTAAGGACAATGCACTCTATCCCTGCCGCATCAGCGCTGTCTTTCGCCAGTTCCACTGGCGGCTCGGTTGGGATTCCGGCAAGCAATATCATTGGATCGCTTTCATCACCGCGCCATGAGGCTGCGCATAATCTGCGGCAAGTTTGAGGAATGCCGCCAAGACTGCGTGCGGCATTGACATGGGCATCGCGTCAACGCCGGCGAGCCGCCACGTCCCATCCTGGTAGGCTTGGAATGTCAGCCGGCCGAACCCAAGCCCCAGGCGCTCCGAAAATTCCAATAGAGTTCTCTTTTCGATGCCCGGCGCTTCGCCTATGATCTCGCTGCCGACAACCCAGCAATCGGCGCGCGCGCCGTTGCATTGACGCTGCTGCCAAAAACCCACTTCCTGCATTTGACCGGGAAAAACGGAAAATGGCTCCCATGCAACGGACTTGTCCTGCCGCGCGCGGTTTGTCGTCAGGGCAAAATCCGCAGTTGGAACACCGCTCGCCGATGCATCCGCCAGCCATGATATGGGCTGGCCGGCGCGGCCGACCATGCCCATCGCCATTGGCGTGTTGAGGAGTGGGCAAGGCAGCGATTCGAGGCAGCTCCAAAACAATGCGCAGGCTTCGGAAGCCGCATACATCCGGTCCTCGGCGCTCATGCCGGGAATCTGCGGCAGCGTCATCTGCCTTACACGGTTAAGGGCGAACGTGAAACGACCGGGTTCCAAAGCGGTGTCCTTGCGCTGCGCGAACCCGGCATTCGCACCGTCCTTACCGACAGTGTGGCAGATCAGAAACTGGGACAGCCAGCTTTCTATCCGCAGCATTGTGACAAGACCCGGCAAGGCACGCCCGATTTCATCAGAAACCGGATCGTGCCAATGCCGAACCAGAAGGATCATTTACAGACCGTCAAATGTCTGAGCGCTTCGTGTCAAAAAGACGCTTTGACTGCGGCGCCCCGGCGCGCATCTGATCCTGCATTTGGTCATCCTCGTTCATGAATGCTCCGGTAGACAGATCCGGCCGCAGCTCCGACCCAATGAAGGGCTGATTCTGGCCGCCTCCGGCATCGCCGCCTGACATCATAGCGCCGACGATCGCTTCGAGCTGCAAGACGCGCTGCTCAAGCATTGACCCGTCTGAACCCGCGCCCAGACCGCCGCCGCCTCCGCCCAAACCGCCGCCTTCGCCCAGCTTCTCGCCAAACTTGCCTTCGTTCAGTTTTTCAGTGAACTTGCCGTCAGTCACCTTGTCGGTGTTCTTGTCAAACGTCGAAGACTTGTCGATGATGGGCTTTTCGGGCTTCTTATCGAAATTTGGCTTTTCAACCACAAAGTCCTTGCGGCTCTCCTTGCGGAACTCCTTATCCTTCTGAAACTCCTTGAACCGAATCTTCGTGAAGCATTTTACCGTCACATTTGCCGTCATGACCGCGGAGGACGAGCTGATGCCGGTGATGGAAACACAGGTCTTCTGTCCGGCATAGGACTTCGAATTGGGCGAAGACGTATCGGAGAACGATGAATTGTTCGATGTGCCGGGATAGGGATCGCCGGCGTCACCGCGGTTTGCGCCTGATTCCATCTGCTTTTGATTGTCAGCCTGGATGAGCGCAACCTTGTAATGGCTCTCATTCGTGTTTGTGCTGACGGCTTCGTCAATGTGCCAAATCAGCAGGCCGCCGCCGGGCAGGCTCGCGTCAAACCCGGTTTTCTGCCGGTTTTCGGCAAGGAAATATTCTGACCCCGAACCGCCATCTTTCCAAAGCCGCGTGACGACATTTGAGTCTTTCACATCCTGGAAGGATTTCGGGCCGTTAGAGGTCACATTGTCAACCGATGCCCAGCCCTGGTTGGCCTTGCACCAGGCTGACGGATGCACCGGCGTGTTGCCGCCTCCGCCCCAACTGCCGCCCGCCATCAGGCAGAAATTGCCGATGCCTTCGGAACTGCCATCCGTGTCATAAAGGTCGGGGAAGCCAAAAAGCAGATGCCCCAGCTCATGGGCGCAGACGCCGATCCTGCAATCCTCCGGCACGGTCAGATAGGCAAACACCTTGGTTCCATCCACGGTGGCCTCGCCGCCGTCCAGCACCCATTTGTGCGACCAGATGTCGCCCGAGCTGCCGGACTGCTCGCCGCCGGAGCCGGAATGAATGACGATAAACGCATCGACAAAACCATTGCCGTCATTGTCGTACGGCGCGAAATTGACAGTCGGATTGGCGGCATTCAGCGCGTCTTTCGCCATAGTGCGCGCGTTTGGCAGAGCATTGCCTATGCCCGCCGCGCCATGCGCGTACGTGGCCAGTGTCTGCGGCATGCGGAATGGTCCGACCACATCGCCTTGCAGGTCAACCAGACCGTTGGTCACGTCGGCGAAATATTCGCGCACGCTCTTTGTGGGGATGACACCATTTGAGAAGAACAGGTCGACAAAATGCTGTTTGGTCTGCACCATCGGCTTGTCGGAGAAATCCACAAGCACAACAATCACCCTGACGGTGCCCCGAAGCGGCGCCCGCTCCATCGCAGCGTTGCGGATAACGCTCGGCGCGGTGCCGATTGGAAACTCGGACGGCGGAATGATCAGGCCGTCATTGAAACCGTCGCGCTTCGGCTCGGAGGCGCGCAGGGCCAAACCGCCCAGCACGCTGTCCTTGCGGGCTGCTAAGGCCTTGATCTCTTTTCGAATTTTCTCATTCAGATCCGGCGAAGGCGCCACCATGCAGCGCATGCCGTCATCGCTCTCGCGCGCTTTTGAGTAGATTTCAGAAATGCCAGAATAAAAAAGATGATTGTCGCACATATCGGCCTCCGGGTTGAAAGAGTTGTCGGACCAATTCCGTTATCTCTTGCCGCAAGCCGATGACCCGCGGCGCCCCCGCAGTGAATTAACTTCACTTTTTCAGACCTGACGTTGGGTTAGCAGAAGTCTGGGCGCAGCACAATTGCCAAATTTTGCCCAATGAAATTCAACCAGCGGCTTGGCAGCATCGTGTCCAAACAGCTGCACAGGCCAGCATATTGCCCCGGCATTTACGCTTGCCGGAGCAAAAGCAATATAATCAACTGATTATCGCGCAACCTTGCGACATTGATTCAGCTGGTTTCAGTTGGCGCCGTCATCCATGCCGCCGTCGCCGCCCTTGCCGTGGCGGCCCCATTTGCCGGGGCGCTCGGACTGGACGATCTTGCCGTCATCGTTCTTGTCGAGCATGGCGAACATCTTCTTCTGCCCGTTCGCAGCCTCTTCTGTGGTCAAGACGCCATCATTGTCGGCGTCAAACCGCGAGATCATGCGCTTGGCCATCTGTTCGGCGCGCATCTTTTCGATCTCAGCGGCGACCTCCGCGACGGTCAGCTTGCCGTCCTTGTCCGCGTCAGCTTTGGCGAAGCGCTCATTGGCGACTTTGCTGAACTCTTCCAAGGTCACGTCGCCGCTCTTGTCCGCGTCGAGCGTTTCGAGTGACGGCATCATGCCGGCCCGGCCTGCGCCATTGCGGTCGCCATGGCGTCCGCCGCCGTCCCGCGCGTAGGCGGTCGTGGCGAGGGCGCTGGAGAGGGCCACAAAGGCCAGTGCGATTTTCAGTGTCGGTTTCATTTCAAGTTCCTTTTTTGCATCATCACCCCCGATGCGGGTGCGGCGTCCGGCGCGGCCCATCGCGCCTTTTGCCGCTTTCAACGGAGCGTCCGGTCAAAGATTTCCCTGACCTTTCGCGCCGTATCCTTCACATGCGCCGCCAGCGTAGCCGTATCCGGCAACCCGCTGAGGCGGCACATGATTTCACTCAGACCCTGCGGCAGATCATTATCCGCCGGCTCATCCTTCAGGCAGAGCCTGAGGACCTGGGTCAAATTTGAGAAGAGAAGATGCGCGGCGGCAAGCTCGACGCGCGCGTCTGCCGGAAGGCCTTCAATCCTCAGATGAGAAAGCGCCTTGGAAGTTTCAACGGTCTCAGCGCCTGCCTGATTGGTGATTGCCGCGTACTGCGCAAGAAACTCGAGGTCGATCAGGCCGCCCGGCATGAGCTTGAAATCCCAGCTTCCCTTAGCTGGCTTCTCTTCGCCAATCAGCGTGCGCATCTCGCGCACTTCCTTAGCGACCTTTCTTGTTTCGCGCGGCAAAGCAAGTATGGAAGAAATCTCCGAGCCTGTTTTCGCAGCGAAGTCCGTGTCGCCAGCCACGATGCGGGCGCGGGACAGGGCCATGTGCTCCCAGGTCCAGGCATCCTTGCGCTGGTACTCTGAGAAGGCGCTGAACCGCGTTGCGACCGGCCCCTTATTGCCCGATGGGCGCAGGCGCAGGTCAACTTCGTAGAGCGTGCCTTCAGCAGTCGGCGCAGAAATGGCGGCGATCAAACGCTGGGTGAGACGCATGAAATAGGTGGATGGTCCGAGAGGACGCTCGCCGTCGGATTCCTCATCATCGGAATGGTCGTAGAGCAGTATAAGATCAATGTCAGAGCCCGCCGTCAGCTCGCGGCTTCCGAGCTTGCCCATGCCGAGGATCGCCGTGACGCCGCTGTTGACCTTGCCGTGTTTGGTTTCAAATTCGCGCGTCACCGCCGCCAGAGTTTCCTGAAGCAGGATGTCGGCAAGGTCTGAGAAGGCGCGGGCGGCGGTCTGTGGCTGGATTGCCCCGGTCAGCACCCGCACGCCAATCAGGAATTTCTGCTCCGCCCCGAAAATGCGCAACCGGTCAAGAACCTCTTCGTAGACCGTGACATTCTGCAGGAAGGCAGCGAGCCTCTCGGAGAGATAGGCCTCCGTCGGGATGTCGCGGTAGATCGCCGGGTCGAGCAGGCCGTCGAAAATATGCGGCTTGCGCGCGATGATTTCGGCGAGACGCGGGGCGCTGCCCATGATGAGAACGATGAGATCAAGCAGCGCCGGATTGGAATTCAAGAGCGAGAACAACTGGATGCCGGAGGGCAGACCAGAGAGAAACTCGTCAAAGCGCAGGATCGCATCGTCCGCATCTTTCGCCGCGCCGAACGCTTTCAGCAGCGCAGGCGTGATTTCCGTCAGCCGTTCGCGCGCCTCGGAAGACTGTGTGGCCTTGTAGCGGCCGAAATGCCAGGTGCGGATGACGCGGCAGATGTCGCTGGGGCGGGTGAAGCCGAGACTGGCCATGGTCTCCAGCGTGCCGGGATCGTCGGTGTCGCCGGTGAAGACCAGATTGCCGATGCCGGTGGAAAGCTGCGGCGCGGTTTCGAACAGGGCGGAATAGTGGGCTTCGACAGTTTGCAGCGAAGCGCGCACGGCTTCGGCGAACTTCTCCGTGTCAGAAAATCCCGCCATCAATGCAACACGCTTGAGCCCATCCTCGTCCTGCGGCAGCATGTGCGTCTGCTCGTCGGCCACCATCTGCACCCGGTGCTCGAGGTCGCGCAGGAACCAGTATTCCTTCGCCAGCGCGTCGCGTGTTTCCGGCTTGATCCAGCCGCGCTCAGCGAGCTTGCTGAGCATCGGCACAGTCTGGCGGCCGCGCAGGTCCGGGGCCCTGCCCCCGGCGATCAGCTGCTGGGTCTGGACGAAAAACTCGATCTCGCGGATGCCGCCGCGCCCGAGTTTCAAATCATGGCCGTGCACGGCGATTTCGCCATGGCCCTTGTGAGCGTGGATTTGCCGCTTGATGGAATGCACGTCGGCGATGGCGGCGTAGTCGAGATATTTGCGCCAGATATAGGGCGTCAGCTCTTTCAGAAACGCCTCGCCCGCCGCGATGTCGCCCGCCACCGGCAGCGCCTTGATCATGGCGGCGCGCTCCCAGTTCTGGCCGCGGCTCTCATAATAATTGAGGGCCATCTCGACCGGTATCGCCACAGGCGTTGAGCCGGGATCGGGCCGCAGGCGCAGGTCGGTGCGGAACACATAGCCGTCCGACGTGCGCTCCTGCAGGATGCGCACAAGGCGGCGGGTCAGTTTCGCATAGATTTCAACGCCTTCGTAGCGGTCTTTCAGAGCCTGAGTTTGGCCGTCGAAAAAGACGATGAGGTCAATGTCAGAGGAATAGTTCAGCTCTTGCGCGCCGAGTTTGCCCATGGCGAGAATGATCCAGCCACAGTCTTTGGCGGGGTTCTGCGGGTCAGCCAGTGTCAGAACGCCTTTGGCATGCGCGTCGCGCAGCAGGAAATTGACAGTGGCGTTGACGCAGGCGATGGCGAGGTCCGAGACGCGGCGTGTCGTTTCCTCGCCGCCATAGCTACCCGCCAGATCGCCCAGCGCGATCAGAACATGCGCCTCGGTCTTGGCGCGGCGCAGCGCAGTCATCAGTTCGGCTTCGGAAAGCTCTGCTCCGCCCAGCTCAGCTATGCCGCCAATGACGGTTTCAATGCGCGCGTCCAGCGGATTGTCGAAAAGCGCTTCGAGGATGTCCGGGCGGACCATCAGCGTGTCGCGGATGAAGGGCGACAGGTCGAGCACTGAGGCAAGGAACGAGGAATGGGCATTCGTCCCGGCAAGCGAGTCAGTAAGGCGGGTCAGCCCGCTTTCCTTTGCAGACGACGCCAACTCACGAAGGCGGAACTGCGCATTCTCCTTGTCAAGCGGCTGCAATGCACGCAGCGCTTTTCCAAATTGCAGCAAGCCTGCGCCCTCCCCCATGCTCTTCTCCAAAGGCCTCATGCGGCGGCCCCTTTCGGGAACACGAGCTCAACGGAGAGGCCCGGATTGGCGCTGCCGATTTTCAATGAGCCTTTGTGGAGTTTCATCACCGCCTTGGCAAGCGACAGGCCAAGGCCGGAGCCGGGCTCGGTGCGGCTTTTTTCGAGGCGCACGAAACGCTCCGTGGCGCGCTCGCGGTCGGATTCGGGGATGCCGGGGCCATTGTCGGTGACGGAGATTTTTGTGCCCGACTGCATCGGAAACTAGCTCGACTTTGACAACGGGGCTTGCCCTCCTGCTCGCGGGAATATTTTATGGCGTTGTCGACGATGTTGGACAGCGCCTGGGCGATCAGCTCGCGGTTGGCCGGCATGGCGAGCGCCGCGACCGTGCCGCGCTGAAGCTCGACGCCCGCTTCCTCGGCGACCGGCTCATACATTTCGATCACATCGTCAACGATGCCCGCGACATTGACCTCCTCCATCATCTCGGACGAGTAGCCCGCCTCAAGCCGGGAAATCATCAGGATGGCGTTGAAGGTTTTGATCAGCTGATCGGATTCGGAAATCATGCCTTCAATCGCGGCGCGGTAGCCGGACGGCGTCTGTTTGGCGGCAAGCGCGGCCTCCGCCCGGTTGCGCAGACGTGTCAGCGGCGTCTTGAGATCATGGGCGATATTGTCCGACACCTGTTTCAGACCGTCATTCAGCTCGCCGATCCTGCCAAGCATGGCGTTAAGGTTGGCCGCCAGCCGGTCGAACTCGTCGCCCGAGCCGGTCACCGGCAGGCGTCCGGTCAGGTCGCCGCCCATGATGCGGTTCGAGGCGGTCGAAACGCCATCGATGCGCTTCAGCGCCTGACGGCCGACAAAGTACCAAATCAAGAGGCCGCCGAGGCCCATCATTCCAAGCGCCAGCATGAGCGAGCGGCGGATGATGAGCCGGAAGCGCTCCGGCTCGGCCAAGTCGCGCCCCACCAGAATGCGCATGCCGTTGGACAGCGCGATGACCTGCGCCAGCGCCGGATGGGCGCGCTCGTCTTCATCTTCGGAGAAGCGCTCGTATCTGAAGGGGCGCTCGGTCCAGCCGTCTTTGGCGAGAACGCCCGGCTCGATTTTCTCGACATTGCCCGTGAGGATACGCCCTGACGCGTCGGTGACGAGATAAAGATTTGCGCCCGGCTGGCGCGAGCGGCGGTCGATGTTGCGCATCAGCGCCGGAATGCCTCCGCGCTGATAGGCGTTGTTCAATTCGACAATTTCAGAGTTGATGCTTTCGCGCGTCTGCGCGGTCAGAAAGCGGATGGATTCGCCGGTCATATAAAACACCAGCACAATCGCACAGATCGCGAACAGCAGGAAGTACAGCGCTGAAAGCCGCGCCGCCGTCGTCGAGAACAGAGTCCTGAGACGGCCCATCAGGACTTGCCTGACGCTTTCAGCATGTAGCCCGCGCCGCGCACCGTGTGCAGCAGCGGGCCGCCAAAGCCCTTTTCGATCTTGCCGCGGAGGCGGGAAATGTGAACGTCGATGACATTGGTCTGCGGATCGAAATGATATTCCCAGACGTTCTCCAACAGCATGGTGCGTGTCACGACCTGCCCGGCATGGCGCATCAGGTATTCAAGCAGGCGGAACTCACGCGGCTGAAGCGTGATCTCAGTCCCGGCGCGGCGGGCGGAATGCGACAGCCGGTCAAGCTCGAGGTCGCCGACGCGGTAAGTGGTTTCCACATCGCTGGAGGACATGCGCCGCTGCAGGACTTCCACACGCGCCAGAAGCTCGGAGAAGGCATATGGCTTGGTGAGATAATCATCGCCCCCTGCCCGCAGCCCGGTCACCCGGTCATCGACCTGGCCGAGCGCGGAGAGGATGAGCGCGGGGGTCTTATTGCCCTTGGCGCGCAGTGTTGAAATCACCGAAAGTCCGTCGCGGCGCGGCAGCATGCGGTCCACCACCATGACGTCATAAGCGCCGGTATCGGCGAGAGAAAAGCCGGAGTCGCCGTCGGCGGCGAGGTCGATCATGTGGCCCGCTTCGGCGAATGCCTTTGACAGGTAATTGGCGGCTTCGCGGTCGTCTTCGATGATGAGTATTTTCATGGGCTGACTATCGGCTGCCTGAGATGAATTTTCAATGCGAATGACATGTCCGCCGCTTTTGAAGAGAGGCGGCAGCGGGAGTGTGGGCGCCCGCTGCCTTGAAGTTCCCCGTCTGCCGGTGGGGGTGACCAAAACCGGCTCGCGGGGAGTTCATTTGTTAACCCATCAGCCCTTGGCCACCGGGAAGGCGACGAAGCGGCTGCTGCCATTTTCGCCGTCGATCTGCATCAGCACAGCTTTGCGGCCGGCTTTTTCGGCGGCGGCGACGGCGGCGCTGATGTCATCTGCCGCAGAGACCGGGGCGGAGTTGACCGCAACGATTACATCGCCGGGGCTGACGCCGCGCTCGGCGGCGGCGCTGTCCGGCTCAACGTCGGTGACCACGAGGCCTTCACCCTTGTCATTGGGCGTCACAGTCAGGCCAAGCGTCGCAAGGCTCTGCGGCTCGGCCATCGCAGGCTTCGCCTCGGCCTTCTTCTCGGGGTCCTTCAGGGTCTCAATGCCGATGGAGATGGTCTGCGCCTTGCCGTCGCGCCAGATCGAGAACTCGGTCTTGGTGCCGGGGACAATGGCGGCGACCTTCTTGGCGAGATCCTTCGGCGACTCGACTGACACGCCGTTGATCGCGGTGATGACATCGCCCTTTTTGATGCCGGCTTTCGCGGCGGGGCCGCCTTCCTGCGGATCATTGACCAGCGCGCCCTTGGCTTCTTTCAGGCCGAGCGAAGCGGCAATGTCCTCATTGACCGGCTGAATCTGCACGCCGAGCCAGCCGCGGTTGATCTTGCCGTCATCCATCAAATCGTTGACCACGTCTTTGGCCGTTGAGGCGGGAATCGCAAACGCGATGCCGACATTGCCGCCGGAGGGCGAGAAGATCGCCGTGTTGACGCCGACGACTTCGCCATTGAGGTTAAACGCCGGACCGCCGGAATTGCCGCGGTTCACGGCGGCGTCGATCTGGAGATAATTGTCGTACGGGCCGGAGCCGATATCGCGGCCATTGGCTGAAATGATACCTGCCGTCACCGTGCCGCCGAGACCGAACGGATTGCCGACCGCCACGACCCAGTCGCCGACACGCGCCTTGGCCTCATCGGCGAAGGCGACATAAGTGAACTTCTTTGTCGGCTCGACTTTCAGCACAGCCAAGTCAGTGCGGGCATCTTTGCCGATCAGCTTGGCGTCCATTTCGGTGCCATCGCTGAGGACGATCTGGAAGCTCTCGCCTTCGTCAACGACGTGATTATTGGTGACGACAAAACCGTCCTCGGAGATGAAGAAGCCCGACCCCTGCCCTGCGGAACGCTCGGCGCGCGGACGGCGCTGATTGTTGCGGTCTCCGCGCTCGCCGCGCTCACCACGGAAATCCCGGAAGAAGCGGTTGAGCGGGTGGTCGCGCGGCAGGCCTTCAAGGCCGGGAGGTGTGTCGCCATTGTCGCTCACCGGCTGCAAAGCGCCCTTGACGCGCACGGAGACCACGGCGGGGCTGACTTTCTCCACAACATCGCCAAACCCCGGCTGCTGCGCCGTTTCAATACGCACGGCCTCGGCATTGGCGTCCACTGTGTAAAGCTGGCTTGCGCCGGTTGCGGCGATAAGCAGCGCGGTTCCGGCGAGGAGCGAGATTTTCAGCTGCTTGCGGAAATTGGATGGAGTTGAATTCTGCGAATTCATGATTGGTGCCCTTTTTCATTCGACTGAGCCGGGATCCCGGCGTCATGCCTCAATGAGATAGGCAAGCCCACATTACAGCGCCATTTCCGCCGGATGAATTCTTTGTAATGTTGGAGTGACCGTAAGCGTCAACTCAGCCCCGCGCCGCCAGCTCCACCACGCGCGGCATGGTGACGCCCGCCCCGCGCAGCGCATCCCAGATGAGCAGGCGGATGGCGGATGCAAAGCTCTCGACCTTGTGCGCATCCGCCTCGACCCAATATTCTGCGACAAGGCGCACGCCATGCCCGGCGAAATCCGCAAGTTTGCATTCCGGCGGTTCCGGCTCTTGCAAGACGCGCGGATGGCTGCCAATCGCCTTCACGGCAATTTCCAGCACAAGGTGGAGGTCGCAATCGTAAGGCACATGGAATGCGACTTCGTATTTCTGCAACCGGTCTGTCTTGGTCCAATTGGTGAGGCGCGTGGTGATGAAGCGCTCATTCGGCACCATGATTTCGCGCCCGTCGGCGGAATCGATGGTGGACGAGCGCATGTTGATCTCTTTCAGGAAGCCGGCCTTGCCGTCTTCCAGCTCAATATAGTCGCCAATCTTAAGCGAGCGTTCGAGCAGGATAATGATGCCGGAGATGAAGTTGGAGGCGATCTGCTGCAGGCCGAAGCCGAGACCGACGCCGACCGCGCCGCCGAACACTGCAAGCGCCGTCAGGTCCAGCCCCAATATGTTGAGGAGCAGCACCGCGACGAGGCAGTAAATGCCGATTTCGAGGACTTTGGCGACGAGTTCGCGCGTCTGGATGTCGAGCGCCTCCTGCCCACGGATGGCGCGCTGGCCGGCAGTGGTGGAGAGCCGGCCGAGCCAGAACAGAATGCCGCCGAACACGGCAGCCTTGGCAAGCGCCAGCGCGGAGATGCGGATATTGCCCGCCGAAAAGGCAACCGTGTCGAGCCAGAGGGTGAAATCGTCAAAATAGCCGAGCGCCCACAGCGCCGCCACCGGCAGGCCGATCCAGCGGGCGAGCTAGATTGATAACCGGATGTTTGAGGAACCGGTTGATGGCGGCGTAAAAGACGTAGATGAGCGCGGCGCTTTTCGCGATCAGCACGAGCCAGCCCGGCTGGCCCATGCCTTCGAGAATGACGGCGGCCAGCGACAGCGCGCCAAAGGCCAAGAGCGGGAACAAGAGGTCGCGGCAGGCGTAAACGATGCGCCGGACTTTCAGCGCAGGGCCGTCGACCGGCTCCGTGTGGAAAAAAGCAACCCTGCGCCTGATCTGCCCGGCCAGCCCGAAGGCAATGAAAACCGCCGCCGCTATGGCCGCCGCCTGGAAATAGAATTGCGGCGAGGTGAACCAGTCCGCCAGCTTGGCGAAAAGCTCCCGAGCCAAATTCTGATAGCGTGTCAGGTCCAATCCGGCGTTCTCCCACGGGCGTCGGAACTTGACGCAGCGTCAGGAGATAAAAGGCCAGATTTGGGTGCGATGCAATGGTGTTAACAGTTTGTGGCCAAACCGGTTTATCTGAGAAGGGCGGAGGGGAGCGCAGAAAGGCGCGTCAGATGGACGCGATAATGAACCAAGGGACCGGCACTCACACTTTGGTCCGATTCTTCATGATCTCGTCCAGCCGCCGCTCTTCGTCCGGGCTGAGCGACGGCGCTGCCGCGTCCTGCGGATTGTTTTTTGACTGCCGGAACAAAACCAGCGCCCCGATCAGTACGACAAGCAAGGGCGCGCCCCACAATAGCTGCATTCCTCGCCGAAAAACGCGGCTTAAGCAGCACAAACTCGCCGTAGCGGGAGACGACATAATCCAGACCTGTCCGTCGCTGTCCCCCGCCGTCAGCCGCTCGCGGACAATGACGCGCAGGTCTTTGGCAAGGTCGGCGTCGGAAATGTCGATGGACTGGTTCTGGCAGACGAGGCAGCGCAGTTCGGAGGAGATTTGGCGGGCGCGGGCTTCGAGGGCGGAGTCTTTCAGCACTTCATCCGGGTTCACCGCCAGAGCCGATGAAGGGCTTAGGAAAAAGAAGCTTATCATCATGAGCAGCGCGCGGAACGTGGTCATGCCGCCTCCGCCTGTGCCTTGCGCCGCCGTTTCGCCGCCGCAGGAGCGCCGATGCGCAGGCGGCGGTCGGTGAGGGAAATCAGCGCCGCCAGCGCCATGAGAACAGCGCCAAGCCAGATCAAAGTCACCATCGGCTTCTGCCAGATGCGCACGACAATGCCGCCGCCCGCATCCTTCTCGCCAAGTGAAACATAGACCTGATTGAACCCGCGCGTTTCGATGCCCGCCTCAGTCGTCGGCATGGCGCGTGCTTGGTAGAAGCGCTTGGAGGAGATGATTTCGGCGAGCGGCTTGCCGGCCATGTCGAGCAGCTGAAATGTGCCGAACTCCTCTTCGAAATTCGGACCGTTGCGCTTCTGCAAGCCTTCGAAAGCCAGCTTGAAGCCACCTGTCTGAATCTTATCGCCCGCCTTCATCACCAGCACCTGTTCCGTGCCGAAGGCGGTGACGGCGACGAGGCCGAGCACCGTCAGCCCAATGCCGAAATGCGCCAACGCCGTGCCGAACACCGAACGCGGCAGACCGGTGAGGCGCGCGACGACAGCGCCGCCTTTGCCGATGCCCGCTTTGCCCCACAGATCGACAAGGCTGCCCAGCATGATCCATACGGCGAGGCCAAGTCCGAGCGCGGCGAGCACTGGCGCGCCTGTGGTGAAGTAGAGCGCCGCGAGCGCCGCCACGATTGCCGCGCCGAACACCAGCATCAGCCGCTGCCCCGCCGCGAGCAGGTCGCCCCGCTTCCAAGCGAGCAGCGGGCCGAAGGGCATGGCCATCAGCAGCGGAATCATCAGCGGGCCGAACGTCATGTTGAAATAAGGCGCGCCGACGGAAATTTTGCTTCCTGTGACGGTCTCCAGAACCAGCGGATAAAGCGTGCCGATGAAAACGCTTGCGGCGGCGGAGTGAGGAAGAGATTGTTGAACACCAGCGCGCCCTCGCGCGAGATCGGCTGGAACAGGCCGCCCTGCGACAGCGTCCCTGCCCGCAGCGCGAACAGCGCCAGCGAGCCGCCGACGAACAGCGCGAGGATTGCGAGGATGAAGACACCGCGCGTCGGGTCCGAGGCGAAGGAATGGACCGAGGTGAGGACGCCGGAGCGGACGAGGAATGTGCCGAGGAGCGAGAAGGAGAAGGTGAGGATGGCGAGCAGCAGCGTCCAGATTTTCAGCGCCGAGCGCTTTTCCATGACGATGGCCGAATGGAGGAGCGCGGTGCCGGAAAGCCATGGCATGAAGCTCGCATTCTCCACCGGGTCCCAGAACCAGAAGCCGCCCCAGCCAAGCTCGTAATAGGCCCAGTAGGAGCCCATGGCGATGCCGGCGGTGAGGAACATCCATGCGGCCAGTGTCCATGGCCGCACCCAGCGCGCCCAGGCCGCGTCGATGCGCCCGTCAATCAGCGCGGCGACGGCGAAGGAGAAGGCGACGGAGAAGCCGACATAACCGAGATAAAGCATCGGCGGATGCACCGCGAGGCCGATATCCTGCAATACGGGATTGAGGTCGCGGCCCTCCATAGGGGCGGGAATGAGGCGCGCAAAAGGGTTTGAGGTCAGGAGGATGAAGAGGATGAAGGCGGAAGCGATCCAACCCTGCACGGCGAGAACATTCGCCTTCAGGCTTGGCGGCAGGTTGCGACCGAAGGCGGCGACCATGGCGGCGAACAGGGTGAGGATCAGCACCCATAGCAGCATCGAGCCTTCATGATTGCCCCAGACGCCGGAGAACTTGTAGATCAAGGGTTTGAGCGTGTGCGAATTCTCGAAAACGTTTTGGACGGAGAAATCGCTCGTGACATAGGCCCGCGTCAGCGCGGCGAAGGAGAAAGCGACCATGGCGAACGCGGCCAGCGCCGTATTGCTTCCCACCGCCATCAGCCGCACGTCGCCGCGCCATGCACCGATCAGCGGCACGCTGGACTGGACCAGAACCAGCGCCAGCGCCAGCACGAGGCAGAAATGTCCGAGCTCAACGCTCATGCGGCTTTTCCCGTCATTGGCCCTGCCACACGCCCTTCTCCTTCAACGCATCGGCGACTTCCTTGGGCATATAGTTCTCATCGTGCTTGGCGAGAACCGTGTCGGCCGCGAATATGCCGTCCGCGCCAAATGTGCCCTCCGTCACCACCCCCTGCCCTTCGCGGAACAGGTCGGGAAGGATGCCTTCGTACGTGACTTTCACATTGTTTTCCGTGTCGGTCACCAGAAATTCCTGATGCGCGCCGGCGCCTTTCACCCATGAGCCTTTCTCGACCAGCCCGCCAAGCCGGATGCGGGTTCCGGGCGCGTGCGTTCCGGCTTTCAGGTCTGTCGGCGTGTTGAAGAAGACAATCTGCTGGCGCAGCGCAGTGAGAACCAGCGCGGCGGCAAGCGCCAGCGTGGCGAGCCCCGCGCCGATGATTGCCATGCGTTTCTGTCTGCGCGTCATGTCAGCTGCCGCTCAATCCAAGCTCTTTGGCGAAGGCGCGGATTTCGCCCTGCTTCGCGCCGTCATCCTTGAAAGCAATCTGGGCGTTCTCAAGGGCCTTGAGCGCTTCGTCCTTCTTGCCCATGACAAAATAAGAGCGGATGAGCCTTTGCCAATCGGACATATTGTCCGGATTTGCCTTCAACCGCTCCGCCAGCCCCGCCACCATGGTCTCAATCATCGCCGTGCGGTCCTCACCACTCATTTGAGACGCAGCGTCTATCTCTGCCTCAGACGGCCCTTTGGTGATCTTGCCTTGCGAGGATCTTTCGAGCGAAGCCAGCGCGTTGACGATGACGGGCCGCCATGGCGCGTCAGCAGGGGCGTCAGCCAGCTGCTTCTCAAGCGCAGCCTTGGCCTCAGCGGTCCTGCCTTCCTGCACCAAACCCATGGCCAAGAAAAGTCGAGCTTTCGGCTCTTTGGGGTCCAGCGCCAGCGCGCGGCTGAACGCAGCCTTCGCCTCCGCCGACACTTTGCCACCCGCAGCGCCGGTCAGCGCCTCGCCCAGCCCGCTTTCGCGCGCCGCCGTGGGAGTATTTAGTTTTATTGCTTGGGAAAAGGCGCTTACGGCGGCGTCATAGCGCCCCATGCGCGCATAGATCGGCGCGAGCACGTCCCAGCCGCGGCCATCATCGGGATTTTTCGCAAGATGCGCTTCGGCTTTCGCCACCAGAGCGTCGATGGAATTGTCACCGGGATTTTCCCGCGCGGCAATCGGCTGGTCAGGAATTTCCGGCGCGCCGAGCATGGAATATGCGCCCCATGAGATGACCGGAAGGAGCACGGCCACAGCGAGCGCTGACATCCGGCCAAGTGTTACGGCAGGCGCGGCAGCGCCGACGCCTGTTTCCGCCGAGACTTTCAAAATGCGCCGCGCAACTTCAGTCCGCGCGGTCGCCGCGTCGTCCCTCGCGATCAGCCCGGCGGCGCTGTCACGGTCAATTTCCGCGAGCTGGTCCTTGTAGACCTCAAGATCATGGTCCGCCGGGGCGTCGGCGCGCGAAGTTCCGCGCATGAAAGGCGCGAGCGCTGCGGCAGCGCAGAGGATGGTGAGAGCGGCGGCGGCGACCCAGAACAGCATGGCGCTTCACTAGCGGCCTTTGCCGCCGGTCACAACCAAGCGCGGATAAATTCTGCTTGATTGCGCTTTAGGTAAGCCGCGTCCAGCTGCCATCGGCATTGCGGCAGGCGGTGCCTTTGGCGGACTGAGGTGTTGCGCCAACATTGAATGTATGGGTGTACTGGCGGCAATTCTGACTGCCGACCCGGTACGGCTGCGCTGCGATAACTTCGCCGCTGTGGCCGTTTTTAGGATTTGTCCATGCCGCCGAGACGCCTGCGGGCGTCTGCTCAAGTGACTTATACTCGGCTTCAAGGGCAAGCGGCCGGTCGGACTTGTCGAAGGCCGCCCCGAGCTTTTGTCCCATAAGGCCACCGGACAGCGAGTTGAGAATGCTTGTCGCGGGCTGGACCGACGCAGCGATGGCGGGTGCAGCCGTTTTCTTGCCGCCAAAGCCGAGTGACGCACAGCCGGATAACAGCGAGAGCGCCAAAAGTGCGAGTAAGCCAGATTTCATGTCGTCCCCAACGAGATTAGAAAGTGCTTTTGAAATGATTTGGGAGACGGTGTCAAATTTGCCAGAGCCTTGCCAGCTTCAGCCTGTGCGCCGCCGCTCTCATTCGACCAGAGGCAGGGTGAATGTCACCGACAGCCCGCCGAGCGCCGCCCTGCCGAGTTTCAGCTCGCCGCCATATTCGCGCACAGTGTCGGCGACGATGGCGAGGCCAAGGCCGTTGCCGGGTTTGCTCTCATCCATGCGCCTGCCGCGTTTGATGCCTGCTTCAATCTGCTCGGGCGTCAGGCCCTTTCCATCATCGCATATTTCGACCGAAAACATTGCAGCGCCCGTCGGGGAGCGCGCCTTTGCGGCCTTCAATTCAATACGGCTTTTGCCCCATTTCGCCGCATTATCGAGCAGAATACCGATCATTTCCTGAAAGTCCTCGCCTTCGCCGGCAAACACCAGCTCGTCGCCCGGCAGATTGAAATGGAACTGTTTATCCGGATTGAGCTTCTGAAAGGCGCGCAGCGTCGGCGCCAGAATTGGCGATATCGGCGCGCGGTAAACGACGCTGCCGCGCTGCGCGCCAATGCGGGCGCGCTGCAGATAGCGCTGAATCTGCTCCTGCATGGCGCCGGTCTGCTCGGCGATCACCGCACCCTTTGCGCCGCCCAGCGACTGACCTTCATTTAACATGACGGCGAGCGGCGTCTTCAGCGCATGCGCCAGATTGCCGACCTGCGTGCGTGAGCGCTCGACAATGCGGCGGTTATTGTCGATGAGCGCGTTCATCTCGTTGGCGAGCGGCGCGATTTCGGGCGGGAACTCACCCTCAAGACGGGTGGATTTGCCTTCGCGGATTTGCTGGAGGGATTTGCCGACGCCTCGCAGAGGGTTGAGTCCAAACCGGACGGCCATGACGTTGGCGGCAATGCTGACGAGCACAAAGAGCGACAGATACGTGTAGATCTGGCGGGTGAAGTCACTGATCCGGCCATCTATGCTTCTTCGGTCTCCCATAATGCGGTACCGAAGCGCCACAGACGTTGAGCCTGTTTGGCTTTCGCGCTCAAAAACCTGCAATGGAACGTCGTTTGGACCGACAATCGAGTATGAACGGCGGAAGCCTCTGGAAAAGGGCACTATTTTCGGATCGGCGAACGGCAGCGGGGTGCCGCCCAATGAGCGGGACATCAGCCGATCCCGTTCGCTGTCATCCGCATATTCAACGGTCCAATACCAGCCGGAGCCGAGGTTCAGGAAACGGGAATCGCTGAATGCGGGCTCGCCGCGCATTACTCCTTTGTCATCGGTCGAAACGGAATCCAGCAGCGTGCCGAGCTGCACGGACAGCATGTCTTCAAAACCGTCTTCAATTGCCTGCCGGAAAAGCCCGATGAGGAGCAGAGTAATCAGGAAGAGCGATATGGCGGCAAAAGCGGTCGACACCAATACCGCTCTCAAAGCGACCGATTTGGGAAGCCAGCTTGACGACATAACTGACTCAGCCGGCCGCAGCGCCGTCGGCCGCATCCGAAATCCGATACCCCATGCCGCGCACGGTCTCTATCATGTCGCTGCCCATCTTTTTGCGCAATCGTCCAACGAACACTTCAATCGTATTGGAATCGCGGTCAAAATCCTGATCATACAAGTGCTCAACAAGCTCGGTGCGCGAAACAACCTCGCCAATATGATGCATCAAGTAGTCAAGCAGCCTGTACTCGAGCGAAGTCAGTTTCAGCTGGGTGCCGTTCATCGTTGCTTTTGACGACTTAGTGTCCAAGCGAAGGGGGCCGCATGAAATTTCCGAGGAGGCGTGCCCGGCGGTGCGCCGGATCAGGGAGCGGACGCGCGCCAGCACTTCTTCGACATGAAACGGTTTGGTGACATAGTCGTCCGCGCCTGCGTCAATGCCTGCGACTTTATCCGACCAGCGGTCGCGGGCGGTAAGCATGAGAACCGGCATCTTACGCCCATCCTTGCGCCAACGCTCGAGCACGGAAATGCCGTCCATGACCGGCAGGCCAATGTCGAGAACCACCGCATCATAGGGTTCGGTGTCGCCCTTATGGTGCCCATCCTCTCCGTCACGTGATGAATCGACGACATAGCCTTGATCACGAAGGGCATCGCATAGTTGGCGGTTCAGGTCTTTGTCGTCCTCAATCACGAGAATGCGCATGGTTCACCGACTGCTGTTAAGTCGCAGACAAGTTACTTGGATGCGCTGCAAAGACAACAGGCAAAGCGACTTACTGAGGAACCACGAACTCGCGGCGCTTTGGACGCCCGCCATCTTCGCTGGGAACAAGCACAATGATGCGGCAGACGGGCTGGCCATTTTGTGTGTCGGCCATGGCATTCGCCAGTTCGCCACCGTTCTCGCGGGCGATCTGTTCGCCAACTGAGTAACAGTCAGCCCCCACAGGGTGAACGCTTGAAGTCTCAGGGCCACCGGCCCTGACCGGACCGGCAAATGCCGAGGGGCCGAATGCCAATAAGCCGAAGGCAATAGTGAGTGCGCTGAGCGCGGTGAAGGCGAGGAGCTTTTTCATCATGGGAAGCGGTATAGTGCGGCTTGGCTGAACGGCGCATGAATGACTTGGATTCATTTTCGGCAGTCAGCCGATCCTTGAACCCGCCTTTACGCGGCCAAAGATCGCAAAAACGCCTGACAGCGCCGAGATGATCTGAAGCAATTGATCCGCAAGCGCGCCTTGGTCAATTGCGCCAGTTGGAAATCCTGCCAGGCCCAAGAGCGCGCAGCTGATGGAAATGCCGGAGGCCCAAATGGTTTTCGACAGATACCAGGGTTTAAACTGAGGCATGTTTGTCTCCTTTGTGATTGAAATTGCTGGAAAATGTCAGAGCGGCAGCAGTGACGGCACGCCCGCGCCGACGACTTGGCTGAACTGAGCAAGCTCCAGTTTGGCCGGGAACAGCGGCGCATCGGCGGCCTGCATCGATTGGGTCCAGAGCCATTCGGGTGCTGACGAAGCCGCTTCCCGAACGGGCACATTCGCCGCGTTCAGCAAGCGGATGCGCCAGGATTCTGCGGATTCGCCAAGCGGGATGTCGCTGCCAAGCCATGAATCGGCATCGACGCGGCTGCGGCGAATCCAGGAAAATTCGATGTCGCCGTTTGCGAGTCCGCGCTTTTTCAAATGCACCGGCGCCAGCGGCGTCTGGGCACGGATTCCACCTGCGGCGATTTTCTCGCCGAAATATTGCGGCGTGAAATCCTTGCCTGTCGGACCGACTTTCCAATGCAGCTCAATTCCAGCCTCATTGACCTTCAACCCCGCTGCGGCAACGGCGCCATTTAGAGTGGCAAAAGCCGCGCCAGCCGGCGCGCCCGCCTCCATCGCGTCTTCAGTGCCGAGCTGCGCACGCAAAAGGCCGGTTAACTCCCAGACATTGGTTGACGTTTCAACCGCGCTGCGGAACTGCAGAACCTCCCATGCGCCACTCGAACTCTGAACCAGAATTGTGTTAGCGCCGTTGAACAGCTGGATGTCTGCGGCGCTGGACAATTCGCCGGCTCTGAGCCGCACAATGACCTTGTTTTCCAGATCGAACCGGCCAACTTCGCCCGCTTTAAGCGCATTGACGAGCACGCCGGTGGTTGCTGGCGCACTGACGGTGCCGCGCTGCAAAAACCCGTCGCTTGAGGGTGACGCGAACACCGCCGCGCTGCGCCAGGGCCTCGACCAGACAGCGATCCTGAAACATTTGGCCGGGTCAGTTTCACCGGGAAGAAGCGGCAGGTCGATCAGGTGAAACAGCGGCGGACCCGCGATGCTTTCTTGATATTCCGCGGCGTCTGGAAGTTCTGACTGGACCGCATGCGGATAAAGCGCAGTTACCGATATTGCTTCAAATCGGCGGTGTGCACCGTCTTCGATCCGCATGACACGGAAGACTTCGCACGATATTTCGGCGAGCGTTATGTGATCTCCAACCGCAAGCGCCGCTTCGCGCCATGGCGCAGAAAGGGTGATCTGTTTGCGTGCGCTGAAGCGCTCGCGGTGCTGTCCGCGCACAAGCGCGTCCGCCATGCCGGGATCAAGCATGGCTGGAATGTCGATGGACTCAATTCCCGCCGCCCCGGCTTCAACGCGCGCGGAAACGGTGGCTGATTGATATTCCCTTAGGGCGTCACGAAAGCCGAGTTTGGTCTCGCCCGGCAGCGCAGCCAGCTCAATGAGCTTCGTCGCCAGCGGCCCTTCGTCTTCAGGATAAATGGTTTCGGCGATGG
This sequence comes from uncultured Alphaproteobacteria bacterium, assembly GCA_963802455.1. GTDB lineage: Bacteria > Pseudomonadota > Alphaproteobacteria > Rhizobiales > Rhizobiaceae > JANOYJ01. The sequence continues at coordinate 35,054 of CAWDIY010000017.1, read as the reverse complement.
CGTGCGGCACATCAGGCGCGCGGCTGCGCGAGCGGAATTTGAGGACACCGTTTTCCTCGCTGACGTCGATTGGCCAGACATTGATCAGCGGCTCGAGCGCCGCCCGAGCGGTCGCCGGCACATCGATCATGTAGCCTTCAACAAATCCATCAGCCTCAATCGCATCGGCGGCGCTTACGCCATGATCCGCGAGGATCGCGCCAATCAGATCGCTCAACGGCATGCCGCTCAGGCGGCCGTTCAGCCAATGGCCCGTGATCCAATTGCCGCCATCGCTCCAGACAGAGCTTTGGATCGGAAAGGCAGGGAACGGCCTTGCATCCCATGACCAGACATAAAGGCTGCCCACGTCCAGCATCGGCGCTCCGTAGACGGGCGAAATTGGATTGTCTGTCCCTGTCCAATGATCGAAATGCGCGGTCAGGAACCGCTGCTGAGTCAGATCGGCGCGCCCGCCATTCGAAAAATAGGGCCTTGACGACGAAGATGATTTCGGGTCCGAAAAAACGTTCGGCTGGTTGGCGCCCTTGTCCACAGCCGCGCATCCCAGCTCGGTGAACCAAATGGGTTTGGAGCGCGGCTGCCAAGGCGAAGCTGTCGTCAGCTCCGCGCCAGCGCGCCGGTCAAAATGCGGGTTCTCCCACCAGGATTTGATGTCCTTGAATCGGAACACCCAAGGCTTGGCCGCCGCCCCGTCGGAGATTGGCGATCGGATGCGATTGGCGCGATCTGCGTCAGACGCGTAGAACCAGTCAAATCCCTCGCCGGAGCCAATAGCGGCGGAAAGCGCAATGAGATCATCCGCGCTCTTGGCCCCATCGGGACTGTTTCCCAGCCAATCCTCGTCGCGCCAGTCGGCAAGCGGCATATAATTGTCGATGCCGATTGCGGAAATGTGCGGCGAGGCCCAGAGCGGGTCAAGGTTGAAGAACACATCGCCAGACGCATCCGCCGGATGATAGCCGAAGTACTCGCTCCAGTCCGCGCCATAGGTCAGTTTGGGTGTGGAGCCTAGGACGGCGCCGACTTCCGAAGCAAGAGAAACAAGCGCGGCGACCGAAGGAAATGTCTCAGCTCCTGAGCGGATACGGGTCAGACCGCGCAGCTCTGAGCCGAGGAGAAATCCGTCCACACCGCCTGCGACCGCCGTAAGTTTCGCATAGTGCAGGACAAAGCGGCGGTAGGCCCAGTCCGCGCCGCCGGAAAAGTGCACGATGTCGCCTGAGCTGGAAAAAAGCGCTGAAGACGCCGCGCCAAAAAATGCGGAAACCTGGCCGCCCGCCGCCGCCGTTTTGTCAACGCTGCCGGCAATGCCAGCCGCCGGATGACAGGTGATCCCGCCGCGCCACGGATAGGCCGCCTGCTCTGCGCCGCCATAGGGGTCGGGCAGCGCATTGCCCGTCGGAATGTCCATCATGACAAACGGATAGAGCGTCACTTTCAGCCCACGTGCCTTCAGATCGCGGATAGCGTCAATGACCGACCGGTCGTCCGGAGTCCCGCCGAAGCTTGGGCCGCCTTGATAGGACGAGACAAGATGGGCGTCAGCGCGCGTGGCGTCGGACACCCGCCATGCCGAGGAAAGACCGGCGGCGTCGCGCGTCGTCACGCCCGGACGGACCGTGCAATTGCCGCAGCGCAGGTCGTTTCCATACCAGGTGACCACCAGCGCCACGCTCTCAAGATTGGGGCATAGCGCCTGCAACTCATCAATCGAGGCCGCCCAGTCAGTCGCGCCGTGCAGGACATGGCGGTTCTGCGAGATGGTCTCGCCTTCCTGCACCTGCCGCGTCACCTGCAACGGCGCATAGCCATATTCGGTTGAGCCGGGAACAAGGGTTACCGCTTTGATCTTTGGGTTAAGACCGTTGACCGGGCGCAGGACCTCAAACGAAAGCTGTGGAATGCGGTTGCCGAAATTCTCCAGCGGAAAGCGGTCGAAAACAACATAAGCCGTGCCTCTGTAGGCAGGGGCGCTGCCCGTCCCCTGCTTGGCTTCGATCAAAGGGTCGGGCGGCTGGTCTTGCGTTCCGCGATAGATGCGGATGGTCACATCCTCGATGTCAAGCTCCTTGCCGTCCGCCCAGATGCGGCGCAGGCAGGCGATCTCGCCCTCGCACACGGCGATGGCGAAATTGCCGAAATAGGAAAATGTCGTGAGCTTGGGCCCACCCTTGGCGCCCTGGCGCTCGGTCGTTGAGACTTCCTGAAAGCGCGTTGCCCAGATCAGCGTGCCGCCGACACGGGCAGAGCCGTAGACACGGGCGAGCGGCGCGCCGTCCTCGCCGGTCAGCGGCTGCATGCCGGAAAGTCGCGGACCTTCCCGGCTCTGGGATCCGGTGAGCAGCGCCCGGTCGATCAGATAGCCGCCAAGCGCGCCCGCAGCGGTGCCGATCGTCGCGCCGAACGCGCCGAACAGGCCGCCGAGATAGGCGCCGGCAGCCTGCAGAACCAGAGTGGCCATGGATCAGTCCTTGATAGGTTTGAACGAGAAGACGCCGGCGATCCGGCTGCGCCACTGAGGAACGAGGGCCGAGATCATGACGGCGTGACCTTCGTATGCGTGGATAAAGGTTTGTTCTGAAGAGAGAATTCCCAGATGCTTCGCCGTGTGCGAAGGTTTCCAGCGGAACAGGATGACATCGCCCGCCGTCATTTCCACGTTTGGTTTCTCAATAAGATGGCACCGCGCCGCTTCTAGGAGCGCGTCGGATCCCCCCGCCTCCGCCCAGTCCGGGCTGTAAGGTTTCACCGCTTCCGGCTCAATGCCATAAAGCCCGCGCCAGACGCCGCGCACTAACCCAAGACAATCGCAGCCGACCGATTTCAGCGAAGCCTGATGCCGGTACGGCGTCCCGATCCAGCTCCGCGCTTCCGCTATCACGCACTCCGCCAAGTCTGTCATGGCACAAGCGGCGCGCCATCGAACACGCCCTCCCCATCGACATAGGCGTAAGCGGCGTCATTGCCGGGAAGATGTGGAAAGCCTTGAAAGTTGAGCTGGTTGGCGAACTTGGTTTTGCAGGTGACAAAGGCTTTGTCACAGCCGGCGGAGATGGAAAATGCGTCGCCGATGACGATGGGCGCGGAGGGAGGCCGCCAGAGGACGAGGCGCTGTTCCATACCACTGTTCTCATGCTGGGAAATGTTCGACATCTGTCCGGCATTCGCTCCGCTGATCCAGGTCAATTTTCCATGTTCAAACCAATGATCGGCGAACGCGCCAAGCGCATCGACTTTGAAATCCGCAGCCGTCGCCACAGATGCAACAGTGGCGCTTAAGGTGAAACCCGCCAGCTCCACTTTGCATTTCGCATCGCCCAGATCCGCGTCGCAATGGCGGCGGATGGTGCGCCCGTTTCGCCTGTCCAGCATGTCCATGCGGCTTTTCAGTTCCGCTTTGAACAATCCGCCGGACATTTCGATTTTCGACACATAGGCAACCCGGAGCCTGGCGCGCGCGGCGACATCCCGCCAGTTGACCAGCCAAGTCTCCACCTCCGCGCCGTCATAGACGCCCGATGAAAGCTCGGTTTCGGTGATGCCAGCCGAGCTCAGCGCGCCTTCAATGTCCATGCTCGAGACAGCAAGACCCAGAGCGCTTTCCGCCGAGCTCGCGTTGAACCCGCTTTCCGGCTCGAAGCTCACCGTGTCGAAGAGGATCGTTTCATCATGGTCGGTGAAGCCGCTCCTAACGCCATCTTTGCGTGTCACTTTCCAACAAAAACAGAGGCTTGTGGACTCCAGCTGAACATGTGATTCAAGCGCGGGCGGCAGTGTTATCACAGCAGCACCTCGGCGAGCGGAATTGTCGGGACCTGCCCCGCCTTGAAGGCGGTGAGGCTGACGGACAATTGATCGGCGTCGAAGCGCACAGGCACGTGGAATTCAAATCCCGCGGTCACGCTCTGGCCGTTTGAAGGAACTGCGCCCGGAACAAAGACGATTTCACCCGTTGCGTCATCAAAGGAAAATTGCGTTGAAACGATCTTTTCAACACCTGCAACCGCGACCCGCAGCGTTCCTGAAACAGGTTTGCGGATGGGCCGCGCATAGGCGTCCGCGCCGATTCCATAATTCTTCACCAGCCTGAACCTTGCCAGCGAGCCGTCACCAGTCCCCAGCATTTGATCCGCCCACGCCACAGCGACGCCGTCATCGCGCGAGGCATTGTCGAACGGGTCGCGGAAGCGGAAGGCGGTGAGCTTGCCGCGCCGGGCTTCGAAAAAACTGATCACTTCGCGCAGGTCGCTGATCGAGCGCACGCCGGTGCCCGCGTCATAGCGGCGCTTGGAATGCGCCTGTCTGGCGTTGCGCTGCTCGCGGCCAGACGTCAGTTCAGCGATTTCAATGCGCCGCTCAGGCCCGCCCGTTGCGCCAAAGGAGATTGGCAGCGGAAAGACCACATCATGAAAGCTTGCGATTGGCATGTTTCCTCACAGGTAGCGTGCGCCGCGCGAAGCGGCGCGGGCGAGCATGACAGTCATCTGCGCCTCGGATTTGCGGAACGAGGCGGCGTCCGGCGTTGTCACATTCATGACGACGCTGACATTGCCCCTGCCGCCGCCCGACGCGACGCCGAGCCGTCCGTCTGAGGTGCGCGACAGCGGCAATATGGCCTCGCTGCCAGCCTCGCCCATCAGGCCAATGCTCCTGCCGTTGGGAAAGTAAGTCGGCGAGGAGACAACACCGCCCGACGCAAACGGCGTGACGCCACCCTTGGCAAATGGAAGGATGCCGCCCAGAAGCCCTGAAAACACATTGGACAGCAGTCCCTGCAGTGGTTTCAACCCAGCATCCAGCGCCATGCCCGCAAGGCTCAGCGCCACGCCGCGCAGCACGTCCTCAAGGCCCTTGCCGCTGACAACCGCACTTTTCAGCGCATTGGTCAGCACCGAGCCAAACTGCTTTGACCTGCTTTCCAGGTCCTTAAGTGATTGGTCAAACGCGCTTGTGTCTGCGCGGATTTCCACATCGACAATTTCGGGCATTCATATCTCCTGATCGGGAAAAGCGCTGAACAGGTGGTCAAACTCGGACCTGTCCGGCGCGGAGTGCGCTTTGAGAAACGGCCGCATTGCCAGCGCCAGCTCGCGCGGCGTCAGCGCCCAGAACTGTGCGGGGGAGAGGCGAAGCACCGTGAACGCGAATGCCATGGCCTCGTCCCAGGGGAAGGCCTTGGGCGGATTCAAGCCGCAGCTTCCGAAGTCACGCCGAAGGTCGCTTCGAGCAGCCGCGTGACGACCCTCGCATAGCCGCCAAGTCCGCCGTCGCACTGCATCCGCCCCAGCTCCGCCGCCTCAATCTCCGCGCCGCCGCCGCGCATTCCGGCGGCGATGATCTCCATCATGTCCTTGGCCGAGAGCCGTCCCGTGCCAAATCGTTCGGCCAGCGCATTCAAGTCGCCAGCGCCGAACGCATGCTCAAGCTCCGCCAGCGCGCCGAGCGTCAGGCACAGCCTGTACGGCGTGCCGTCGAACTCAGCGCTGATCTCGCCGCGCCTTGCGTTCGCCGCCATCAGATGGCTCCAAACACCAGCGCGCCGCCTGATTCCATCGCGATCTCAAATGTCAGCTCGCCGTCATGCGCGCCGGAATATTCAAGCGCCGTGATCTGAAACGGCCCGGTCACTGCGCCAAAGTCTGGGATGAGAACCTGCCAGTCGCGGATCGTGCCGTCGAAGAAAAGCGTGCGCACAGAGGCGTCCGAGGCGGCATCCTTGAAAATGCCGGCGCCGGTCAACGAGGCGCGCTGCACCCCTGCCCCGGCAAGAAGCTCGCGCCAGCGCCCGGCGGACTCGGCGTCGGTGATGTCAACCGCCTCGGTGTTAAAACTCAGCTTCTTGGTGCGCAGACCCGCGACAGTGACGAATGTCGCATTTCCCGCGCTGTCGACCTTCAGGAGCAGATCCTTGCCCTTTTGAGCAGCCATTTGTGTTCTCCAATTCTTACAAGACTTCCGTCAGCGCCCGGTAGCGCATCATGCCGTGATAGCCGTCCTCGCCGACATCGAACCGCACTTCCTCAAATTCGAGCCGCAGAAGAACGAGCCGGTGGTTCAAAAGCTCGGCGCCGAAACCGTCCAGCCGCAGCCGGATTTTTTCCATGATCTCATGTGCCTCGATCCGCCCGCCGGCGCGCGACCAGACGTGGATCGTGACCAAATGCTCATGGCCCGCCTCGCTCGCCGTGCTCCAGTCATAGGCCATGGTCTGGCCGAGGGAGACGTAGGGCAGCCTGGCGTCGGCGGCCGGGTGATCGTAAATCTTGTTTCCACCGAGCAGAGCGGTCAGCGCGGTTTCGCTGGAAAGGCGCAGGATCAGCGCCCTCTGCAGATCAAGCGCGGCGGCGCTCATCGCGCACGTGTCCCATGTCCGGGGTCTTTTTTCAGCCGCGCCCGGCGGGCCATGACGCGCTCGCTGGACACGAATTGGGGAGGGCTGACTGACTTGCGCAGCATGACGGCATCCAGCATATCGACACGGCTCCAGCGCAGGGCGCGCACCAGATCGTCGACCGTTGTCCGCATAGAGAGTTTCATTCGGTTTCCTCCTTGGTTCGGCAAACAAGATAGCGCCCGGTCTCATCCGCATCCTGCACGGCGAGGACGGGAAACAGCCGGGTCTGCCTGCGGAAACGCATGCCTTGCCGGACATCCGCGCGGTGGCGCAGCGTGACGCGGTGGGTCTGCTCGGTGGGATCGCGTCCCGCCCAGATTTCGGTCTCCGGGTTCAGCGGCTCCAGCCGCGCCCAGACCGTTGCCAGCGCGCTCCAGACAATGGTGAACCCGCCAGCGCCGTCCGGCGTTTCAATGGGCTCCTCCAGCACCAGCTCGTGGCTGAGCATGCCGGGATCAATGAACAGCGTCCGCATCACAGGCCTACCCGGCGGTAGCGCGAGACGAAGCGCTCAAAGCTCGGCGGCCAGGCGGCGCTTTCGCGGTCAAACGCCTCAGCGCCGCGGAACTCATACCAATGCGCGGCGAGCAACATAATGGCGCGCTTCAAACCGTCCGGCACCTCAACGCCCGTTGCGCCGAAGCCTGCGGTGAAATCGATTTCTATGCCGTTCAGTTTCTTGCCCGGCGCTGCAATTGCGTCGGGAATTGCAATTCGGGCAGGTCGGGAAAAGCGGTCGAGGACAAAACCTGACAAAGGCGGCAAAGACGGCGCACCTGCGTCATCGTAAATTGTCACTGCGGTCAGAGAGAGGACCGGAGCCTTGTGGATCAGGACAGTCTGTGTTCGCGGCCAGCAGTCAAGATACAGCCGCCAACCCTGCGCAATCAGCGCCAGCCCCGTCGCCTGCTCCAGCTCCTCTCGCGCCGCCTTGACGAGGCTTGCAATCAACGCGTCCTCGCTGTCATGCGTGACGCGCAGATGCGCTTTTATATCGGCAAGCGTCACCGGCTCCGCCGCAGGCGGCGATATCAGGGCAAGGGTCATTTGGATTTCCTGTGTATGAAAAAACGGCCCCGGCCGGGAGGAAACCGGGGCCGCGTCTGGCGTCGCTCAGCGGGGGGAGGCTTAGGAGACGCCGAACTTCAGGAGCTTGATCGCGTCGAAATCCTGCACGCCGCCGCCGACGCGCTTGGTCGTGTAGAACAGCACGTAGGGCTTGGCCGAGTATGGATCGCGCAGGACGCGCACGCCGACACGGTCAACCACCAGATAGCCGCGCGAGAAGTCGCCGAAGGCGGCGGAGAGCGAGTTGGCGCCGATGTTAGGCATGTCCTCAGCCTCGACCACATTAAAGCCCATCAGAGTGGACTTACCGCCCGCCACCGCCGACGGCTGCCACAGATATTCGCCGTTGACGTCCTTCAGCTTGCGGATGGCGCCCTGCGTCTTGCGGTTCATCACCCAGGACGCGTTCTGCCGGTAGCCGGCCTTCAGCGAGAAGACCGTGTCCACCAGAACATCCGAAGGATTGGAAGCAGGAAGCGCGCCGGAGACGCCGGTCGCGACATAACCGAGATTGCCCCAGGTCCATGAGGTTTCCGCCACTGTCGGATAGTTGAGGAAGCCGCGCGGCTTATTGACCGCGTCGCCGTTGACGAAGGCCGCGCCCTCCTGCTCGGCGAAGGCGACTTCGACCTCCTGGGCAATCCAGGAATCGATGTCCACCGCCGAGTTGTCCAGCAAAGTCTGCGTCGCCGCCGGCATGGCGTAGAGTTCCATGGCGGGGAACTGCAGCTCGGTCAGCGTCGGTGTCGTCGTCTGCGTCCGCGCGCCGGTTTCCGCCGTCCAGCCGGAGGCGAAGCCGGTCAAGGCGAAGGGCTTGCGCAGCACCGAGGCCGACATCTGCCGGACGCTGGCAATAGCGCGGATCGGCGACAATTGGCTGAGCCGCTTGCCGATCTCCGCCTCAAGCTCCGTCGGCACCACATAGCCGCCATCGGCCTGTATGCCGGCGGACAAGGCCTTGGCTTCAAGCTGCGCCATGCCCTTCTCGTCGCCGCGCCGCACATACGAATCAAAGGCCCGTTTGTGCTCGTATTCGGCCAGCGGCGAGGTCTCGCGGCCCAGCTGCGGACGGGCCTTCTTCAAAAGCATCTGGTCAACCGCGCGCTTCTGCTCGTCCATCGCCTTGGAGATGCGGTCAACCTTCTCAACGGTCAGAACATCGGCGCTCATGCGCTTTTCGATCTGGCCGAGCCGGTCGTCGTTGGTCTGTTTGAAAGCGTCGAAGGCTTCCATGAAATCGTCAAATGCGCCGGCCACGTCGTCGGCGTTCTGCGCCGATGATTTCAGCTCCGGCGCAGATTTGTGCGCTGTTCCAGTCATATGCTTCATCCTTGTTGAAAATGGCTGGCGGCATCGCGGATGCGGCGCGCCAGCGGGTTCTTCGTTTCAAGCGCCGCGTCCCGCTTCTGCGCCACTGAATTGAAGCCTTGGGCAATGACGCCCAGAGCCTCGCCGCGCGTCAGCCCGGCGTCCCGCCTGAGCCAATGCTCGAATTGTCTGACCGTCGGAAAGCGCCGCGCGCTCTTCACCGCCTGCACCCTTGCGCCGGGCAGCATCGGAAATGTCACGACGGATATTTCCCACAGGTCCGCTTCCAGAATGCGCCGCACGCCGGTGGCGCTCTCGCTCTTGGCTTTGATTGTGCGGAAGCCGATGGACAGGCCGTCGAGCGCGCCCTCGCGCATCAGTTCCAGCGTCTCGCGCGCCTTGGCGACGCCCTGCGTCAGTTTGCCTTTGACGAACAGTCCGCGTTGGTCCTCGCGGATTTCCTGCCATGAACCGATCGGCTCGTTCGGATCATGCTGGAACAGCATCCGTATTCCTGCCGCACCGCGTGTCCGAAGCGATTTGGCGAACGCGCCGCGCTCGACCATGTCTTTGCCCAGGTCCACCGCGCCGAACAGGCTGGCATAGCCGAAGAATGTTCCGTCCTTCTCGACGGTTTCCAAAGCCAAGCTGGTGAACTTGGTTTCACCCGGCCGATAAGTTGCAGAAGCGCTCATGGATGTTTTTCCTCGTCCTTGAAAATATGTCCGGCAAAGCGCTCCAGCGCGCCGAGCGCCCACCAGGCGCACAGACTCGCCGCGGCCGCGCCCGTCAGCATCAGCTCAGCCTCGCCCAGCGCCTCGGAAATGTTCAGCCATGCGCCAATCTTGACCCCCGCAGCGCCTCCGAAAACCAGGCCGGAGACCATGCCGATGGCAAAGCGCACGGCGGCCTCGCGGCGGCCCTTGGGCAGGATGTAGGCGACGGAGATGGCGGAGCCCGCCAGCGCGCCGATAGTCTTTGCGCCCCAGAGCAAGGCGCCCTCGGAGATGAGGCTCATGTGAAGTATCCTTGATTAAGTCAGGTGGCGAGCGGCCGATATCCCACCGCTTCCCGCTTCTCGTCGTCCGTCAGGAAGTCCGCCTTGCCCACCCGCTCCCACAGCGCGGCGCGGTCAAGGGCGAGGCCTTCGACCTGATCGGCGTCAAATGTCAGGCGCAGCTCCTCATCCCACAGCGGAGAGAGCCAGCCGCCAAGCGTGGCAAGCGTCCGCGCCAACAACGGCAGAACGGTCAGCCGGTAGAAGGCGCGGTTGGCTTCCTGATAGTTCGCATAGGTGTTGTCGCCCGGAATGCCCAAGAGCATCGGCGGCACGCCGAACGCCAGCGCGATTTCGCGGGCGGCGGCGTTTTTGGCTTCGAGAAAATCCATGTCCTTCGGCGTCAGGCCCATCGGCTTCCAGTCAAGGCCGCCTTCGAGCAGCAGCGGCCGCCCTGCCCCGCCCGCGCCTCGGTATTGGCTGTGCAGTTCTGATTTCAACCGGTCGAACTGGTCAAGCGTCAGATTGCCGCCCTCTTTCGGCGCATAGACCAGCGCGCCGGAGGGCCGCGCCGAATTGTCGATCAGCGCCTTGTTCCAGGCGCTCGCCGCATTGTGCACATCGAGCGCCGTCGCGGCGGCTTCCAGCGGGGCGAAGCCGTAATGGTCGTCGAGCGGATGAAACAGGCTCAGATGCAGCGCGTCAGCGATGCGCCGCTCATCAGCGACAAGGCCAATGCGGCGCTTCAGGTTCCCGGCGCGGTAGGAAAGCGCAATGGGCCAGCCCTGAGCGTCCGTTTCAACGCTTGTCCGGTCAGGCCGAAGCTGATGCAGCTCCAGCGCATCTCCCGCCCCGGCAACTTCAATGTAGCCATTGCCCGCCAAAAGAAGTGTGGAAAAAAGCGCTTCGAAAAACGCCGCTCCGGCTTGGCGCGGGTTCGGCGCTTTCAACGCATCGAGCAGCGGATGCGCGTCCAGCTCTTCAACGCCCCGGTAAAGCAAGAGCGGAACGGCGCCGGACGATTCAGCGATCAGCCGCACAGCTCGGTAGACAATCGGGTTGCGCAGATAACCTTCGCGGGTCAGCGCGGCATAATCGCGCCGCGTCCATGACGCGCTGCCCTGCGCTTCAAGCGCCACAAAGCCGTAGCCGCCGCTTTTGCCTTCAAGGCGCGACGATGCCGCGCGGCGCTGCCGCAACGGCCATTTCCATGGAGTTTTCATCCATTGTTTCCTTGACTTACGTGAAGTTCCGGATGCGCGGCGCGCCGCGCTCATTCAGCATCAATTCCGTCAGCGCCCAGACCAGCGCATCGAGCCGGTCGGGCGATCTTCCGTCTGACAGGCCTTCTATGGAAAAGTCGCACATTTCATCTTCGAGCGCGGGGAAGCGGCCCGCATGGCGCACCCTGCCCTGCTCGTAGAGCGCCGCCACCGGCTCGGCCCGCAGCCACTTGCCGCGCGTCGCATGAACCGGGCGGACCGGCACGTTCGGATCGACCTGGCGGATGATGGCGCTGACCATATCGCCGCCCTGGTTGACCTCCACCACGATCCGGTCCGCCTCCAGCTGGTGAAACAGCGCCACGGCTTTCTCCGCCCATTTCTGCGGCGGAGCCGGGCGGAAACTTCTATCTGACAGAACCCAGCCTGATCCCGTCCGCCGTCCAGCCCCGCCGCGACAATGCCGCAGGCGTCCGACCTCTTATGCGATGTGGCGGGCGGGTCGACGGCGATGACAATCCGATTCAACTTGCCCGGTCTAACACCTTGAATTTTCTCTAAATCTCCGCGTTTCCAAAGCGCGTCCTGCCGGTCTTCGAGCAGCTCGCCTTCAAGCTCCTGCCGCCCCAGCCGCGTGCCGCCATATTGCCTGTTCAGCTTGTTCAGAAATCCCGGCGCGAGATTGTCTGCATTCTCGCTGGTGCGCACAATCGTCTGCGCCACGTCCTTGTCGGCCAGAAGCCGTTTCATCAGCGCAGTCGGCCTCGGCGTCGTCGTCGCCACGATGCGCGGACAAACGCCAAGTCTCAGGCCGAACTGCAGCATGTCCCAAGTCTCAACGCCGTTCTTCCACTTGCCGATCTCGTCACACCATGCGGCGGCGAACTGCGGGCCGCGCAGGGATTCCGGATCTTCGGAGGAGAACAGCATGGCCGTCTGGCCCTTTTCCCAAACCAGCTGGCGTTTAGACGCGATGTAGCGCGGACGTTTCACCCGCGAGGATGCTTTGATCCCCGCAGGCCCTTCAATCATCACGTCACGCACATCGGCAATGGTTTCGCCGACCAGCGCGATCGGAAATGTGTGCCCGCCCGCAAAGGGCGCGAGGCCATGCGCCAGACAATTCACCCATTCAGCTCCAAGCCGGGTCTTTCCCGCACCCCTGCCGCCCATGACAAGCCAAGTCAGCGGCCTGTCACCCCGCGCAAGCTTTCTCTTGCCTTCAATCATCCATTCAGGCGCAGCCTGAGCGCTCTCCAGCGGCGAGAAGTTTTCCTTCAACCAGGTTCTTGAATCGGTCTTCTGCCAATGCATCAATGCGCCTGTCTATTTTGTCGAGTATGGCGGCAAGCTCTTCCGGGTCCGGCTCGGCGGGTCGGGCGTGGCGCAGTTCCTCGACCCGCTCGCGCCGGAGTTTGGCGTACTGTTTCGCGGAGAAATCGAGTTTGTCGAAAGCGCGCTGCTGAAACGGCGCGGCAATGCCCTGCGTGAGAAGTGTCAGCATCTGGCTCTGAAGCTGACTCCAAAGCTGGTCGAGATGTTCTTCCATGGGTATGGCGGAACTGTTCGGAACTGGCGCGGCGGCAGGCGCTGAAGCGGGCGGCGGGTCATCTGCCAAGGCCGATGGCGAAGACCGGCGCCGCCTTCCGGCGCTTTTCACATCCGTGACACCGGAAGTCACAGAGTTCTGTCGCGCGCGCCTGTTGATCCGCTCCATCGTGATTGGGAAAGAGGCCATTACGGCTCCCTGAAATTGATTGGATCATGAGAATCTTTGGCCCTGACCGCCGCCGCTTGGGCGCAGTTCTTGAGCATGGAACATATATGCCCGATCACCGTCGCGGTGTCAAGGACTATTTTCCTAGGAATTTAATCTTTTCATTCCTGCTTGCCGCCTTAACCCCGTTCCGAGCCTCTCCTTGCCCGTCCGGCCAAATTCGCGCATAATGGCACCGGACGGGACGAAACAGCGGATGCCGAGTTTTATTCGGGCGCTGCGCAGCGGCTTAGGCATTGATGAACGACCCTTTTTCTCAGAATTCACCACCAAAAAACAAACCGTCGCCACTGCTTGGCTTCGATGCATGGCTCGACACGGCGCTGTACGAGGCCGGGTTCCGTGCGGGTGAAATCTGGGAAACAATCACAATTTTCTCCCGCCGCTTTCACGTCTCCGGCTGGCGGCGGGCGGTTTTTGAGATCGCAGGCGAAGGCGTGACGCTGGGCACGCTCGGCGTCACCGCACTCCTGACGCTGGCGCAGCCGTCGTTTGAAGAGACAAAGGGCGACTGGCGCAAGCAGGATGCCATCGCTGTCACATTTCTCGACCGCTACGGCAGCGAAATCGGCCAGCGCGGCATCATCCACAAGGATGCGGTGCCAATTGATGAACTGCCGGACCATGTCATCAAGGCGGTGCTCGCCACCGAAGACCGGCGGTTTTTCGAGCATATCGGCCTCGACTTCCTCGGTCTTGCCCGCGCCGTGAGCGAAAACGTCAAGGCCAACTCGGTTGTGCAGGGCGGCTCAACCATCACGCAGCAGTTGGCAAAGAATATTTTTCTGACCAAGGAGCGAACGCTGCAGCGCAAAATCAAGGAAGCGTTCCTGTCAATCTGGCTTGAGGCCAATCTGTCGAAAAAGGAAATCCTGCAGCTCTATCTTGACCGCGCCTATATGGGCGGCGGCACGTTCGGCATCGCGGCTGCGTCAAACTTCTACTTTGGCAAGAGCGTCAAGGATGTGTCGCTGGCGGAGGCCGCCATGCTGGCCGGCCTGTTTAAGGCCCCCGCGAAATATGCGCCGCATATCAACCTTCCCGCCGCCCGCGCCCGGGCCAACGAAGTTTTGACCAACATGGTGCAGGGTGGACTGATGAGCGAAGGCCAGGTTCTGGACGCGCGGCGGCGGCCCGCCAATGTCGTCGAGCGGACGGCTTCGGAGACACCCGACTATTTTCTGGACTGGGCGTTCGAGGAAGTGAAAAAGACCGCCAAGGGCCTGCCGCAGACATCGTTTGTCGTGCGCACGACTGTTGACCTTGACCTTCAAAAGGCCGCCGAGGAATCCGTCGAGTTTCATCTTCGGCAGAACGGCCAGGAGTTCAAAGTCACGCAGGCGGCTGTCGTTATGATCGAGAACGACGGCGCGGTGCGCGCCATGGTTGGCGGGCGCGACTATGGTGTCTCGCAGTTCAACCGGGCGACCGGCGCACTGCGCCAGGCGGGATCCTCCTTCAAGCCCTATGTCTACGCCACAGCGATGGAGAACGGCTTCACACCCGAATCGGTTGTCCCGGACGCGCCGATTTCATGGGGAGCCTGGTCGCCGCAGAACTATAACCGGGGCTATGCGGGGCGGATAAACCTCACCACAGCACTGGTCAAATCCATCAACACAGTGCCGGTGCGGCTGACCAAAGATCATTTGACCACCAAGCCGATCGCGGCGCTGGCGAAGGCGATGGGCGTTGAGTTTGAAATTTCGCTGCACAAGACAATGAGCCTTGGGACATCGGGCATGACTGTGCTCGATCAGGCGACTGGCTATCTCACCTTTGCGACCGGCGGTTATGCCAACACGCGCCACGCCTTCACTCAGATACTGACCTATTCGGGCGAAGTGATCTGGGATCATGAACGTGACGCGCCGAAGCCTTTGCGGGTGCTTTCCGAGCAGGCGGACACATCGATGAACACGATTTTGGCGCAGGTGCCGGAATGGGGCACCGGACGGCGCGCGGAGCTCACGAACACAAGAGTGGCTGGAAAAACCGGCACGACTCAATCTTACCGCGACGCTTGGTTTGTCGGTTACACCGGCAATTACACCGCCGCCGTCTGGTACGGCAATGACGACTTCTCGCCGACCGAAAAAATGACCGGTGGCATCCTGCCTGCCATGACCTTTCAGCGGTTCATGGAATTTGCTCACCAAAATATCGATTTGAAGCCGATCCCGGGCCTCGAAAAGCCGTTTCCTGATCCAAAGAAGGAGAGCAAGCAGAAGCAGGTTGCGAAGGAGGACAGCGCCGAGCCCGTGCCTGCGGCGCCCAAACGGCCATCGGCGCTCACCCCGCGCACGACGGTTGTGCTGAAAAGCCTTAACACGCTTTTCAGCCAAGCGCCCGAACTTGCCGCCGCCGGCGTGTGAGCCCGCCATCTTGCGCAATGCCCGTCAGCAGTATTAACCGGACACATGCTCAAAAGCCTCTCCCACATTGCGCTGGTGCTGGCCCTTGCCCTTGGCGGGGGGTCATGGCTCACATACCGGTCGGTCACCGGCGTTGAGCGGCTGGGCGGCATTGAGGTCGGTCTGTGGAAAGCTTTCCCGGATTTTGGCACGCCAAACGCCGACCCCTATGCCAAGGCCCGCATCGCACGCAACGGCTCGCTGCCGCTTGGCGCGGCGGAAGGCATCCGCTTTTACGCCGAAAAAGACTCAGAGGGCCGCGCGCTGATTTTCGGCTGCGACTATCTTGTTGAGGGTCCAAGTCCGGCGGCGCGGCTGTGGACGCTGTATGCCAGCGCCAATGACGAAGTTCCGCTGGCCGCAGCCGAGGGTCTGCCGTCGGTGCTGCATTCGCGCCAGATCATGCGTTTTGGCGACAAGCCGGTCACCATCCACATCGCCCCCTCGGCGCGGCCCGGCAACTGGCTCGCGGTCAGCTCAAAACGGCCGGGCGCATACCACCTTGTGCTTTCGCTCTACGACACGCCCGTCGCCACAAATGCCGGACTGGTCGACATGAAGTTCCCAGACATATCAAGGCAGGGCTGCGATGGTTAAGTGGCTCTACGCCTTGACCGCCGGCATCGTGGGCGCGGGCATCGTCCATATCGCGACGCTGCTGCTCATTCCCGCCGTCTCCGACATCGACACATGGACGCGGCTGTCGGCGTTTGGCAATCTCAACGAATTTCACGAGATCGAGCTGACCGGCAGCGCCGCCGCGTCGATCCGTGCGCTCGACCCGACATTCCAGGTCGCGGCCTGCCGCTTTGACCTGGCGGACGGCCCGGTGGAAATCGCCTCACAGGAAACCGCGCCCTTCTGGTCGCTGTCGATCTACAACCGGCGCGGCGAGAACATTTTCTCCATCAACGACCGCACCGCCAACGAGGCGCTGCTGTATGTGATCGTGGCAACACCTGCTCAGGTGGTGGACATGCGCAAAGCGCTGACGCCGGAGGTCGACACATCGATCCTGGCTGAGACCGATATTGGAGAGGGATTTGTGGTGCTGCGGGCATTTGTTGAAGATGAGAGCATGAAGC
The DNA here is from genome assembly GCA_963802455.1 of uncultured Alphaproteobacteria bacterium. Taxonomy (GTDB): domain Bacteria; phylum Pseudomonadota; class Alphaproteobacteria; order Rhizobiales; family Rhizobiaceae; genus JANOYJ01. The sequence goes on along the minus strand of CAWDIY010000017.1, from coordinate 18,785 downwards.
CGGCGATTGCGGCGTTTCTGGAAGAGGCGAGCTGCGATCTTTTCTGAGAGATCACAGCGCCAGCGGCAGCTCCGGGTCGATCGTCGGCTTGCGCAGGTCTTTCACTCATACCGCTCATAGCGCACACCGGTGAAGAACAGGATTTGCGCCGGGCCCTCAGGCCGCTCGGCCTTTTCTTTGCGGCTTTCCGCCGCCGCCGGGAAATTTATGATGGTCGCCATCTGGCTGTTCCTGTGTCCTGACCCGCACTCACTTTAAAAAAACACGCGTCTTTCCAATTCAAACGGCACAAGGTTAATAGTTTGCAAACGGATTGACGCTAATTTGCGCGAATATGCGTGAGTAAGCGTGAGTGCATCGTGAATCAGCCGTTCAGAGCCTTGGAAACAGCAAGCAGCCATCACCGCAAAGACGACATCGTCGTTGCAGCCGTCAGCGCCTTCGCCGCCCGCACGCGGCCGGCAAGGGTGGAGGCTGACCAGCTTGAAGACTTGATCCTGCCAATCCTGTCTGACACGAGCGAGGCCACACGCCGCCTTGCGGCCGCATGCCTCTCGGACCTGGCGCATGCGCCGCACAAGCTGGTGATGCGCCTTTGTGAGGAAAAAGCCGATATCTGCGCGACGCTTCTGCTGCGCTCGCCGGTTCTTCAGGATTCTCGATCTGGTCACTCTGATTGCGCAGAATGGCGTGGCATTTGCGCGGGTGATCGCCCGGCGCAACGCCATGACAAAGAATTTGCGCGGTCTGCTTCTGGCGCTGGGAGATTCCACCATCGCCACGCTGGTCACCGCCGAAACCGCGTTCGCCAGCGACATTCATCCTGAAATCAAGGCGAGCAAGGCGGAAATTTCCGAAAAGCTTGACGCGGCGCGCGACGCGCTGCGCAAGATGATGGTGGAGAAACCGTCCAATTCGCCGGAAATGCGCCAAGCCCTGCCCGCGCCGATGCCGGAACAGCTGTCCGCAGCGCTGCCGAAGCGCGAGCCTATGCTGGCCGCGTCAAAACTGCGCGCAACGGCGCTGCTTTTGGACGACGGATTTTTCATCACAGCGCTTGCCGATATTCACGGTCTTTCTTTCGAGCGCGCCAAGCGCGTTGTTCAGCGCGCCGCTCCGTCGGAGATGATGACGGCGCTGCATGCGGCGGGCGTGTCGACAGCGGACGCGTTCATCATTCTGAGCGCCTTCTATCCGCAGATCAGCCGGGACAAACAGGAAATCGCCCTGTTCCTGTCGCGCTACGAAATGATGGTGCGGGATCAGACAAGTGCCAATGTCCGCCGCTGGAAAGCCGAGGATATTTCAAGCGCGCTGCGCGCCAAGCCCGCCAATTACGGCGAACTGGAGCAGAAGCGGCTCAGGGCGGGATAGAGCAAAAATTGCAAGGGCTAAAATTTCACTCAGCCCTTCAATCTGATCTTTACCACTTTCTGGTGTTATTGCGCCCAATCGATAGGGGCGATCATGATTTCTGTGGACGTTATGGACCAGGTTGGCGCAAAGCCCGCCACGTTTTTGGCCAGTGTCGCATTCGGCGATTCGGAAATTTTCTCCGCCAGGGAGCTGATCGCCGCCCGCGTGAAGCACGAATTCGAAAAGCTCCGGTTTCACGATGAATTCGACCCTGTCCGCTCTGCGATCTACGGCGATCTGCCATTTACTGCTGGAATTTCGCATGCCGAAATGACCAGACGCGCAATCGCAGGATTTTCGAACCGGCGGTTCCTGCTTTTTGTCGATGGTCGGCAGATTTCCGGTTTGGAAGAGGTTGTGCGCCTCTTGCCGGACACAAAAGTGAAATTTCTGCGGCTCACGCAGCTTCAGGGGGGTTGAAATGTTCGGAAAACGGGTTCAAGTCCCAACTAACACGCTCGCGCGGCCGGCTGCCGCCCAACAGGCAAATGTGTCACCAGCGGCTCCGAGCGTGCCGGATTTTCGCAGTGAGTTCAATGACGTCCGCAGTCTCCTGCTGGGCATGCCGGGCCTTGGCACTTTGCAAGAACTTGTGGACAAAATCCACCCAGATATGCGGACCATATACCCAAGCCCAAGCTACTCCAAAGCCGCCGCCGAACGCCTCGGAGGCGAGGAGATGCGCGGGCATGTGTTCGATTGTCTCTGTGTTCTTGGCGAACACCATGTGTGGACTGCCAAAGATGTGGAAGGCACCGACTGGCATAGCAAGAAGAGCTTCGATCTCGGTTGCTTTTGCATGAGCCTTTCCGCGGGCCTGCTTGACACCGGCTTCCCGCTTTCGCCCGCCAGGATCGAGGCCGCGCTTAAACACATGGCCGTCCCGCTTCCCCTCATGTATCTGAGCGGTTGGGCTTACAGCTATCAGATATGCAAGCTCGGCATCATCCGCGAAATGCAAAAAGCTGTTAAATCCGGTACCGCCATGACACCGGCGGCGAGGACGGCAGCAGCTCAGTTGCTCTCGCTCCTCCTGCAGCTGCCTAAAGACAAGCAGGTGCAGCCAGAGCTGAAAGACAGCCCGGTGATCAAAGCGCTGCGCGAGCTTGCGGGCCAGGACAAGCAGCAGACATTTTTCGAGCGGATGCTGGCGGCGGGAAACATGCGCGAGCACGACTCCATGGTCAGCCGGTTCACGCCGCACATGCATCGCGCATGGAACGACATCCTTGCGCAGTGCCAGACAATCCTGAAGGATTATTCGGATTACAAGGCAGGCCGAAAATCAGCGCCTTGGGTCACTGACAAAGCGGCATTCGAAGCAGCCTTGGGTGACCATCCCAATTACCTGGAACATAGATTTGGCTGGTGGCTTGCGCCGCAGCCCGCTGGCGCAGGCAGCCATCCAATGGCAGCCTCGCTCCTTGGAAAGGTTGGAACGGATCGATTCCCAACTCTGTCGTTTCAAACGTCTGAGCGCTTTGCCGAAACCTGCAAAAAGGCCGCTATTGAAGACGCCAAGCAGCGATTTTTAGCCAGTGCATCCAATGTCATGGATATCGAGGGCTGGAGTTTCGGGGGCATGGACAGCGATGGTTTGCTTCTGAATTCGTTCGAGAAGCGCGGCCGGCAGCGCGCCTGCGGCAGGATGGAAAAAGGCAGTCAAAGCCAGCATCGAGCAAATCGGAATTGAATCGTGTGGCAAGCCATTTTGACGGCTGGATCAGGCATTTAGACGCACTTAAGGCGCCAACTGGCTGTCACAGCGCATGCTCTCATGTATCAAGGGCCTTCTACACCATCAACAACGCAAGCGGCAGCAAAGGCGAGTTTCCAGATGCAGGCGCGGCCGGATATGATCAGGCAATTTTCTACCGCGCGTGGAATTGTCGCCGAAAGGGGAGGAGAAATTCTCGACTGCGGTGATTCTGTCCACGCTGGATATGGCGGCCCTTGGCAGTACAATCCCGACCTTTCGGACAACAACGAGGCCGTTGCCTGCGGCATAGCCCACGCAATTGCGCTTCTGCCTGCGGACAAGGCGACGCCGCTCATCTTCCGGCTTCTCGACAATCTGATGTTCGATGATGAAAATCGCAAAACCCGCAACAAGAAGGTGATCACCGCCTGCTGTCATTCGCTCGGCGAAATCGCAACGCCCGATGCGCTGGCGCTGCTCGGCAAAGTGCGCCGCCACATCCCGGACAAATCGCTTCATGCGCAAATCGACAAGGCGCTGGCCAACGCCGGGAGCAAGGAAGATCTGTCGCTTGATGACATGAAGGACCGCGCCATGGCGAGCCATGGCGTGGATGCAAGCGGCCGCAGGGTTATCGAAATAGAAGGCTGGCGCGCCGAGCTTTCGGTCGAATCCACCCGCAAGGCGAAGCTGCAGACTTTCGCGCCAGGTGGAAAAGTGACCCGCAGCATAGCAAAAGCGTTCATGGAGCTTGCGGGCGGCAAAGAGGCTGCGCAGTCGCTGCAGAATTCAGCCGCTGACATTGAGGACATTCTGCCCGAAGCGCGACGGCGCCTGGAACGCTCCTACCGGAACCAGCGCCAATGGCCCCTTCCCTTCTGGCAGCAGCACCTTGCCGGCAACGGCCTCGTCGCCACCATGGTGTCCCGCCTGATCTGGCGCTTCACGCACTCATCCGGCGGCGTCAAAACCGCCATGCTGCGGCAAGGGGCTCTGCGCGATCAAATCGGCGCGGAAGTCGAACTCCATGGCAGCGGCTGGACTGTGACGCTCTGGCATCCAATCAATGACACAGCTGAAATTGTCGATGCCTGGCGCAAGCTGCTCGTGCGCGAGAAAGTCCGCCAGCCCTTCCTGCAAGCCTGGCGGCCTGTCTATGTCGTGACGGACGCGGAGCTCGCCACCAGCACCTATTCGAACCGCTTTGCCGCGCATGTGCTTGAGCAGGCCCCTGCCATGGCCATTCTCAAGGCCAAGGGCTGGCAGGCCGTCAACCGCGTTGTCGGCGGCAACAATGCCAGCAATGAGCGAGTCCGGCTGCTCCTCCCGGCTTATGGCCTTTCCGCCGAGTTTTGGGTGGCGGGCGTCGGCAACAGACTGCAAGGCATACCGGGCCACGGCGACAGCCAGTCGAACATGTATGCGTTCGTTGCAACTGACCGGCTCGCTTTCTACAAGCTGGAGGATGGAAAATCGGCAGGAATAGAAGCGGTTCCAATCGCACAAGTGCCGGCGATGGCCCTTTCTGAAGCGATGCTGGACGTTGACAACATTGTCGCGCGAACATCCATCGGCAACGACCGCCACTGGAAAGACGAAGGGGCCTCTGCCAAGCATCCGGCGCCTGAGGTGATCAACCTGTTGGATTACCGCGAGAGCTACCGCTCCGGCCAATCGGCTGAACTGGCAGCGACACGCCACGCGTTCCTTGCAGAAGTGCTGCCGGGGCTGGATATCGCCAATTGCTGCACTCTGGGCAAAGATCACCTGCTGGTCGATGGCAGACACCACAGCTACAAGATCAACCTGACCAGCGGCGGCATCCACATTGCGCCGAACGACCGGTATCTCTGCATCGTGCCCGCGAGGGGCAGTTTGCACGGCACGCTGCTGCCATTCGAAGATGACACGGTCCTCTCGATTATCCTCTCCAAAGCCATGCTTTTGGCAGACGAGGATCAGATCACAGACTTGAGCATCCGTTCCCAGCTTGGGCTAAGGTGACAAAGCTCAAGCGTCAAGCTTTCGCCGCGGGTAACGACGGCGTTCACACTCCTGGCGTCAATGTTGAAACAAAATGAACGGTGAGATAGGCCCAAAGGGGTGGTGACCTTTTTTGCTCGGCCAATCAGCCAGCGATCTCAATCATTTCCTCAATCCGCATCGCGCCCGGCTCAATCTCCACCGCCCAAAAATCCGCGTCAAACCGCGCTTCGCGTTCCAGTCTGGCGTCAATCTCGGATGGCGTGACCCTGTGCAGCACCAGTGAAAAGCTCCGGTCCTGCGGCCTGTCCGTGTCATAATCCGTCTGCGGCCCCGGCGCATAAAGGCTGGCTGTTCCATCCCGGAACTGCACCCGGATGAAGATCGCTCCGGCCTCCACCGCGCCCTTGCGCAGAATGGCCGCATAGCCGCCATCTTTGAAGACGCGGCGCACAAGCTGGGCTGACCCAGAACTCTGATGTCAGGCGCACAGGTCAGGCTTTGCCGCAAGGGATTTCAGCTTTTGATCCAGCCTTGCTTGACCATGATGCCCAACAGCGCCGCATCAGGCTCGCCGGTGACGGTCATTTTCAGCTTCAACTGAAATGCACGCACGGCTTCGCGGGTCTTTGACCCGGCAATGCCGTCGGGCTCGATGCCCTCATAGCCAAGCCGCTTCAGCGCGGTTTGAATTTTGGCAACGTCAGACGACGACGCATTGCCTTCGGCGGGAAGCGGCGTCTGCGCCTCCGCTTTGGCCTTGGCCTTGACCACTTTCAGCTTGGGCGCAGGCACTGACGCCGTTCGGATGGCGTCAAGCAGCGGCGCGCCGGCCTTGCCGTTCGGCTCGAGCCCCGCCCGCTTTTGGAACGCGCGGATCGCCGCAAGCGTCTTCGGCCCGGCAACGCCATCCACCGAACCGTCATACATGGCCATGTCCTGCAGGGCGGACTGAATGTCGCGCACGACCGGGTCGGCCTGCGGCTCCGCATCCTTGACAATTTTGAACACATCCTCCCTGCCGCCGCCAAGTTTTGAATGGATCTGCGGCAGCACCGGCGCCTTGTAGAACTCGAGCGGGCGCGTTTGAAAGAAGGCGTCCCGGTGCGCGTTCGGCTGATACCAGAGCGCATTTGAGGCGAAAAAGAACATGGCGACGGCAAAAGCGGTCGAACCGCCGACCAGGGCCGGATTGTCGGAGACAAAAGCGCCCGCGCGCTGGGCGGCGACACCCGAATAGCGCTCCAGGCCGGAGATCTTCTTAGGCCGTTTTGCGGATTGCCGGTTCATTTCGGTCTCCTTGCGCCAGTGCGCCAGTTTGCGGCGGCAGCGCAGCCGCCTGGCGTTTCTCGTTAAGATTTACCAGCGGGCCGCCTGCGCCCTTGACGGGGCCATGCAGCGGCAGCCGCACGGTGACGGCCGTGCCTGCGCCAAGCTCGCTCTCCACCGCAAGCCCGCCGCCATGCAGCTCGACCAGGCCGCGCACCAAGGACAGGCCAAGGCCCGTGCCTTCAAACGCACGCGAGTAATCGTTCTGCACCTGAAAGAACGGCTGGCCGATTTCTGCCAAATCCCGCTCGCTTATGCCTATCCCCGTGTCGGCGACGGTCAGAACCAGACAGGCGTTTTCAGCTTTGGCGCTGAGTGTGACCGAACCGCCCTTCGGCGTGAACTTAACGGCGTTAGACAGGAGATTGATCAAAATCTGCTGCACTGCGCGCCGGTCGCCGACGCATTCGGCGGCGGAACCTTCGATGGCGCATTCGAGCGAGACGCCCTTCGCCGCCGCCTGTTCGCGCACCATGGCGGCGCTGATCGAAACGGCGTCCTCAACCTCAAACGGCTCGGACAATATTTCATAGGCTCCCGCATCAAGCTTGGACACATCGAGGATCATATTGACCACTTGCAGGAGGTGCGCGCCCGACTGGTGGATCAGCCCGACATATTCGCGCTGCCGGTCGCTGGCCAGCGGGCCGAACATCTCCTGCTGCAAAATATCGGAGAAACCCAATATGGCGTTGAGCGGCGTGCGCAGCTCATGGCTGACGCCGGCCAGATACCGGTCGGCCTTCACCTTGCTTTCAGTGATGGGCGGGAGCGCGGCGGCGGGCGCGTCAACCGGCTGTAACGACAGCCCGAGTGTCTCTTCGCCCAGGCGGCAGAAGGAGGCCTGCGCGTAGACAAAGCCGCCATTCAGATCCGGGCCAGACAGCCTGATAGGTGTTTGGCTGCGCGCCTTGCCAGCCCGCACCGCGTCCAACGCCGAAAGATAGGCCAGCCGGTCTCCGACAGGTATGCGCTCGAAAAGTCCGAATCCTTCCAACAGCTTGGGAGAGACATTGAATCCTTCGCCGCAATTGCCCTCAATGCCGTAGACTTCGCCCGTCAAACGCACTTTGGCGCGCACAATGCCCGCCGCGTCGAGGACAGCCTCGGCAAGAGCGGGCGCGGCGGACACTGCGCCGCTCTCAGCCTCAGGCCGCGCGCGCAGGGGCAGCGCAACAAGATAGACAAGCGACAGCGCCGTGAGAGCGAGTGTGGCGGGCTGCGAAGCGGCGGCGCTCTCAATACCGCCCAGCGCAGCCCACGCCGAGACAGCGAGAGCGGAAGCCGCAATGGCGGAGGCAGGCCTTCTGGAAATGAAAACCGTCTCTGCTCCGGTCAGCAGCGCCAGAGGCAACAGGACCAGGGGGCTGGTGATCGGCGCAACCAAGGAAAACATGCCGCCCGTCATGATGGCCATGGCAAAGAGGCCCTGCGTGAGCCGGCCTGTCAGAGACACAAAAGCTGCAAGCGCCAATGCCGCTCCAATAATGGCGGCAAGCGCGGCAAACGCGGTTTGAACACTCATCCCCGCAAGCAGCGCCGTGGGCATGGCCAAAGCGGCGCACAGCGGCATGGCGAGAATGGATTTGAAAAAGCGCTGATGCGCGCCGCGCGCCGGGCTTGCGACGTCAGCGCTGACCCAGCGCCCGCAAAGGCTGCCATAGGCGCTCAGCACTTTTATGATGTCAAACCCCAACACGCAAACAAACTCACACAACACACCCGGCAGCCCCAGCGAAACCGGTGACATGACACTCGCATTCAGGCTTTAAGGAAACAATAAATGCGGCGCCTTCCGCGCCTTTTGATGACCGCGAAATGCGCATCAGTAAGGTCTTTTGCGCTTATGGTAAATGAATTGCTCTCGGCCAACCGGCCTGCCCTTCAATGGTGGTCACCACGGCATCTCCTGAATTTCATCATTATTTTCAACATGTTGTGCGCCTTATGATCGGATTTTTGCCAAATGGCCCAGCCATCACGGCGGCATTTCGGCGAAACATAAAATTTGACTTAAATTCTGCTCAAAAGCGCTGGTTTTTTCCAAGCCCGATTTGACCTTTGCCTGCTAGCCTTCCCCTTCACGCATCCCGGGACGGATGCTTCAATCGGGGATAAATCATGTGGTTCCTTATCCGGACCTCGTTCTGGTTCTCACTGGTGCTTTTGGCCCTGCCGCTCGGAGGGAATATTGACGGCAAGAGCGACACATCGCTTGGCATGACCGACGCGCTTCGTGCCGCCCGCTCCGCAGCCGCCGATCTTTCCGGCATCTGCGAGCGCAGCGCCGCAACCTGTGAAACCGGACGCAAGGTTGCGGGCGAAGTCGCCCGCCGCGCCCAAAAGGCCGCCAGCCTTGCGGCACAATATATTGACGCCGAAAGGACGCCCGTTAAATCCGACGACGCCATCGAGACTGGCAGCGTCAACTAGTCCGCCTCTTCGCCGCCCGACGGCCCCGCCGCAGGCTCCCAGTCCCCAAACTGCCTGCGGCGGGTCTTTTTTTGTCCCGCTTTCCCAACCCGTTCCTCCGTGACACGCGCCGCCAGATTGCCTATGCAATGGCAAGGCGTTTGCAGGGAACGGGAGGCGCGCATGAAAATTGCTGTTATCGGCGCGGCGGGCATGCTGGGGAATGGGCTTATCCAAAAGCTGGCGCTGCTCGGCGCCATTGACGGCAAGCACATTTCCGCGATTGCCCGCTATGACACGGCGCTGGCCGGTCCGCCGCCGGCCTCCGCCTTTCCCATCGAGACCCATATCAGCGACTTGTCCGCACCCGGCGCGGCGGACGCCGTCATTGCGTCACGGCCCGATCTCATCTTCCACCTTGCAGCCATTGTCTCCGGCGAGGCGGAGGCGGACTTTGAAAAGGGCTACCGCATCAATATGGATGGCACGCGGCATCTTCTCGAAGCGATCCGCATGGCTGGCGGCGGCTACAGGCCGCGCCTCATCTTCACCTCCTCCATCGCCGTCTTCGGCGGCCCTTTTCCTGAGAGCATCGAAGATGATTTCCTCTCGGCGCCGCTGACCAGCTATGGGACGCAGAAGGCAATCTGCGAGCTTTTGATCTCCGACTATTCGCGCAAGGGCTTTGTAGATGGCATGTCGCTGCGCATGCCGACCGTGTGCGTGCGCCCCGGCGCGCCGAACAAGGCGGCGTCAGGCTTCTTCTCAAACATCATCCGCGAGCCGCTGATCGGCAAGGAAGCGGTGTTGCCGGTCGAGGACAGTGTGCGTCACTGGTTCGCCTCGCCGCGCGCCGCCATCGGCTTTCTCATCCGTGCGGCGGGGCTTGCCCCCGGCGCGCTCGGAAACCGGCGCGCGCTGACCCTGCCCGGCCTTTCCTGCACTGTCGCCGATCAGATCGAAGCGCTTCGGCGGGCGGGCGGCGACAAGGCGGTGCAGCTGATCCGCCGCGAGCCCGATGCCACAATTGCCCGCATCGTCTCCGGCTGGCCGCAGAATTTCAACGCGGCAAGGGCGAAATCACTCGGCTTTGACGCTGAGAGCAGCTTCGACGAAATCATCGCCGCTCATATAGAGGATGGATTGGGCGGCGCTCAGATGTCCACGCCGTAGAACCCCAGCGCTTCCTCAAGCTCTGTCTGCTCATAGCCGAAATGCGAGACGACAAAAGCTTCAAGCCGGGCAAATTCGGCGCGCAGAATTTTTGCCGTCTTGGCGCCCGGGTCGGTGATGAGCGCCGACGCAGCGGCCTCCAGCCACACCAGAAGCTCATGGATGACGAGATGCTCGGCCTGCAGCCGCTCAACCACCCTGTTCAGCCCGTTTGTATGCCCATGCAATGCCGGGAACACATATTGGTCCTCGATCATATGGTGCCCGGTCAGCATCTCACAGGCCGCGCCGCACAGATTGCCAAACTGGCGCATGTTGGAAAACATCTGCATTGAGGAAATCGTCACGAGAAGCTCTTCCGCCGTCCCCTCGCCCGCAAACACGCCGGCCATGGCGCGGCGGACTTTCGACAGTTCGCGCAGATGCATCTGATGGAACAGCGCCAGCCGCCTGCCCTGCCAGCGCTGCGCTTCGGTGACGCCGTCGATCTTCGGTGCGAGCGGCCGCGTGGAATCGTCGGGGAGAATGATCTGGTCCTGCATGGCGATGCTGCAATAGGGATTTGCGTCACAAGTCAATCGCGCGCCATTTCCCTTGGCTGCAAAAATGCCTATATGCCCAGCATGACCCAAGCGCTGGATGACATTATCGCGGACTTTGAGCTTCTCGACGACTGGGAGGACCGCTACCGCTACATTATCGACCTCGGCCGCCAGCTCGCGCCGCTGCCGGACCTTGCGCGCACCGAGGGCAACAAAGTGCAGGGCTGTGTCAGCCAGGTCTGGCTGCAAACCTCCGCTGGCGAGGGTCCGGACCCGCAGGTGTCATTCCTCGGGGACAGCGACGCCCATATCGTCAAAGGCCTTGTCGCCATCATCCTCGCGCTCTATTCCGGCAGGCGCTCCAGCGAAATCTCGGCTGCGGACGCTGAGGCGCTGATGAAACAGCTCGGCCTTGAATGAACACCTCTCGCCGCAACGGAGCAACGGGCTGCGGGCCATGGTGGCGCGGATCAGGCGGGACGCGGCGGTGGCCGGTTCCATCGTAAGGGCGTAGCTGAAGCGGCGGGCGCATCGCCCGGTTTCACCCGCACCGAGCCTTGCCGCATATGGCAATATTGCGTCTCCCAGCCCCCTGATGCCCGATCACCACGCCATTGCCGCATTCGCGCCCCTCCACCGGGGCCCGGTCCGCGTCATTCCTCACCAGATGATCCGCCACCCCGTCCCGCGCCGCAGCGCCCGCCAGCACCAAAACCCGCGACGACAGTTCCCGCACCCTAAAAATCCGTCCCGTCATGCCCCGCATAGCTCTCCCGCCCGCAGGCATAATCCTGCGCCCCGCCCGCTGCCCCATGCGCCGGATATTGCTGAATCCAGCAGTCCGCCCCGAGCGCGCAGTCGATGGGCAGGCCGAGGGAAAGGTCCTCGGCGCGCGCGGGGATGGCGGCGAGGATGAGGAGGGGGAAAAGCAGGCGGAGCGGGAGCTTGGGGAGCGTGGCGGAAAATGTGGAATTGGGCAAGGCGGCGGTCGTCTTCCACCGCACCATGATATTACTCAGACCCGGCCAAATCTTTCGTCAAATGCATATCCGGTCGATCTGACTGTTCGGATCGGATCGGCTTCCTTGCCGCGCGAGAGCACCTTGCGCAGGCGGCCGACATGGACGTCGACGGTTCGCTCATCGACAAAAGCGTCGCGGCCCCAGACGGTGTCAAGCAGCTGGCTGCGGGTGTAGACACGTCCGGGATTCTGCATAAGCTGCTCAAGCAGGCGGAACTCGGTTGGCGAAACACTGATATCCCTTGCGCTGCGGCTGACCCGGCGTGTCCTGCGGTCAAGAAAGAGGTCGCCGGCGCTCAGCTTCTCGGCGACGGCATCGGGATTGACGCGGCGCAGAATAGTTTTGATCCGCATCAAAAGCTCAGGCACGGAAAACGGCTTGACGAGATAATCATCGGCGCCGGTGGCAAGCCCGCGCACCTTTTCGGCTTCCTCGCTGCGGGCCGTCAGCATGATAATGGGGATATCGCGCGATTGCGGCTTTGCGCGCACCTGCCGGCAGACTTCGATGCCGGATATGCCTGGAAGCATCCAGTCGAGCACGATCAAATCGGGCCGCTCCTCAGAGATGAGGAAGGCGGCGTCCTCGCCCTGCGCGGAAGCGCGGACACGGTAGCCGCCGGACTCAAGATTGTATCTCAGCAGGGTTTGGATGGATTCCTCGTCCTCGATCACAAGGATGGATGCGCTCATGGCTCAGCGGTCCTTCTCGGGATTCATCATGGACGTGATGTCCTTCTTTGGACGCGCCTCGCTGATGGTCTTGCCGTGCACGAGATAGTGAATGTTCTCGGCTATATTGGTGGTGTGGTCGCCAATGCGCTCAAGATTTTTCGCGCCAAACAGAAGATGCGTGCACTGGCTGATGTTGCGCGGGTCCTCCATCATATAGGTCAGAAGCTCGCGGAAGATCGAATTGTAAAGCGCGTCCAAATCCTCGTCCGCGCGCCAGACAGCCATGGCTTTGCCATCGTCCCGCCGCGCATAGGCGTCAAGCACCTCTTTAAGCTGGCCCTTGCGCCATTGCGCCCATGCGGGCAAGTCCGGTCGCCAGCCGGCGCGGCAGGGGTTCGGAAACCGCGTGGGTGCGCTTGGCCGTGTTTTTCGCAAGGTCGCCTATGCGCTCGATGTCGGAGGAGACCCGGATTGCCACCATGATCTCGCGCAGATCAAGCGCCATCGGCTGGCGCTTTGCGATGGTCAGGATCGCTTTTTCCTCAATCTCGCGCTCCAGCGCGTCGAGCCTGTCGTCGCGCAAAATCACCTGATCCGCCAAAGCGATGTCGCGCTTTGACAAAGCGGTGATGGCGCTGTCCAGCTGCTCCTCGGCAAGTCCGCCCATGTGGGCAAGCATGGTTTTCAGCGAGGAAATGTCGTTGTCATAGGCTTTTGCGATGTGATCAGTCATGTCGGTCCTCGCTCAATTCTAACCGAAGCGGCCCGTGATGTAATCCTGGGTCCGCTTGTCTTTGGGGCTGGTGAAAATTTCGTCCGTGACGCCTGTTTCAACCAGGGTTCCCATGTGGAAAAAAGACGTGCGCTGCGAAACACGCGCCGCCTGCTGCATCGAGTGGGTGACGATGACGATCGTGAAATTTTCTCGCAGTTCGTCGATCAGCTCTTCGATGCGCGCCGTTGCGATCGGGTCGAGCGCCGAGCAGGGCTCGTCCATCAGGATCACTTCGGGATTCACAGCAATGGCGCGCGCGATGCACAGCCGCTGCTGCTGGCCGCCGGAAAGGCTGGTGCCCGAATGATCGATCCGGTCCTTGACCTCCTCGAACAGCCCGGCCTTTTTCAAAGCCGACACGACCATTTCCTCAAGGTCGGTTTTGCTCTTGGCAAGGCCATGGATGCGCGGGCCGTAGGCGACATTTTCAAAGATCGATTTCGGAAACGGATTGGGCTTCTGGAACACCATGCCGACATTGGCGCGCAGCTGCACAACATCGAGATCCTTGTCATAAATATTCTTGCCGTCGATCTCTATAAGACCCGTGACCTTGCAGGACGGGATCGTGTCGTTCATGCGGTTGATCGAGCGCAGGAATGTGGACTTGCCGCAGCCCGAGGGGCCGATGAAGGATGAGACGCTGCGCGCCGGTATATCGATGGACAGGTCCTTGATGGCCTGTTTCTCGCCATAAAAGACATCGACATTGCGGGCCCTGATTTTGATTTCCGCCAAGGGCTTCTCCGGCAGCCCCGCGGCGTTGGCGGGGCTTTCAATATTCCTGGCCTTCACTTTTGAAGCCCCTTCTTTGGTCATGGCATCCATGGCGGACTCTCTTTCGCTTACCAACGGCGTTCGAAGCGCTTGCGCAAGTAAATTGCGACAGCGTTCAAACAGAACAGGACGACCAGCAGCACCATGATGGCTGCGGCGGTTTTGGACTGGAACCCGATTTCCGGCAGGTCGGACCAGAGGAAAATCTGCACCGGCATGACGGTTGCCGCATCCGTGAAGCCCTTCGGCACATCGACGATAAAGGCGATCATGCCGATCATCAAAAGCGGCGCGGTTTCGCCGAAGGCGCGGGCGATGCCGAGGATCGTGCCGGTCAGAATGCCCGGCACGGCGAGAGGCAGAACGTGATGGAACACCGCCTGCTGATGCGACGCGCCGACGCCGAGCGCCGCCTCCTTGATAGAGGGCGGCACAGAGCGGAAGGCGGCGCGCGAGGCGATGATGATCGTCGGCAGCACAAGCAGCGCCAGCACCAGCCCGCCGACCAGAGGCGCCGAGCGCGGCAGCCCAAAGTAGGACAGGAACACGGCAAGGCCGAGCAGACCGAAAATGATCGACGGCACGGCGGCGAGATTGTTGATGTTGACTTCAATCAGGTCGGTGAAACGGTTCTTAGCCGCAAACTCTTCAAGATAGACCGCCGCCGCAACGCCGATCGGCAGACAGATCGAGAGTGTCACCGCAATGACCAGAAGCGAGCCGATCAATGCGCCGCGTATGCCGGCCAGCTCTGGCTCGCGCGAGTCGCCGGACGAAAAGAAGCGCCAGGCAAAACCCTCGGCGATACGGCCCTCGTCTTTCAGCTGCTCAAGCCAGAGAATTTCGCGGTCGGATGAGCGGCGGTCGGACTCCTTGGCGCTGAAGGAGACAATGTCCCATTTCCCGGCGGCGACAATGCCGGGTTCCGCCGGCTTTTCAATCGCGTCCGCTTTGGCGGCGCCGTCGCCAGCGCTTGTGACCTTGAGCGCGCCGCCATTTGCCCGCACAATCTGCCCTGCAGCCAGCGGCGCGCTGGTCGTCAGGAGATACGCGTCACCGTCTACGGCAATCGTCAGTTCGGCTCCGCCTGGCGTCTTTGAAATATCGGTCTGATAGCCCTTGAGATAAAGGTCCGCATCACCTGACAGCAGCAGAGGCACGGACACTTTCGCGCCGATCAGCTTGGGATCAGCCGTGACCATTTCCCGCAACGCGTCGCCCGCGCCGGAAGACAGGATTCCTGTCAGCTGCTTCTTGCCGCTCCGGTCGTTCACGCCGGGAAACGCGGCGCGCAGCGCATCTTTGGCGAGGCCCTGAAAATCGCCCTTGGCGATGGCGTTGGCGTCTATCTTGGCAGGGTCGATCAGCACGTCCATCTTGACCGTGTGCTCGAAAAACGCCGGAAAGCCCTTCGTCACGATGTCAACGACCAGGAAGCCGAGGAACAGCGCCGTGATGGCGAGGGACAACAGGCCCAGCGCCTTGAATCTGCGTTCTGCGCGATAGCGCTTGGCGACAAGCTCCGCGCCGCCCTTCATCGTGAACTCAGTCATATTGTTCCCGGTATTTCTGCACGACCGTCAGTGCGACATAGTTTAGGACAAGGGTGAAGATGAAAAGCACCAGGCCGAGCGCGAAGGCGGAGAGTGTCTTGGCCGAGTCAAACTCCTGATCGCCGACGAGAAGCGTGGCGATTTGCACGGTGATGGTGGTCACGGCCGCCAGCGGGTTGAAGGTCAGATTGGCGGCAAGGCCCGCCGCCATGACCACAATCATCGTCTCGCCGATAGCGCGGGAGATGGCGAGGATGAACGCGGAGACAATGCCGGGCAGCGCGGCGGGCAGCACGACCTTCTTGATCGTTTCCGACTTAGTCGCGCCCATCGCGTATGACCCGTCGCGCAGCGACTGCGGCACGGCGTTGATGATGTCATCCGACAGCGAGGAGATCAGCGGCACGATCATCATGCCCATGACGACGCCCGCAGCCAGCGCCGATTCCGAGGAGACCGAAAGGCCGAAGCTTTCGCCCCAGCCGCGGATCAGCGGTGCGACGGTGAGCGCCGCGAAGAAACCGAGCACGACCGTCGGCACGCCGGCGAGAATCTCCAGCAGCGGCTTGGCAATGCCGCGCACCCTCGGAGAGGCATATTCCGCCATATAGATCGCGCTGAACAGGCCGAGCGGGCCGGCGATGGATATGGCGATCAGAGTGATCAGCAGCGTCCCGGCGACCAGCGGCACAATACCGAACGAGGCCGGGTCGGACGTCGGCGACCATTGCAGGCTTGTCAGGAAATGCAGCGGCGAAACTTCGCTGAAAAAGCGCAGCGCCTCAAACAGGACCGAGAAAACAATGCCGATCGTCACCAGAATGGCAAACGTGGCACAGGCGGCGAGAATGAACAGAACAATCCGCTCAAACAGATTGCGCGCGCGGTAGTCCGGCGAAATTTTCTGGTAAAAGTATCCAACGGCGGCGAAACCGGCTGCGAGCGAAACCCAAGGAATGTGATCCGGAATGAAGCGCTGACCCAGAGCCAGAACCAAAAGCGACGCAAGCAGGCCCACAAGCGAAAGCAGCATGCCGTGATAGGAGGGCAGGGAGTGAAGGCTGGCTGAAGTCTGCAGCGCGCCGGCCCGGCTGCGGCCAAGAAAGAAGGAACCTGAGACCATCAGCAGAATGAGCAGGGCAAAGATCAGCGTCATGACAGGCCTTCGGACTCGGAAATAGAAAACTTCTTATGTGTTTGCGCAGGGCAGCCTGTACATCCGAGGCTGCCCCGCGCTGAGGGGCGGGTCACTTCAACGCGTCGCCCTTCAGGACTTCCATCGCCGCAGCGGCGGCGGCGGTCTTTTTGGCGTCTTCGCCGGGAAGTGTGATAAGGCCCTTGTCAGACAGGTAGCCTTCCTCACTGATAGCCTTGTCGGAGACATATTCAGCGACAAACTCGGCCATGCCCGGAATAACGCCGACATGTGCCTTCTTGGCATAGATATAGAGAGGGCGGGACACTTTGTATTCTCCCGAGGCGATTGTCTCATAAGAAGGCGCAACGCCGTCCATTGTGAGACCCTTGATCATCGCGGCATTCTCTTCGAGGAAGGAGAAGCCGAAAATACCGACGGCATCCTTGTTGGCCTCAAGCTTCTGCACAATCAGATTGTCGTTTTCGCCGGCCTCAACATAGGCGCCGTCTTCGCGGATCGACTTCCAGACTTTCTCAAACGCCTTGGCGTCATCCTTCTTGAGTGCGGCAAGCGTCTCAAACTTGGCAGCGCCGACTTCCATCACCAGCTCAACGAACGAATCGCGCGTGCCGGATGTCGGAGGAGGTCCGAGAACCTCGATTTTGACAGCAGGCAGCGACGGATCGATGTCAGCCCAGGTCTTGTAAGGGTTGGCGACAAGTTTGCCGTCCGCGCCCGGGACTTCCTTGGCCAAAGCCTGGAAAACCTGCTGCTTGGTCAGCGCGAAACCGGCGGCATCCTTGGACTGGGCCAGCGACAGGCCGTCAAAGCCGACTTTGATCTCGACAATTTCCGTCACGCCGTTCTTGGCGCAGTCTTCGAACTCGCTCTTCTTGATCTGGCGCGAGGCGTTGGTGAAATCCGGCGTGTCATCGCCAGCGCCGGCACAGAACAGCTTCATGCCGCCGCCGGTGCCGGTTGATTCAACGACCGGGGTCTTCATGCCCGACGACTTGCCGAATGCTTCGGCCACGGCTGTGGTGAATGGATAGACGGTCGATGAGCCGACAATCCTGATCTGGTCGCGCGCAGCCAAGGCTGGCGACAGAGCGAGGGCAAGAAGGCTGGTGGCAAGCGCGATGCGTTTCATCTGGCAATTTCTCCTGTCATGTTTGACAAACCGGGTTCTATGCCCGTCTCACAACATCTATGCGACAGTAAGGTAACGGATTTGTGACAGTTCAAGCCGTTGTTTTGGAACAGCTATTTGGCAGATGGCATGTGGACGGAGAATGTGCTCCCCCGTCCTGGCTCTGAATCGATCAGCAGCTTTCCGCGATGGCGGCTGATAATATGCTTGGCAATCGCCAGTCCAAGCCCGGTGCCGCCGCGATTGCGGCTGTCCTGAACGTTGACACGGTAGAAGCGCTCGGTCAGGCGCGGCACATCATGAGCCGCGATGCCGGGCCCATAATCGCGCACTGACAACACAGCCGCGCCATTTTCCAACTTTCCTTCAATATCGATCATCTTGCCCGACGCGGCGTATTTGATGGCGTTTTCAATCAGATTGTGAACGACCTGCGAAAGCTGACCCGGATCGCCAATGACGGGCAGCGAAGGAGGCAGACCGACGCGAAGCTCACAATGCGCCTCTTTGGCTAATTGCTTCAACATTTCGCAGGCCTGCCGCGCGATATAAGCCAAGTCCGCAATTTCCGCCGGCGCAAGATGTTCACTGACTTCGATCCGGCTCAGCGACAAAAGATCGTCAATAAGCCTCGCCATGCGGTCAGCCTGGGCTTTCATCAAGACCAGGAACTCATCTCTCGCCTTCGCATCGCCGCGCGCCGCGCCCTGCAGCGTTTCGATGAACCCTGACAAAACAGCCAAAGGCGTGCGCAGCTCATGGCTGGCATTGGCGACAAAGTCGGAGCGCATCCGCTCAATGTGCTCTTCATAGGTCTGATCGCGCAGCAAAAGCAGCGCCAGGCGCCCGGAACTCCCAAACCCGCCCAACGGCGAAACAATGACATCGTATGTGCGCTGCAGAGGTCCGCGGACAATGTGCTGCGCGCGGCGCGGCTCTGACGACAGAATGGAGTTGCTGACCGCCTGCAGAACAGCGGGTGTGCGCAGCACGAGCGCAAGCTGTCTGCCCGTGACGGCTTCCTCAAAAAACAAGTCCGCCTGCCGGTTTGCGGCAAGCACGGAGCCGCGCTCATCGACAATGAGCGCCGGGTCCGGCAGGGCCGCCGCTAAAGCGGCAAGCTGGGCGGTGTCAAATCGCGC